>DATLJF010000334.1:0-4524 GCA_035539015.1 Stenotrophomonas sp. | reverse complement strand
CGTGGCCCTGGGTGGCGTAGCGCCACAGCCTTGGCGGGTGGAGGCGGCCGAACAGCCGCGCGCCGATGCCCGGCGTATTGCCAGCCGCCTGCTCGATGGCGCGCACACCACCGAACAGAACGCGTTCAAGCTGCCGTTGGTCGAGCGCACGCTGGCCGCGGTGCTGGACGAAGCGAGGGCCTGAGATGAAATTCGATACCCCGGCAGGCACCAACCCGATCGACCGCCTCAAGGTGGTCGGTAAGCCCACCGATCGCATCGACGGGCCGCTCAAGACCACCGGCACCGCGCCCTACGCCTACGAGCAGCACCAGGCCGTGCCCGACGCGGTCTATGGCTACGTGGTCGGTGCTGGCATTGCCAAGGGCAGCATCCGCGCGATGGACCTGACCGCGGCCAGGCAATCGCCCGGGGTGCTGGGTATTGTCACGGCGCAGACCGCCGGCAAGCTCGGCAAGGGCCGGTTCAACACCGCGTACCTGCTCGGCGGGCCGAAGATCGAGCACTACCACCAGGCGATTGCGTTGGTGGTCGCCGAAACCTTCGAGCAGGCGCGCGCGGCCGCGCAGCGCATCAAGGTCGACTACCAGCGCGAAAAAGGTCGCTACGACCTGCATGCCGCGCGTGACACGGCGATCGTCCCGCCGGCCGACCAAGGCCCGCCGGACACCTCGGCCGGCGACTTCGCCGGCGCCTTCGCCGCCGCGCCGGTCAAGCTCGACCAGACCTACAGCACGCCCGACCAGGGCCACGCGATGATGGAGCCGCACGCGTCCATCGCGCGCTGGGAGGGTGACCAGCTGACGCTGTGGACCTCCAACCAGATGATCGACTGGAGCACAGGCGATGTCGCCAAGACCTTGGGCATTCCCAAGGACAAGGTGCGCCTGGTATCGCCGTATATCGGCGGCGGCTTCGGCGGCAAGCTGTTCGTGCGGGCCGATGCGATTCTTGCCGCGCTCGGAGCGCGCCAGGTCGGGCGGCCGGTCAAGGTGACCCTGCAGCGCCCGCTGATGTTCAACAACACCACCCATCGGCCGGCGACCTTGCAGCGGATCCGCATTGCACCGACCGCGATGGCCGCATCACCGCCGTCGGCCACGAAAGCTGGTCCGGCGACCTGCCCGGCGGGGGCCCGGAAACCGCGGTCAACCAGACCCGCCTGCTGTACGCCGGCGCCAACCGCATGACCGCCACCCGCCTGGCGGTGCTGGACCTGCCCGAGGGCAACGCGATGCGCGCGCCGGGCGAGGCGCCGGGCATGATGGCGTTGGAGATCGCCGTCGATGAGATAGCCACGCAACTGGGCATGGACCCGGTTGAATTCCGCGTCCGCAATGACACCCAGGTCGACCCGGAACATCCCGAACGTCCGTTCTCGCAGCGACAGTTCGTGCAATGCCTGCAGCAGGGCGCGCAGCGCTTCGGCTGGGACCAGCGCAACCCAAAGCCGGCCAGTACCCGCGAAGGCCGCTGGTGGATTGGCCAGGGCGTGGCATCGGCATTCCGCAACAACCTGGTGATGACCTCGGCCGCGCGCGTGGCGCTGGAAACCGATGGCACGATCAGCGTCGAAACCGACATGACCGACATCGGCACCGGCTCCTACACGATCATCGCGCAGACCGCCGCGGAGATGATGGGCGTGGCGTTGAACAAGGTGCACGTGCGCCTGGGTGACTCGCGCTTCCCGGTGTCGGCCGGCTCGGGCGGGCAGTGGGGCGGCAACAGCTCCACCGCCGGCGTCTACGCCGCCTGCGTGAAGCTGCGCGAGGCGCTGGCCGAACGTGCCGGGGTTGCCGCCGACAGCGCCGACTTCAGCGATGGCCAGGTGCGCGGCGGAGGCCGCTCGAAGTCATTGGCCGAACTCGGCCGCGGCGGCCGCGTCGTGGCGGAGGACCGGATCGAGTACGGCGACCTGGCCAAGCGTTACCAGCAGTCCACCTTCGGCGCGCATTTCGTCGAAGTGGCGGTGGACGCGGCGACCGCGGAGATCCGTGTGCGACGCATGCTCGCGGTGTGCGCGGCCGGCCGCATCCTCAACCCCAAGGCCGCGCGCAGCCAGGTGATCGGTGCGATGACCATGGGCGTGGGCGCGGCGTTGATGGAGGAGCTCGTGGTCGATCGCCGCCTGGGCTTCTTCGTCAACCACGACCTGGCGGGCTACGAGGTGCCGGTCCATGCGGATATCCCGCACCAGGAAGTGGTGTTCCTGGACGAGACCGATCCGATCTCCTCGCCGATGAAGGCCAAGGGCGTGGGCGAGCTGGGCATTTGCGGCGTCGGCGCAGCAGTGGCCAACGCCATCCACCACGCCACCGGGATCCGCGTACGCGAGTACCCGATCACCTTGGACAAGCTGCTGCGGCAGATGCCGGCCTGAGCGGCCCCTCGGCGCCTTTGCCGGCGCCGGGCGTGTTCGCGGCCCAGGCCACCATGGCACTGTCGCCATGGCGCCGATCAGCACGCGCTGCTTATTGCGGTGAAGCCTCGCGACCGATGGCCGAGGAAACACGCCAGATATCGACCTTGCCGTCGCCGGCATGTTGGTCGATCTGCGCCAACTCCTCGTCACTGAAGGCCAGGTTGGCAACGGCGGCCAGCGAGTCGTCCAGCTGCGCCAGCGTGCGCGCGCCAATCAGGGCGGAGGTGACCCGCGCATCGCGCAACACCCAGGCGATTGCCATCTGCGCCAGTGTCTGACCGCGCTGTGCGGCGATCGCGTTCAATGCGCCGATCCGCTGCAGGTTGTCTTCGCTGAGCATGCGCTGCTTGAGCGAACCTTCGCGGCGCGCGCGTGCGTCGGCCGGCACCCCGCCGAGGTACTTGTCGGTCAACATGCCCTGGGCCAGCGGCGAGAACGCGATGCAGCCCACGCCGAGCTCTCCCAGCGCCGGCAACAGCCCGTGCTCGACATCGCGGTTGAGCATCGAATAGTTCGGCTGGTGGATCAGCAGCGGCACCCGCTCGTCGTGCAGGATCGCCGCGGCCTGCCGGGTCAGCTCCGGCGAATAGGAAGAGATGCCCACGTACAGCGCCTTGCCCTGGCGGTGCAGCTGCGCCAGCGCGCCCATGGTTTCTTCCAGCGGGGTGTCGGCATCGACCCGATGCGAATAGAAAATGTCCACATAGTCCAGGCCCATGCGCCGCAGGCTCTGCTCGCAGCTGGCCAGCACGTGCTTGCGCGAACCGCTGGGCCCGCCATAGGGTCCCGGCCACATGTCCCAGCCGGCCTTGGTCGAGATCACCAGTTCGTCCCGGTACGCGGCGAAGTCCTGGGCGAACCAGCGGCCGAAGTTCTCTTCGGCCGAACCATAGGGCGGTCCATAGTTATTGGCCAGGTCGAAGTGGGTCACGCCCTTGTCGAAGGCGCGACGCAGCAGCGCCCGGCCGGTCTCGAACACATCGACGCCGCCGAAGTTCTGCCACAGGCCGAGCGAGATCGCCGGCAGCACCAGGCCGCTGCGGCCGACGCGGCGGTAGGGCATGCGCCCGTCGTAGCGGGCGGGATCGGCAACGTAGGTCATGACGGCTCCGGGGAAGGCTGGGGCCTCCGATTTTAGGCGATCCCGCGCCGCCCGCCGCTCAGCCGCGCAGGAAGGCCAGCAGGTCGCGGTTGATCACCTCCGCGTGCGTGGTGCACATGCCATGCGGCAGACCCTGGTAGACCTGCAGCGTGGCGTTGCGCAGCAGGCGCGAGGACAGCAGGGCCGAATCCTGGATCGGGACGATCTGGTCGTCGTCGCCATGCATGACCAGGGTCGGCACCTCGATCTTGCCGAGGTCGCCGCTGAAGTCGGTCTCCGAGAAGGCGGCAATGCACGCGTATTGCGCGTTGGCCGCGCCCATCATCGCCTGTCGCCACCAGTTCTGCCGCACCGGCTCGGACAGCGGCGAGCCTTCGCGATTGAAGCCATAGAACGCAATCGGAAAGTCCCAATAGAACTTCGCCCGGCTGGCCGCCAGCTGCTGGCGCAAGCCATCGAACACCGTTTTCGGCAGGCCGCCGGGGTTGGCCGCGGTCTTGACCATCTGCGGCGGTACCGCGCCGATCAGCACCAGGCGTGCGACCCGACCTGCACCGTGGCGGGCGACATAGCGCGCGGCTTCGCCACCGCCGGTGGAGTGGCCGACGTGGATCGCGTCACGCAGGTCCAGGGCCTGCACCAGCGCGGCCACATCGGCCGCGTAAGTGTCCATGTCATGGCCCTTGGCGGTCTGGCTGGAGCGGCCGTGGCCGCGGCGATCATGCGCGATCACCCGGTAGCCTTGTTCGAGGAAGAACAGCATCTGCGTATCCCAATCGTCGCTGGACAGCGGCCAGCCATGGTGGAAGACGATCGGTTGGCCGCTGCCCCAATCCTTGTAGAAGATCTGGCAGCCATCGGTTGTGGTGATGTACGACATGGATGAATCTCCTGGGATAGGCGCTACGAGGCGCGTGTCGCAGCTTCCGCGCGTGCGCCCAACCTCGCTAGCGCCGTGGCTGTGCGCACGGCGTTGCCCGTTACGCACGGGTGGGGA
>DATLJF010000333.1:0-14578 GCA_035539015.1 Stenotrophomonas sp. | reverse complement strand
CTGCACCCGCCAGGATGAAACACCCATGAAAGCCTTCCTCATCGATCGCTACGGGAAAAATGAGACCGGCCGCATCGGCGAGATGCCGGTGCCGGACCTGCACGACGACGACGTCCTGATCCGCGTCCACGCCGCGGGCGTCAACGTGCTCGATTCAAAGATCAGGCGGGGCGAGTTCAAGCTGATCCTGCCGTATCGCCTTCCGCTGGTGCTTGGGCACGACGTGGCCGGCACCGTGGTCCGGGCCGGCACTGGTGTGCATCAGTTCAAAGTGGGCGACGAAGTCTATGCACGCGCCGACGATGGCCGCATCGGCACCTTCGCCGAGTTCATTGCCGTCAAAGCGTCATCGGTCGCGCTCAAGCCCACCAACCTCGACATGGTCCAAGCCGCCGCCCTGCCCCTGGTCGCGCTGACCGCGTGGCAGGTGCTGGTCGACATCGCGAAGCTAAAGAAGGGGCAGAAAGTGCTTATCCAGGCCGGCTCCGGAGGCGTTGGCACGATCGCCATCCAACTGGCCAAGCACCTGGGCGCCTTCGTCGCCACCACTACCAGTACCGGCAACATCGCCTGGGTCAAAGCCCTGGGCGCCGACCTGGTCATCGACTACACGCAGCAGGATTTCGCCAACGTGCTGCGCGATTACGACGTGGTACTCAACAGCCTCGGCAGCGACGAACTGGCCAAATCTCTGCAGATCCTCAAACCGGGTGGGCATCTCATCTCGATCTCCGGCCCGCCCACCCCGGCATTCGCCGGCTCGCGCGGCCTGGCGTGGCCGCTCAAGCAAGTCTTGCGCCTGCTGAGCCATGGCATTCGCAAAAAGGCCAAGCACAAGGGTGTGGCGTATCGCTTTGTCTTCATGCACGCGGATGGCACGCAATTGAAGGAGATCGCTGCGTTGGTTGAGTCCGGCGCCCTCCGGCCGGTCGTGGACAAAGTGTTCCCATTCAACGACACCCAACAGGCTTTGGCCTACTCGGACGGTGGTCGTGCCAAGGGGAAGGTGGTGGTGCAGCTGGTGTAGGGGGTTGGGGACGATAATGTCGTCCGCAAGAGACAGGGCGCGACCTGCCTACGCGCATCGCCGTCACTCACTTCTTCAAGCCTGCGACGACTTCCGACACGCTAAGTCCAAGCTCGAGTTGGAGGCGCACGTAGTCGCGCTCCTTGCGCGATAGGCTGCGACCCATCTCGATACGCACATCCTCGGCCTCCAGAATGCGCACGATCCGTGGCATCGCCGAGCCTATGGCGTCCGGCCCGTAACCTGCCTCGCGCAAAGCCGCACTTAGAAGGGCTTCAATATCCATGATGCGTCCATATCTATTCGAGACGCCACATTGTGCACCAGCCGTTCCGTGCGCTGCATAGCCGGCGGCGCTCCTTGAGGATTGCTCTAGCAACCACCGACGTCGATTTCGGGTGGGAAGGCGTCTCTAGCTACCTCCGATAACCCTGCCTAAACCCCAACCTGTCGATGTCCGCTTTGGGCCAGGAGCGGTCAGTCTGTCGAGGCAGGTGCCAAAGGGCGCCACGTTCCGTACGTAGCGAGCATGTGTGCCTCGAAGGATTCCGGTCCGACCACTTCCCAGAAAGACGAATCGACGGCGACTAGCTCAAATAGCCGCTCCTCATTGCGCAGACCGATAAAGCGTCCATCGATGGTCTGGCGGACGCCGGAATAGATCGAACGAAAATCGGCGTCTGCCATGTAGCAACCCGACTCCGTCAGTTGCTCGATCTCAGCGGCGCGCTCTCCGACACACCATTCAACCGCAACGTGCCAAATCTCCGGCGGGACGAACCTATCGATGTCTGTTAGAAAGCGGGCAACGTCGAACAGCTCGTTGTTGCTTCCATGCTGTCGGATTCTGACCATATCGTCTGGCCTTGCTTGAAATGTCCGCTACGGGTCGAAAGCGGACCTTGTACTACCTAACTCAGCGCCTTCCGCCTTGCTCACCGAGCATCGCAAAAAGCTCACCCATTGAGAGACGGTCGTGCCAGATATTCTCCAACGACAGGTGATGGACTTTATCCAGGTTGTTCGCAAGAGTCTCAAACTCTAATGCGTCAGGCCAGCCGTTCACGGGATAGCGCGCCCCGTAAATGGTCAGCAACTCGTCATCTGGGCGAAGCAGAAGCGCTCGTCGGCGAGGGATGGCAAACGCGGAGGAGAACATCCAAAGGAACTGCCGGATGTCTTCTTTTGGCGAGTTGGGGAACTCCCTGCGCCAGAGCTTCCCCATGCATTGCGGCCCACGATAGACCTCCACGCTCTTGCGCGATATGAGCAAAAACACCCCGACGAGGGCGGCGGCACCGATCACAACAAGTAGAAGAACCACCATGTCGCCTCCTTGGTGAGTGCCCGCTTTGGGTCGGAAGCGGACACTAATACCATTTCGGCTGCGCGCCATCGAGGCACAGCCATCAGTGCCCGCTAACCACGAGGTACGATTCAGCAAACCAGATGCCCGGGAATTCCCCAGCAATATGGCGAATAATTCGCCACAGAATCTACGCAAGTCATTGAAAGAAGTGGTGGGCCGTGAAGGATTCGAACCTTCGACCAAAAGATTAAAAGTTCCAGCGCTGAAGCTTACAAATCAACGACTTAAGCGGCGCAATTTTCCCAACAGAGGTCACATAAGGCATTGAATCGCCAACCGGGACGACCCGAAATTTCCCAGCGCAAGAACCGGAGTTCGTCACTTCGGCACGCCTGCGGCGGACTCCAAAGCGGCCATTGGCCAGCGCTTGAACCCAGCCGTTCCTTTTGAGAGGAGATCGGCACCCAGGTCTGCCCCAGGTGCCGCGAGACTCAACCGCCTAGTTGCTACTTCCGGCGGGGTTCTCCATCTTCTTCTGGGCTTCCTCTAAGGCCTTCTTCATGCTAAGCGTGTCAGCGCCCTGCGAAGGCGGGAATTCCATCAACGTTTGCAGATGCGCGGCGATGAACGGGCCAGCCGCGGTGGGAGCCCACAGCTTGTTGGCGAAGAACTTGCGGCCGATGTAGCCCCACTCCTCAGACTGCGGGTCCATCTTTTCCATCGGATCCATCTTCAAATTGAAGACGTACGGCACCGACGGATAGTACTTCTGATCCCACCAGCTGCCGCCTCGCTTGACGCCAATGTGCATTTTCCAGTTATCGACGCGTACTGCCATCAAGTCCGTCTCATCGTAGTAGAAGATCTCGCGGCGGGCCGATTTATCGGTCTTACCAGTCCAGTGATCGAGATTGTTATACCCATCCAAATGCACTTTGTACCTGGTGCCATTCAAAGTGTGGCCCTTCGCAAGCTTCTCCTTGATGTCGGGCAGGCCGGCAGCAGCCGCCAGGGTCGCGAAGACATCTTCATGGTTTTGGACTCCGTTTGAAACAGATCGCGCCTTGATCTTGGCCGGCCACTTAACCAGGTGCGGCACGCGAACGCCGCCCTCCCAGGTGGTGCCCTTTTCTCCTCGGAAAGGTGCATAGCCACCGTCGGGCCACAGCATCAACTCGTTGCCATTATCGGTGCTGTAGATGACGATCGTGTTCTCCTCGATGCCGAGCTCGCGCAGCTTGTCCAGCAACTGGCCGACCTGCTCGTCATGCTCCAGCATCTTGGCCCGCACCACGTCTTCTTCGGCCCGGCCTTCATCGACCGCCTTCTGGATCCACTTCTGCGGCGAATGCGAGTGGATGTGGATGGCGGTGGTATTAAACCAGCAGAAGAAGGGCTGGTCGCCATTGCCGACGCGATCGAGCCAGTCGAGTGTCTTCTCCACCACCTCGCCGTCGAAGGTTTCCATGCGCTTGCGCGTCAACGGGCCGGTGTCTTCGATCTTCTGCTTGCCCACGCGCCCGAACTTGGGATCGGTGGTGGCATCGTCCTTGTCCGTGGCCCAGGTATGCAGCACGCCGCGTGGCCCGTAGGTCTTCTTGTACTCCGGATTCTTCTGACCCGGATAGTCCAACTCTTCTGGCTCTTCTTCGGCATTGAGGTGATAGAGGTTGCCAAACCACTCATCAAAACCATGAACCGTTGGCAAGAATTCATTACGGTCGCCCAGATGATTCTTGCCGAATTGGGCCGTCGTATAGCCGACGGACTTTAGCACTTCGGCCAGAGTGGGGTCGGTCTTCTGGATGCCCCGCGTGGAACCCGGAATGCCGATAGTGGTCATGCCTGTGCGGATCGGGAACTGGCCCATGATGAAAGCCGCACGCCCTGCGGTGCAGCTGGGTTGGCCGTAGTGGTCGGTGAACAACATCCCCTCGTAGGCGATGCTGTCGATGTTGGGCGTGTGACCCATCATTCCGTGCGTATACGCGCCGACGTTCCAGTATCCGATGTCGTCGCCCCATATCACCAAAATGTTAGGCTGACCCGCGGCGCCAGATTCTGGCGCTAACTTGTTATCCGCTGCTTTCGATGCCATTTCGCTGCTCCAAAGATTCAATCGAATGGAATTGACGGCGCCCCCCCACCGTTGATCATGCATCTGCAGCGCGGCACCGTCCTCAGTGCAAGTGCGGAATCTTCCTAAGTAGTTCTACGTATCTAGGCCACATTGAAAGCCGCCGCCCTCCAAGCTAGGGTGCACAGACGGACCACGTGAGTAGGAACGTAGAATGGCCTGCGCTGTGTTGGTAGCCGATGAGCACCGAGTTGTTGCAGAGGGCGTCGCCTCTATCCTCGAAGACAATCTCTACATGACAAGTGTGGCGAGTAGCGCTGTCGATGCGCTTGATCTTCTTCGCTCCAGGTTTTACGACGTAGCAATCGTCGACATGAACATGTTTAAGTTTGACGGACTTGGAGTCATCGACCTTGCGCGAAGGGAAAGGCTCACAACGAGGTTCATCCTTCTGGCTATAAATTCAGACGATGAAGTGGCACGCGCCGCACTTCATGGAGGCGCGCACGGGTTTATCACCAAGACGGGGCCCGCTGAAGACCTTTGTAGGGCTGTGCGCAATGTCGCATCAGGAAAGAAGTACAGTTCCACATCGACGCGGCCCTACTGCGCGCCCGCGCCCATCGGGTCGCTGACGAAGCGGCAGATTGAAGTAATTTCTCGCCTAGCGTCTGGAAGTAGAACTAAACAGGTGGCCGCGGAAATGCACGTCTCTGTGCGGACAATTGAATGTCACAGGTTCGCCGCCATGCAGGCGTGTGGCGCATCCACTCTGCTGCAACTGATCAACCAACTCACGAAGTGCGGGCTTATTGTCGCCAAGTAGGATCGCGCGTGATGTTGATGACGGTTCGGTCGTGGCCGGCCGCAGCGACCTCGGGTTCCGGCTGGCCGGTGAAATCGCGGCAAAGCTGAGCAGGTCCGATTTCTGCCTCTCGGGTCGACCCAGCCCTCCCCTACCGCCGCCGATACCAGTCCGCGACGCTCGAGCATGGCCAGCGCCTAACCCTCCGCCCAGCAGCTGTCGCCGATGCCGGCCTCATCGGCGATAGCGACGGCCATGCCGGCAAACGCAACCAGCAAGTGAATCGGCCTCGCTGGCTAGCAGTGGCGGGGCTCCGGTTTTAGCGAGTGGCTGGCGAACCATTCCAGGCCCGCCCTATCTCAATTTTTCAGATGCCCACCGGGAAGAGGTAATTCAGGTAACCTGTTCCGAATGCAGCCAATTTGCCCTGTACTATCAACAACATATGAACATATATCAAAGGTAATTCCGGGGTAATTTCGAGGTAACGGAATTACCTTTTGGGGAGGTAATCTGATCATTGAAAAAAGTCTTTATAAATCAATAACATTACCTTTTCAGGCTCGCCGGATTACCTCAAATTACCTGCCGAGGTAACGTGACTTTCTCCATACGCATCAAGGGCTTAGTCGCGCCTCAGCGGGCCTGATTACCTGATTACCTGTTTCCGATGGCCACTTGGAAATTCTGGCCACCGGCCGGTTGCCGGGCAGGGCCGCCTAGGACGTCTTTCAAAGGACCTTCCCGCGCAGGGAACCGCAGGGCCAGGCCACCTCCCGGGAGGCCGGCGAGACGCAGCGGCGGCGGGCGCCGGGGCCGGGGCGCGGGGGTGCGGAAAAAAGGGCGCATCAAGACCGCAGGCGTGGCGGGGCGACGACTGCGCGCGCCAGGTGGAGCAGGCCGCGTCTTGCGCCGCCTGCCCCGGAAGCCGTCTAATCGGGCGATCCAAGGGAGAAGGCTATGGCGGCACAGGAAGCTGCGAGGAGCGAAGGACGAGCCTTGCGCGTTTTGACGCTGGATGGCGGCGGCGCAAAAGGCTTCTACACGCTCGGTGTACTGTCGGAAGTTGAAGCCGCCCTGGGCGGCCCCCTCTATCAACATTTCGATCTCATCTACGGGACGAGCACCGGATCGATCATTGGGGCCCTTCTTGCGCTGGGCCGGAGCATTCCCGAGATCCACGATCTATACCGGGAGCATGTCCCGGCTCTGATGCAGAAGCGTCTAGTGAGTACCAGGACCGCAGCACTAGAGAAGCTAGCAGCTGAGGTTTTCGGTGATGCGACCTTCGAGGACATGCGCACTGGCGTCGGCATAGTTGCCGTGCGCTGGCTGACCGAGCGCCCTATGATTTTCAAAGCGAACATAGGGCAGGCACACGGTTCGAGAGGAAGTTTCGTACCGGGCTTCGGCGTCAAGGTTTCCGATGCTGTCCGCGCGTCCTGTTCAGCGTTTCCGTTCTTCAGGCGCGCCACAATCGAAACGGCGCATCGCGAGCGGGTCGAGCTCCTAGACGGCGGCTATTGTGCGAACAATCCCACGCTCTATGCGATAGCAGACGCTCTTGGGCCTATGGGCGTTAGTCCAGCGCAAGTCCGCGTACTCAGCATCGGCGTCGGGGTCTACCCGCCCAAACGGCGCTTTACCGTCGAGCTCGCAAAAGCGATCCCATTCAATTCGATCGCCCTTTTGCAAAAGACGCTCGAGATAAACACTCAGTCCATGGATCAACTTCGCTCGATCCTTTATAGGGACGTGCAGACCGTGCGGGTAAGCGAAACCTATGAGCAGCCGGAGATGGCAACGGATTTATTGGAACACGATCTGGAGAAGTTGAACGTTCTTTGGCAGCGAGGCCGCGCCTCATATGCCAAGTACGAGAATCCTATCCTCGACCTTCTAAGGTGACCAAAATGCCGATCTCCGAAGCGCAACTCGAAACGTGGGCACACCAAGGGTCAGTAGCCCAGTCGGCGAGCACCTACCAGATCATCTCGAATGCGCTCGGTGCCGCAGGCACCCCGATTCATGGACGTGACTATGAGATTTTTCTGCAGGGCTCTTATGGGAACCACACGAATATCTATGCGGAAAGCGATGTCGATGTCGTCATTAGGCTCAACGAGACCTACTACAGCAACTCGACGAGCCTACCTCTCGATCAGTACCTTGCCTGGGAACACGACCGCATCGCACTCTCTTACAGCTGGACCCAATTTAGAACCGACGTGCTAACGACGCTTAACCGCGCTTTCGGAACGGACGTGACCTCTGGAGCTCGCGCAATCGCTGTCGCCGCGGGTGGCAGTCGTCGAAAGGCCGACGTGCTTGTCGCCGCCGAGTTTAGGAATTACGCGTCCTACTCGTCGGCCGTGCCCAACTTCGTTTCTGGCATATGCTTTTGGGATTCAGCAGGCCAGGAGATCGTGAACTATCCGAAGCAGCACGCGGCGAACCTGATTGCCAAGCAACAGGCAACCGGAGGGCGCTTCAAGCCAATGGTCCGGGTGCTCAAAAATCTGAGGTCTAGACTCGAATCTGAAGGTCTCATCGTGGCCGGCTCTGCGCCGTCCTACTTCGTGGAAGGCCTCCTTTACAACGTCCCGGCGGGGCTGTTCGCCTCGACTTTCGGGCAGACCTTCGTGAGTTCCGTCAACTGGCTCCAAAACGCCGATAGGCGAAGCCTTCTGTGTGCGAACCTCCAGTCACCTTTAATTCGTGACGGCAACCCAACCTGCTGGAGGGTCGCCGATGCGAACGCATTCGTCGATGGACTCATTCGCTATTGGAATGAAGCCTGACTTGGCGCTTTGAGCCGCTTCCTTGCGGCACACCAGCCGCTAGATGCCTGCTGCAAGCCGTCCAAACGCAACAGAGAAATAGTGCTCTGCCATTTCAATTCCCGTGCAGCTGAACCCCTCAGAGGCTGCGGCGACTAGCGTCGTACCGCTGCCCGCGAAAGGATCAATAATGCGTCCACCTTTCTCACAGATGTGTACCAATTGGCGCATCAACGCCGTTGGCTTGCCTGTCAGGTGGTGCTTGTCAACTTTCCGGACTGGCTCTCGGATGACACCTGGCAACACCGGCGCGCGGCGCTGGAGGGGCATCTGGCCCTTGCTGCCCCACACAATGTACTCGGCTTGATTGCGGAAGCGGCCGAGCTGCGGCCGCACGCCTTCGGTTTTGTCCCACACGGTGATTCCGCGCCAGGTGAACCCTGCCAGCTGTAGTGCGTCAGTGGTGAGCGGCAACTGCCGCCAATCGGTGAAAAGCAGTACCGGCGCGCCATCCTTCAGCACGCGCGCGCATTCGGTTAGCCACAGGTGCATCCAGCGCAGGTGGGCACGCTGATCCCGCTCGTCGCCCACGAAATCGGCGTGGCCGCCCTCGCGGCAGTACTTCTTCGATGGCGCCTGGGCCCGGGCCGCAGCGGTCACGCCACCGCTGGCATAGGGTGGGTCAGTGATCAGCGCGTCGAACGATTCGGCTTCGAGCGTGGGCAGGATCTTCAGGGCGTCGCCCTGCAACAGCTGGTTGGTCATGGTGAGAGCCTTCATGGTCGTATCGCTCGCGGCGATCTGAGGTGAGGCTCTCGGCCTTCAGGTGGTTGAGCGTGCCGCAGCGCGGGCACTTGATTTGGAGCTGGTCGAATGCCCCGGCCTTGCACAGCAGCCGGGCACAGTCGCCGCATCGCACGTTCTTTAGCATCGTCGCTTGGTCGTGGTGGGTTACGCCGCCGCTGCCGGCGGCTGGTAGGGTTGGAACGCGATGACTTCTTCGCCGAGCCAGTCGTTGACCTTGAGCATGCGCGCCTGCAAGGGTTCGAGCTCGTTGGCTGCCCACACCGCCGCGGCGTCGCGGATGCTGCCAAAGCCGCCGGCGTTCTGCGGCACGATGCCCAGCAGCTGCGGCGGCACGCGCAAGGCCGCCATCATGTCGTCGCGGGTGATGCCCTTGATGCCGGTGAACTCGTCCTTCGCCGCCACCTCGCTGACCGGGATCAGCTTGATGCCGTCCTTGGTTCCGCCCGGCGCATGCACGAACAGGTTGCGGAAGTTTCCGGGGCCCTTGGCGCTCTTCAGTGCCGCGCGCAGTGCATCAACGTCTTCCTGCGTCTGCGTGGTGTCGGTCATATACAGGATGAACCCGGCGTGGGAGCCGTTGTTGTAGTACTTGCGGCGGAACAGCGTCGCCGACTCGTTCAGCAGCGCCGACTGCGTGGCACTGAGCCACTCCGGCAGGCCGTAGATCTCCTGATCAATGTCGGCCTCGCGTAGCTGGAAGACACTGTTCGGCTCGAAGGCGTGTTCCTGCCCCCAGGCCTGGACCTGGTAGAACTCGCCTTCCACCACACCACGTCGCATGTACTTGGCCAGGGGCGCGCGCAGCGCCAGGGTGTTGCCCAGGCGGGCGCGGCGCCGCTCCACATAGCCGGTACCGAAGGTGAGCCAGTCCAGCGCCAGTTGCTCAAAGGCTTCGCGCGAAAGCAGCCGATGCGGCACGAAGGTGCGCGCCAGCATGTTGCGCTTGAAGATCAACCCGGAAGCCAGGTAAGGGTTCGAGCGCGTGGTGCGCGCCAAACCTTCGAGCGACACCGGCGGCTCGTACCAGCGTCCGTTCTGCCAGCACTGTAGGTAGTCGTAGATGCCGCGCTGGTCGAGCACGGGCGTCGGATCTCCGAAGGTGAAGGCTTCGATGCCGGGCGGCGGCGCGGCCGCGGCAACTGGCGCGGTAGCGGGGGTAGTCATCAGCAGATCTCCATCTTGCCGGTGGCGGCCATGCGCCCTTCCAGCGGTTCGTTGTGCAGGGCGTGGAACAGCGCCCAGGCCAGGTCACCGTGTCCGGTTTCCTCAGTGCGCCCGGCGGTGTAGGTGTACTGGCGGCCACTGGCCGTCATGGTCTTGCGAATCGACATAAGCGCCTGCGCAAGGTCCGTCCAGCCGGCGTCGAACTCCAGCCGGCCGTTGTGGATCACGTCGAATGCCTTCAACACCAGCCGCGTCTTGACCTCGGGCGAGTAGCTGAAGGTGGTCACGGCGGGGAAGAACTGCTTGACCAGCTGCGCCACACCGGTGCCCATGCCGGTGGTATCGATGCCGATGTAGGTCACCCAGTACCGCTGGGTGATCTTGCGGATGAACTCGGCCTGCTCGGCGAACTTCATGCCACGGAACTGGTGCCGCTCCAGCACGCGAAACTTGCCGCCCTCCACCAGCGGCGGTGCCACCACGACCAGGCCGGCCGTGTCTCCGCTCTCGGCCGGGTCGTAGCCGATCCACACGGCGCGATCGCCGTAGGGGCGCTGGGCAAAGGGCTTGTACTCCCCGCCCCACTCCACCCAGCTGTCGATCATGCACGGCTGCAGCACCGCCAGCGGAAAGATGCTCGCGCCGTCGTCCACGAACTCGCACATCAGCAGGTTGGCGAAGGCCTCCGCGCTGTACTCCTCGCGCAGCTCCTCCACGTCGAACAGCTCACAACCGCGGCGCGCCGCGTCCATGATCGTGACGATCTGGCGCCAGACGCGGTCTTCGCACGCCCGGCCGCGCGCCAGCGCGTCGTGGCTAACATCAAGCTTGATCCGCTCGCTGGCGGGCCGGCCACGGTTGCGGCGCTCGCCCGTCCAGAACGAATAGGCCTCATGGGCCATGCTGGACGGGGTGCTGAAGTAGGTCTTGCGATACTTCTTCTGCATCGCCATGCCGCTGGCGACCTTGTTCAGCTCATCAAAGCCGTAGGTCCAGAAGAACTCGTCAAAGTAGAAGTTGCCGTGGTAGCCCTGGGCCGTGCGCGCATTGGTGCCCAGGAAGAACAGCTCGGCGCCGTTGGCCAGAACGATCCCGTTGTCGCCGCCGGATAGCTTCTCGTCAAGGACTTCGCGCACGAAGGCCTGCATGTAGCCGCGGAAGATGTGCGCCTGGGCCTTGGAGGCGGACAGGAAGATCTGATTGCGTCCGGTGGTGAGCGCATCGATCAGCGCCTCCCGGGCGAAGTAGAAGGTGGCGCCGATTTGGCGCGACTTCAGGATGGCGCGGGTGCGTTGGTTGCCGGCGCGGTGCCAATCGCGCTGGTAATCAAAGCAGCCTTCCTGGAAGGCGTCGACCAGCTTTTCGACCTGCTCTTCGGAGAAGTCGTTGCGACGCTGCGCCTTGCGCGGGCCCGCATTGCGGTTGGCTACGTTGGGATTGAGGTCGCCCTCGTTGCCGCCACCCTGGTAACGCTGGATGCGTGCCTGTCGCTCCAACTGCCGGTGCAGTAGGTCGATTTCCTTGTAATCGCCGCCGGTCTTTTCCGGCTTCATGATCAGGATCGTCAGGCGCGCTTCCAGCGCGCCGCCGATCCGTTCGATGTTGTCAGCGCGGTCCCACTCGTCACGCGCCTTCCAGCTGTGTATCGTCTTCTCCTTCTCGCCGGTTGCCTCGGCGATCTCGCACACCCGCCAGCCCATCCAGTACAGGAACTTGGCCTGCCGGCGAGGATCGAGGGGAAGCTTTTCGGCAACGGCGGTCATGTTGAATAGGCTGACTTCCGCCCCGCCATCTCAGTAGTTCACACGCACGTAACCGCCTGACTTACAAGGCGGCTTCGTTGCTGCGCGTTTCGCGCGACTCGACCATGGACCCATCACCTCAACAACGCGCCCAGCGCGGGGGATCCATGAAGAAGAAGTTCAAGTCCAACTGGTTCCGCGTGGCCGTCGAAGGCGCCACCACCGACGGCCGTGCCATCGAACGCAAGCAGATCGAGGACATGGCGGCCACCTACAGCCAGGACACCTACGGCGCCCGGGTGTGGATGGAGCACTACCGCAGCATGCTGCCGGACTCGCCCTTCCGCGCCTACGGCGACGTGACTGCGCTCAAGGCCGAGGAAGTGACCATCGCCGGCGAGAAGAAGCTGGCGCTGTTCGCGCAGATCGCCCCGACCAACGACCTGATCAAGATCGTCAATGGGCTCAAGCAGAAGATCTTCACCAGCATCGAGATCACGCCGAAGTTCGCCGACTCGGGCCGCGCCTACCTGACCGGGCTGGCGGTGACCGATTCGCCGGCGAGCCTGGGCACTTCGATTCTAGCGTTCGCGGCGCAGAACCCCGAGGCGAATCCGCTGGCCGATCGCAAGCAGGCCAAGGACAACCTCTTCACCGTCGCCGCCGAGACCAACCTGGAATTCACGGCTGAAGACGACACCCCGCCGCCGGGCGCCAAGCTGCTTTCGCGGATCCGCAAGCTGTTGGGCACCGAACCCGAGGCCAAGTCGGAACCGGAGAGCGATACCGACTTCTCCGCGATCGGCGAGATCGTCACCGAGCTGGCACAGGGCCAGGTCGACCAGGGCGTGCAGTTCGCCGCACTGACCAAAGCCCAATCCATTGCCGACACGGCGCTGGCCAAGCTGACCGAGGAATTCAACGCCCTGCGCACCCAGCTTTCCCAGCAGGCTGATCCGGCCCAGCCCACGCGCCCGGCCGTCACCGGCAACGACGCCACCCTCCTCACCGACTGCTGACCGGCTCCGCGCCGGCCGTACCCGCACGCCCGTTTCCCTCTCTTTCGGAGCACCCATGCGTAACGACACCCGCCTGAAGTTCAACCACCTGATGGAGCAGATCGCCAAGATCAATGGCGTGGGCTCGGCAGCCGTCTCCTTCTCGGTCGATCCGACCACCCAGCAGAAGCTGGAAACCCGCATGCAGGAGTCCAGCGACTTCCTGGGCAAGGTCAACGTGATCGGCGTTGATGAGCTGACCGGCGAGAAGGTGGGCGTCGGCGTATCCAGCACGATCGCCAGCCGCACCGACACCAGCGGCGCCGGCGTGCGTCAGCCGCGCAACGTGGCTTCGCTGGACAGCAACAAGTACCTGTGCCAGCACACCGACTTCGATACGGCCATTCCCTACGCCCTGCTGGATGCCTGGGCCAAGTTCCCGGAGTTCCAGACCAAGATCCGCGACGCGATCATCCAGCGCCAGGCGCTTGATCGCATCATGGTCGGCTTCAATGGCACCAGCGCCGCCGCCAACACCAACCGCGATACCAACCCGCTGCTGCAGGATGTCAACAAGGGCTGGCTGCAGCAGTATCGCGAGAACGCCCCGCAGCGTGTGCTGGCCACGGGCAAGACCGCAGGCAAGGTGGTGATCGGCGCCGACGGCGACTACGCCAACCTCGATGCCCTGGTGTACGACGTCGTCAGCAACCTGATCGACCCGTGGCACCGCCGCGACCCGGGCCTGGTGGTGATCCTCGGCCGCGACCTGATGCACGACAAGTACTTCCCGCTGGTGAACAAGGATCAGCCGGCCACCGAGAAGCTGGCCACCGATCTGATCCTCAGCCAGAAGCGCGTGGGCGGCCTGCAGGCGGCCGAGGTGCCGTACGTGCCGGACGGCGCGCTGCTGGTCACCTCGCTGTCGAACCTGTCGCTGTACTACCAGCTGGGCGGCCGCCGCCGCTACATCAAGGAGGCCCCGGAGAAGAACCGCATCGAGAACTACGAGTCGTCCAACGACGCCTACGTGGTCGAGGACTACGGCTTGGGCTGCGTGGTCGAAAAGATCGAGTTCGCGGCCTGATCGCCATGGCCGACTCTCCCGCCAAGCGCCACCACAGCCGCGTACTCGCGGCTCTGGAGGCCGAGAAGCGCGCCCCCGGTCAACTGATGGCCGGGGCCACCTCCTATGAAGCGCAGATGGCCGAGCTGCACTCGGATCGGCTGCACCTGAAGCAAGTGCAGAGCGAGGAAGGCAAGGCCGTGCTGAAGCGCCAGCTGCTGCCGAAGTACGACGCGTATCTGGACGGCGTGCTGCAGGCCGATTCTGGCGCCCAGGACGACATCGTCACCAACGCGATGGTTTGGCACATCGATGCCGGCAGCTACCAGCGCGGTCTGCAGCTGGCCGGCTACGTGCTGCGCCACAACCTCAAGCTGCCTGACCGGTTCCAGCGCACCACTGGGTGCCTGGTCGCCGAGGAGATCGCCGAGGCTGCCTTCAAGGTGCAGCGTGGCGGTGAGCAGTTCGACCTGGGCGTGGTCGCCCAGGCCATCGACCTGACTGCCGAGCACGATATGCCCGATGAGGTGCGCGCCAAGCTGCTGCTGGTGCAGGGCCGGGGCCTCATGGCAACGATCGGCGATGAGCCTGCGCCGGATCAGCACCTGGCCGCGTTGGTCGCCGTACAGAGCCTCCAGCGCGCCATCCAGCTGCACAGCGCGTGCGGCGGCAAGAAGGATCTGGAGCGCGCCGAGCGCGTCCTGAAGAAGTTCGGCGCCGAGCAGACGGACAGCAACACGTCCGAAGGCGAAGGCGCGTAACCGAGCGTCCCCGCGACCCGGCCGGCTCGGGGCTGATCCACA
>DATLJF010000332.1:0-18856 GCA_035539015.1 Stenotrophomonas sp. | reverse complement strand
CGTTGACGGTTACCTGGGCGTGGACGCCAACGTCGGCTATCGGTTCAACGAGCGTTGGCGGATGAACTTCTCGGTGCGCAACCTGACCGACAACATGGGCCACGTACCGCACCTCACCGCTGCCATGGGCAGGCGCTACATGCTCACCGCGACAATGAAGCTGTAGAAGATCCTGATCTTGCAACGACACAGGGCCGCGAAAGCGGCCCTGTGTCGTTGCAGCGACAGTCAACTCACGGCAAGCCGGCCAACCAATCGTCGTCCGAGCCTTCGTTGATATCGGCGAACAGTGGCGTGCTGAAATAACGCTCGCCGGTATCCGGCAATACCGCCAGCAGCACCGAGCCCGGCTCGGCCTTGGCGGCGACGTCCAGCGCACTGGCTACCGTGGCGCCGGAGGAAATGCCGACGAAGATGCCTTCCTCGGCGGCAAGCTTGCGTGCCACCTCGATGGCGCGGTCGTCGCCCACCGAATACAACTCGTCGAAGACCTCGCGGTTGAGCACTTCCGGCACGAAGTCCGGGGTCCAGCCCTGGATCTTGTGCGGCTTCCACTCCTCACCCTTGAGCAGCGCTGCCCCGGCCGGCTCGGTGGCGATGATCTTGGTTTCCGGGCGTGCCACGCGCAGGACCTCGCCCACGCCGGTGAGGGTGCCGCCAGTGCCCCAGCCGCTGACGAAGTAGTCCAGGCGCTGGCCGGCAAAGTCGCGCAGGATCTCGGCGGCGGTGGTGTTGCGGTGGTACGCCGGATTGGCCGGGTTGGCGAACTGGCTGGCCAGGAACCAGCCATGTTGCTCGGCCAGTTCCTTGGCCTTGCGCACCATGCCGCTGCCGCGTTCGGCGGCCGGGGTGAGGATCACCTTGGCACCGTACGCGCGCATCAGCTTGCGGCGTTCGATCGAGAAGGTTTCCACCATCGTGGCGACGAACTTGTAGCCGCGCGCGGCCGCCACCATCGCCAGGGCCACGCCGGTGTTGCCCGAGGTTGCCTCCACGATCGTGTCGCCGGGCTTGAGCAGGCCGCGCTGCTCGGCGTCCAGGACAATGGCCAGGGCCAGGCGATCCTTGACCGAGCCGCCCGGATTAAACGATTCGACCTTGGCGTAGAGGGTGACGTGATCGGGCGCGATGCGGTTGAGCTTGACGATCGGGGTTCGGCCGACGGTGTCGAGGATGCTGTCGTACAGGGCCATGCGGGGATCTCCGGGGAGGGCGGTCAGGCGGCGTGCGCCAGTGTGGCGGCGCCGGTCTTTGCGGAAAGTGAGGGTGCCTCGCCCACGGGCGCGGCGCCGAACCAGTGCAGCTGCCCGGCCAGCGCGGCGACTTCGCCGAGGATCAGCAAGGCCGGCGAGGCGACCTGCTGGCGGCCTGCGAGCGCGGCCAATTCGTCGAGACGACCGACCACGACCCGCTGCTCCGGGCGCGAGCCATTTTCCACCAGGGCAAACGGGGTGCCGGCAGCGCGGCCGCCGGCGAGCAGGCGCGCCTGGATCGTCTCCAGCGCGGCCACGCCCATGTAGAAGGCCAGCGTCTGCTGCCCACGTGCCAGCGCGCTCCAGTCCAGGGTATCGAGCGAGTCGCGGCAATGCGCGGTGACCAATTGCACCGACTGCGCATGCGCGCGGTGGGTCAGTGGCACGCCGGCGTAAGCCGCGCACGCCACCGCGGCGGTGATGCCGGGCACTACTTCGAACGCGATGCCGTGCGCCTGCAGGAATTGCAGCTCCTCGCCGCCGCGGCCGAATACGAAGGGGTCGCCGCCCTTCAGCCGCACCACCCGGCGGCCAGCGCGTGCGTGTTCGAGCATCAGCGCTTGGATCCGGTCCTGTGTGGTGCTGTGGCCGCTGGCGGACTTGCCGACCTCGATGCGCTCGGCATCGCGTCGCGCCAGTGCCAGGACCGGCCCACTCACCAGGCGGTCATGCAGGATGACGTCGGCCTCGTTGAGCGCGCGCAGTGCGGCCAGTGTCAGCAGCCCCGGATCACCTGGACCAGCGCCGACCAGCACCACGCTGCCGTGTTCGCTTGCGCCCGGTTGCGCCAGCTGCGTCTGCAGGTAGCGCGCCGCGTCTGCCGGGCGACGGTCACGCAGCAGCCGCGGCAACGGCCCGGCCAGCAGGGTTTCGAAGAAGCGGCGGCGCGCGCCGGTATCGGGAAAGCGCGCGCGTATCTGTGCGCGTTGACGCCCGAACAGCTCGACCAGCCCACCCCAACTGTCGTCCAGCAGGCTTTCCAGCCAGCGCCGCAGGTGCCGCGCCACCATCGGTGCGCCACCACCGCTGGAGATGGCGATCTGCAGGGCGCCACGTTCCACCAGTGCTGGCACCTGGAAGCTGGACAGGGCGGCATCGTCGACCACGTTGGCAAAGATTCCCTGCGCCTCGGCGGCCGCAGCCACGGCCTGGTTGACCTCGGTGTCGGCGGTCGCGGCGATCACCAGCCAGGTGCGCGGTTGCAGCCAGCCTGGCTCGAATGAGCCTGCCCACCATTCGATCGCGCCTTGCTCGGCGGCCTGGCGCAATGCCGGCGTCAGCGCCGGGGCGCCGACCCGCACCCTGGCCCCGGCATGGCGCAGTGCCTGCACCTTGCGTTCGGCGACCACGCCGCCGCCGACCACCAGCACCGGGCGGCCACGCAGGTCGGCGAACAAGGGGAACAGGGCAGCGGTCACGGGCGCGAGCCTGGAGGAGGAGGGCTGACCGTAAACCCGGCTTATAGCGGTCGGAAATGACTTCATGCATCCTGCAGATAGCTGTCGGTTATAAGCACCGATGACAGATTCCCGTACAGTCGAATCGTCCTTCCCCCCGCCCGATCTCCGGCCGCTCCTGATGACGCTCACGCAACTCCGCTATCTGGTCGCCATCGCCGACGCCGAACTCAACATCACCCTGGCCGCGGCGCGCGTGCACGCCACCCAGCCGGGGCTGTCCAAGCAGCTCAAGCAGCTGGAGGACGAGCTCGGATTCCTGTTGTTCGTGCGCAAAGGCCGCAGCCTGGAATCGGTGACCCCGGCCGGCACCGAAGTCATCCTGCGTGCTCGCGCGGTGCTCTCGGAGGCCAACAACATCCGCACCTACGCCGCCAACCAGCGGCGCGAGGCGCAGGGCCAGCTCACGCTCACCACCACCCACACCCAGGCCCGCTTCGTGCTGCCGCCGGCGGTGGCGCAGATCAAGCTGGCTTATCCGCAGGTGAGCGTGCACTTGCAGCAGGCCGCCGAAAGCGCAGCGCTCGACTTGCTGAGTGCCGGCGATGCCGATATCGCCGTGGTCAGCACCGCCGGCGGCGAACCCAGCGCCGGCATCGCCGTGCCGCTGTATCGCTGGCGCCGCCTGGTCGTGGTGCCGCGCGGGCACGAACTCGATCGCGCCGGCCGCGCGCCGGACATGCAGGCGCTGGCCGCGCAACCGCTGATCAGCTACGAATCCTCGACCCGGCCGGGTTCGTCGCTGCAGCGGGCCTTCGCACAGGTCGGGCTGGAGCCGCGCATTGCCCTGACCGCGCTGGACGCTGACCTGATCAAGACCTATGTGCGCACCGGCATGGGCGTGGGCCTGGTGGCGGAAATGGCGGTAGGGGGCGACGACACCGACCTGCGCGCGTGGCCGGCCCCTGCGCCGATCGCCGAGTGCATCGCCTGGGCCGTGCTGCCGCGCGACCGGGTACTGCGCGACTACGCGCTGGAACTGGTGAACGTGCTGGCGCCGCAGATCGACAAGCGTGACCTGCGCCGCGTGCTTGACGGCAACCAGGCCCCGAATTGGCCGCTGCCGCCTACCTGGGAATCGCTGACCCAGACGATTACCAGCTGAGCGGCCAGTCGCCACGGCGGCTGGCGCTGCGACAAAGCGTCGCGCGCTTGATCTTCACTACCCGGCCATCGCATGGCCGCGGCTAGAATGCGGGCCATGATGGCTTCCCGGCCCCTGCACACCCTGATGGCGCGGCTCGCCTGGCTGGCGATTGCGCTGATGCTGTGCGCGCCGCTGCTTACCCGCGCGCTGCAGGCGCCCGGACAGCCGAACCTGGCTGAGTTGTGCACCTCGGCCGGCCTGCAACGGCTCGATCTTTCGCTGCTGGCGCCACCGTCCAGCCACGTGACTGCGCATGCAGGGCCCGTCGCCGATGGCGGCCATGCCCAGCATGGCGGCGAAGCGGCCTGCGACTACTGCCTGCTCGCGGTCCGGCTCCTGCCCCTGTTGGCGCTGGTGCTGGCCTTGGGCCCGCTGGGTCGCGTGCTTCATGCACTGACACGGCACTTGCAGTTCACCTACACCACGCAGGTATGGCCTGCGCACCCGGCCCGGGGGCCACCGCTGGCGGCCTGAGCCCCGCCCGCCTTCTGCCCGCGCGCGCCGACACTCGCGGCGCGCACCCGTTGCACTCCCGGAGCCTTCCATGTCCCTCCGTTTCCCCCCGGCCGCGCCGGCCTTGCTGGCCTGTGCGCTGGCTACGCCGATCGCGCACGCCGACGAGATTGGCGATACCCCGCGCACGCTCGACACCATCGTCGTCACCGCCGCCGCACCCGACAGCCCGCTCACCTGGGTCACCGATCCACGCCTGCCGCGCCAGCCGGTGCCGGCCAGCGATGGCGCCGATTACCTCAAGACCGTGCCGGGCTTTGCCGCCATCCGCAACGGCGGCACCAACGGCGATCCGGTGCTGCGCGGGATGTTTGGCTCGCGCCTCAATGTGCTCAGCAACGACGGCAGCCTGATCGGCGCCTGTCCGGCACGCATGGACAACCCGTTGTCCTACATTTCCCCGGAAACCTATGACCGCCTGGTCCTGATCAAGGGTCCGCAGAGCGTGCGCTGGGGCCCCGGCGCCTCTGCCGGCACCGTGCGCTTCGAGCGCGATACACCGCATTTCGACAAGCCCACGCTCGAGTTGGCCGCCAGCGCCCTGGCCGGTTCGTTCGAGCGCAACGACCAGGTGCTCGACGCTACCGCTGGCAGCGCGCTCGGCTACGTCCGCGTGAATGGCAACCGCTCCGAGTCCGACGACTACCAGGACGGCAACGGCGAAGTGGTGCCCTCGCGTTGGCGCAAGTGGAACACCGACGCCGCCGTTGGCTGGACCCCCGACGCCGATAGCGTGTTCGAGGTCTCTGCCGGCACCGGCGACGCGTTGGCCCGCTACGCCGGCCGCAGCATGGACGGCGCCGCTTTCCGCCGCCACAGCTACGCCGCGCGCTACGAGCGCAAGAACCTTCCCGGCGCCTGGGACAGCGTGCAGGCCAACCTCTATTACAACGACGCCGACCACGTCATGGACAACTACAGCCTGCGCACGCCGAACCCGATGTCGTCGATGCCGATGCCGATGGCCGCCAATGTCGATCGTCGTACCACCGGTGGTCGCGTTTCGGTGGACTGGCGCTGGGACCAGATTGCACTGAGTGCCGGGATCGATGCCCAGGACAGCCGCCACCGTGACCGCAGCGCCAGCGGCCGCGGCGTGTACGCCACGCTGCCCTGGAACGTCGACGCGCGCTTTTCCAACCTCGGCGTGTTCTCGGAGATGACCTTGGGTGCGGGCCAGCCCAAGCGCTGGGTCGCCGGCCTGCGCATCGACCGCGCCGAAGCCACCGACGAACGCAGCAGCACCGGCGGCATGATGCCGATGCCCAACCCCACCGCAGGCCAGACCCGCCAGGAATGGCTGGGCAGCGGCTTCCTGCGCCGCGAGCAGGATCTCTCGGCCAACACCACCGCCTACCTCGGCCTGGGCCACGTCGCGCGCATGCCCGACTACTGGGAACTGTTCTCGGCCAACAACGGCCCGGCCGGCGCCGTCAACGCCTTCGCCGCGGTCGCGCCCGAACGCACGACCCAGCTCGACTTCGGCGTGCAATACCGCAGCGATCATCTCCAGGCCTGGGTCTCGGCCTACGCCGGCCACAGCAACGACTACATCCTGTTCGACTACCAGGACGGCGGCATGATGGGCAGCACCACCACCGCGCGCAACGTCGACGCGCGCATCGCCGGCGCCGAAGCCGGGCTCGAATGGCATGGCCAGCAAGGTCTGAAACTAGGCGGCACGCTCGCCTACGCCTGGGGCGAGAACCGCAGCGACGACCGCCCGCTGCCGCAAATGCCGCCACTCGAAGCACGCCTGAGCACCAGCTATGAAGGCGCGCGTTGGTCGCTGGGCGCGCTGCTGCGCGCGGTCAGCCAGCAGAGCAGGGTGGCCACCAACGAAGGCAACGTGGTCGGCCGCGATCTGGGCAAGAGCGCGGGCTTCGCCGTGTTCTCGCTCAACGGCGGCTATCGCTTCAACGACGCGCTGGCGTTGACCGCCGGTATCGACAACCTGTTCGACCGCGCCTACGCCGAACACCTCAACCTCGCCGGCAGCGCTGACTTCGGCTATCCCGCCGATCCGGTGAGAATCAACGAGCCGGGTCGCAGTGCGTGGGTGAAGCTTAATTACAAGTATTGAGTGAGGACTCGCTGCCGTTCCTGCGCTTTCCGTTCCGGTCGCACAGATCCATGAGGGTGTCCGGCGCCTTGCCCTTTCGGGACAATCGGCGACATGGATGTCGCTGATTAGCCCCCATGGATGGGTTCACGGCGTGTCCCGAAAGGGCAAGGCGCCGGACACCGCGCGATAGCCAACGAACAGCCGCTCGATCAAGCGTCCATGGCAACCGAACTCGCTCGGTCGGGGTTGAAACCCTTCCTACAGTGGCCCGTCAGGGCTAGATGTCCTCGTGGATCCCGCACTCGCGCTTCAGTCCAAAAAAGCGCGTGTCCTCTTCCCGCATCCCCGGCTCCCAACGCCGGGTGGTGTGGAAATCGCCAATCGACACGTAGCCCTGTTCCCACAACGGGTGATAGGGCAGATCGTGCTGCTTCAAGTACTGCCACACATCACGATCGTTCCAATCAGCGATCGGGCTCACCTTGTAGCGCTCGCCGCGCCGCTGCACGATCGGCGTGTTGGCACGGCTGGCCGACTGTTGCCGGCGCAGGCCGGTGAACCAGGTGCCCACGTCCAGCTCATCCAGCGCCCGCCGCATCGGCTCGACCTTGCGCAGGCTGTTGTACTGCTCGATCCCGACCACGCCCTGCTCCCACAAGCGCCCATGCCGCGCCTCCATCCACGCGCGGCTGACCAACGGGCGGAACACCTTGAGGTTGAGCTGCAGGCGCTCGGTCAGCTCATCGGCGAAGCGATACGTCTCGGGGAACAGGTAGCCGGTATCGATCAATACCACCGGGATATCGGGCTTCTGCCGGCTCAGCATGTGCAAGGCCACTGCCGATTGCGCGCCGAAGCTCGACGACAGCGCGGCCTGCGCCGGCCCATGGGCCAACGCCCAGGCCACCCGCTCCTCGGCATCGCATCGCTCCAGACGCGCATTGATAGCGTCGAGATCGTGCAGTGCATCGGCGGGCGCCGAAGAAACGGGCAGGGCAGTCATACGAGTTCCAATTGGACTTGGCGGTGGGTGGGATACGGCGGCAGGGCGACCACGCCCTGGCGATGCAGGAAATCGCCAAAGCCTTCGCCGGCATCGCGCTCGGCGGCATAGCGCGCGAACAGGGGCTCCAGCGCGGCGAGGATCTCGGCTTCATTGATGTTTTCGCGATACAACGTGTTCAAGCGCTGGCCGCGATGGTCGCCCCCGAGCATCAGGTTGTAACGCCCCGGGGCCTTGCCGACCAATGCGATTTCGGCCAGGTACGGGCGCGAGCAGCCGTTGGGGCAACCGGAGATGCGCAGCACGATCGGCGCGTCGGCCAGGCCGTGGCGTTCGAGCAGCGGCTGCAATCGTGCATTGAAGTCCGGCAGGTAGCGTTCGGCCTCGGCCATCGCTAGGCCGCAGGTCGGCAACGCCACGCAAGCCATGGCCCCACGCGCCAACGCAGTCGGCGCCAGGTTGCCGGCGTCCAGCCCATGTTCGGCCACCCGCGCGTCGATCCGCGCCCGCGCGGCCGCCGGCACGCCAGCGATGACCAGGTTCTGGTTCGGCGTGAGACGGAACTCGGTGCCGGGCAGGGCGGTCAGCTCGCGCGCGATCTCGCGCAGTCCGCTCAGGGCGGTGGCGCCGTCGACATCGGCGATTCGGCCAGCCGGTAGCGACAACGTCAGATGCCAACGGCCATCCTCACCTTCTACCCAGCCGTAACGGTCACCGTTGTGCTCGAAGGCAAACGCCCGCGCCGGCGCGAACTGCAAGCCGGCACGGCGCTGGATCTCCTCGACGATGAACGCCAGGCCGCGGTCGTCGATGGTGTACTTGAAGCGCGCGCGCTTGCGCAGCTCGCGATTGCCGAAGTCGCGCTGGGTGGTCACTACCGCCGTGGCCACATCGAGCAGCCGCTCACGCGGGAACCAGCCCACCAGGTTGCCCACGCGCGGCCAGGTTTCCGGGTCGCCGTGGGTCGCGCCCATGCCGCCGCCCAATGCCAGGTGGTAGCCGGTCAACACGCCTTCCTCGATCGTGCCGATAAAGCCCAGGTCGTTGGCGAACACATCGACATCGTTGAGCGGCGGTAGCGCGAAGCCAATCTTGAACTTGCGCGGCAGGTAGCGATCGCCATAGATCGGCTCAACCTCTTCGCCACTGCCGAGTACGCGCTCCTCGTCCAGCCAGATTTCGTAGTAGGCACGGGTGTTGGGCAACAGGTGCTCGGAGGTGCGCGCGGCATCGGCATACAGCTGCGCATGCACCGGCGACAGCAACGGGTTGGCGGCTACCAGTACATTGCGATTGACGTCGCCGCAGGCGGCCAGCGTATCGATCAGGGCGGCGTTGATCGCCTGCATGGTCGCCTTCAGCTCGCGCTTGATCACGCCATGGAACTGGAACGCCTGGCGGGTGGTGACGCGCAGCGAGTGATTGCCGTAGCGGGTAGCGATCTGGTCCAGCTGCAGCCACTGCGTCGGGGTGACCACGCCGCCGGGGGTGCGGGTGCGGATCATGAACTGATAGGCCGGTTCCAGCTTCTGCCGGCGGCGTTCGTCGCGCAGGTCGCGGTCGTCCTGCTGGTAGCTGCCGTGGTACTTGATCAGCGTCTGGTCGTCCTCGCGCAGCGCGCCGGTGACCGGGTCGGCCAGGCTGTCCAGCAGCGAGCCACGCAGGCGGCGGCTGGCGGATTTGATGTCTTCGACGGAATGGGTGCTCATGGGTGCGTTGGCGGGCGGGCGAATGGGCGCGGAGCGCTCAATACACGTCGCGGCTATAGCGCCCCTCCTTCTGTAGTTCGATGAGGAATTGGCCGGCGGCTTCGGCGTCCAGCCCGCCGTGCTCGGCGACGATGTCCAGCAGGGCTGCGTGCACGTCCTTGCCCATGGCGATGGCGCCGCACACATACAGGTGCGCCCCTTCGCGCAGCCAGGCGTAGACCTCGCGTCCCCGTTGGCGCAGGCGGTGCTGGACGTAGATCTTTTCGGCCTGGTCGCGCGAGAACGCCAGGTCGAGCTCATGCAGCTCGCCGCGCGCCAGCGCCTGTTGCCACTCGGCCTGGTAGAGGAAATCGCGGTTGAAGTGGCGGGCGCCGAAGAACAGCCAGTTGCGGCCACGCGCGCCGCGCTCGGCGCGTTCATGCACGAAGCCGCGGAATGGCGCCACGCCGGTGCCCGGGCCGATCATCAGGATGTCGCGGGCGTCGTCGGCCGGCACCCGGAAGCGCTCGTTCGGCTCGACGTAGACCTCGGGGGTATCGCCTTCGCCCAGTGCCGCCAGGAACCCGCTGGCCGAACCCAGATGCCGATGGCCATGGGCCTGGTATTCCAGTTCGTCCACGGTGAGGTGGACCTCATCGCCGACGCGCTTGCGGCTGGAAGCGATCGAATACAGGCGCGGCGCCAGCGGCCGCAATGCGGCCAGCAGGCCTTCCTGGTCCCAATCCGCCGGCCAGCGACGCAACACGTCGATCACCTGGTGGTCGGCGAGCAGCGTCGCCAGGCCGGCAGTCTGGGTGGGGGCGAGCAGCGCCTGCAGGTCGGCCGCGCCTGACCGTTCTGCGTGCGCGGCCAGGAACGGCCGCGACAGCTTGGTCAGTTCGCGGTGGCCGGCGAGCCACTCGGACAGGGGCAAAGTCTGGGCACCCTGGGTGACGTCGGCATGACCGTCCAGTTTCAGCAGATCGAGCAACGGCGCCCACAGCGCTTCGGGGTTGCGGTGGCGGAACCCGAGCGCGTCGCCGGGCTCGTAGTGCAGGCCGCTGCCGGCCAGCGACAATTCCAGATGGCGCACACGCTTGGAGGCCTCGCCGTAGCGGTGGTAGGCCGGCCCCTTGAACTCGCGGCCGCTGATGACTTGGTTGGCCAGCACTTCGGCGGGGAAGGGGTGGGCATGGTCGAAGGCCGGCGCCGCCGCGCCCCGCAAGGGCGTGACCTTGGCCCCGGCCGCGGGGACCACGGCCAGGTGTTCGCGCGCATCGCGCAGGACCTGCTCGCGCCAAGGCGTGGCGACGCTGTCGATGTCCAGGTCTGCTTCGGCCAGCGGCTGCAGGCGCTGGGCGCCGAGGTCGGCCAGGCGGGCGTCGATGCGGCGGGCGATGCCGCAGAAGTCGGCGTAGCTGGAGTCGCCCAGGCCGAGCACGGCGAACTTGAGGTCCGGCAGCTTGGGCGCGCGCCGGCCCTGCAGGAATTCCACCAGGCCGATGGCATCGTCCGGCGGATCGCCTTCGCCCTGGGTACTGATGACGATATAGAGCAGGCGCTCGCTCGCCAGTTCCCGGGTCGGGTAGGTGTCCGCACGCTGCAGGCGCACCCGCAGGCCGGCGGCTTCGGCGTCGCCGGCCAGGCGCTCGGCGGCGCGGCGGGCATTGCCCGTCTGGCTGCCGTAGAGCACGGTCAGGCGTTGCTCCTCGGCGCGTTCGACATTGGCACCGCCCGGCACCAGGGCCAGCGAGGGTGGCGCCGGATGCCCCTGCGCCAGCCCGGCGGCGTAGCCGGACAACCACCACAGCGACGCCGCATCCAGGCCCTCGACCACCCGCGACAGCAATACCCGGCGCTCCTCCGGCAAGGGGCTGGCGGGCAACACGGGGCTGGCGGCGGTCATTCCCGTTCCAGAGGCAGGGGAGGGAATCCGATCCTAGGTAACGGCGGACACCTATAGAAAGGAGCAGGGGTTATCGGCTTATGCCCGCCGCTTATTTCTGCCGACGGTCCCGCGGGCGCCAGACTGCGAGCCTTCCGGTCGGTGCTAGGCTTGACCGGCCACTCTCTCGCATGGCGGCAATGAGTCTTCCACCCCTGTCCCACCTCGACCGGCTCGAGGCCGAAAGCATCCACATCCTGCGCGAGGTCGCGGCCGGCTTCAGCAATCCGGTGCTGCTGTACTCGGTCGGCAAGGACAGCTCGGTGCTGCTGCACCTGCTGCTCAAGGCGTTCGCGCCGGCACCGCCGCCGATTCCGCTGCTGCACGTGGACACGCGCTGGAAGTTTCGCGAAATGATCGCTTTCCGCGACCGCCGCGCCGCCGAGACCGGCGTCGACCTGCGCGTGCACATCAACCCCGAAGGCATCGCCCGCGACATCGGCCCGATCAGCCATGGCGCGGCAGTGCATACCGACGTGATGAAGACCCAGGGCCTGAAGCAGGCGCTGGACGCCGGCAAGTTCGATGCCGCGATTGGTGGCGCGCGCCGCGACGAAGAAAAGTCGCGCGCCAAGGAGCGCGTGTTCTCGTTCCGTAACGATCGCCATCGCTGGGACCCGAAGAACCAGCGCCCGGAGTTGTGGAGCCTCTACAACACTCGCGTCCACGCCGGCGAAAGCGTGCGCGTGTTCCCGTTGTCGAACTGGACCGAGCTGGATATCTGGCTCTACATCTACCGCGAAGCGATCCCGGTCGTGCCGCTGTACTTCGCCGCGCCGCGGCCGGTGGTCGAGCGCGATGGTGCGCTGATCATGGTCGATGACGAGCGCCTGCCGCTGCACCCCGGCGAAACCCCGCAGCTGCGTTCGGTGCGCTTCCGCACCCTGGGCTGCTATCCGTTGACCGGCGCGATCGAGTCCACCGCCGACACGCTGGAAGCGATCATCGCCGAGATGCTCGTCGCCACCAGTTCCGAACGCCAGGGCCGGGTGATCGACCAGGATCCGTCCGAGTCGATGGAAAAGAAAAAGCTCGAGGGGTATTTCTGATGGCGCGGGAACCGGGAATCGCCGAAGCGGCCGCCACCGTTGTCGCACAGGTTTCGGCAGCGCCAGCGGGCGCGCAGATCGCCGCCTACCTGCAACGCCACGAAACCAAGCCTTTGCTGCGCTTCATCACCTGCGGCAGCGTGGACGATGGCAAGAGCACGCTGATCGGCCGCCTGCTGCACGACAGCAAGCGCCTGTTCGATGACCAGCTCGCCGCGCTCGAGCGCGACAGCCGCCGCCATGGCACCCAGGGCGGGCGCATCGATTACGCGCTGCTGCTCGACGGCCTGGCCGCCGAGCGCGAACAAGGCATCACCATCGACGTGGCCTACCGCTATTTTGATACCGACAAGCGCAAGTTCATCGTCGCCGATTGCCCGGGGCATGAGCAGTACACGCGCAACATGGCCACCGGGGCTTCCACCGCGGACCTGGCCATCGTCCTGGTCGATGCGCGCAAGGGCCTGCTGACGCAGACGCGCCGCCACAGTTTCATTGCTTCGTTGCTGGGCATCGGCCGGATCGTGCTGGCAGTGAACAAGATGGACCTGGTCGACTACGACCGCGACGTGTTCGAGACGATCCAGACGCAATACCGCACACTGGCCGAGCAGCTGGGCCTGCCCTCGGTGCAGGCGATCCCGCTGTCGGCGCTGGAAGGCGACAACCTGTCCAGCCGCTCGCCGCGCACGCCGTGGTATGGCGGCCCAAGCCTGCTCGAATACCTGGAAACCGTCGCCCTGCCCCAAGCGAGTGCCGACGGCGGACTGCGCTTGCCGGTGCAATGGGTGAACCGCCCGCACCAGGGTTTCCGTGGCTTCGCCGGCACCATCAGCGGCGGCCAGGCCCAACCCGGCGACGCGGTGGTGGTGCTGCCCTCGGGCCGACGTTCGCGCATTGCCCGGGTCATTGGCCCGGACGGCGACGTGCAGCAGGCGCGCGCCGGCCAGGCCGTGACCCTCACCCTGGAAGACGAAATCGACGTCAGCCGTGGCGATGTCATCGCCGCCGCCGGCGACCCACCGGAAGTGGCCGATCAGTTTGCCGCGCACCTGCTGTGGCTCGACGATGCCGCGCTGCTGCCGGGCCGGCCTTACTGGCTGAAGATCGGCAGCCGCACCGTCAGCGCCAGCGTCAGCGAGATCAAGCACCGCATCGATGTGAACACCCAGGAGCACCTGGCCGCCAAGCGCCTGGCGCTGAACGAAGTCGGCTACTGCAACCTGGCCCTGGACGAAGCCGTAGCGTTTGCGCCGTATGCGCGCGAACGCGAACTCGGCGCCTTCATCCTGATCGATCGCCAGACCAACGCCACCGTCGGTGCCGGCACCCTGGATTTCGCCCTGCGCCGCGCGGGCAACGTGCATTGGCAACACCTGGATGTGGACAACGCCGCGCGCGCGCGCATCAAGGGCCAGGCGCCGAAGGTGCTGTGGTTCACTGGTTTGTCCGGCGCCGGCAAATCGACCGTGGCCAACCTGGTCGATCGCCGCCTGCACGCATTGGGCTACCACACCTTCATCCTCGACGGCGACAACGTGCGCCACGGTCTCAACCGCGACCTCGGCTTCACCGACGAGGACCGGGTGGAGAACATCCGCCGCGTGGCCGAGGTCGCGCGCCTGATGGCCGATGCCGGGTTGATCGTGCTGGTCAGCTTCATCTCCCCGTTCCGTGCCGAACGCCGCATGGCACGCGAGCGCTTCGGCGAAGGCGAGTTCGTCGAAGTCTTCGTCGATGTGCCGCTGGCGGTGGCCGAGGCGCGCGACGTCAAGGGGCTGTACGCCAAGGCCCGCGCCGGGCAGATCCCGAATTTCACCGGCATCGACTCGCCCTACGAGGCGCCCGAGGCACCCGAGGTGCATCTGCAGGCCGATGGTGACAATGCTGAAGCGCTGGCTCGGCAGGTGCTGGGACACCTCGGCCTGGAGCGCTGAGGGGAGGGATTCAGGACGCCAGGGCCGACCCACAAGGGTCTTTGGTCATGGCTCCGATCTGAGTCATTTGTCAACCGCTGTCACTGGCTGTCGTTAAACTCGGGTAATCCCCACAGGATCCACCCGAGAGATGCTTTTCCGATTCCGCGCGGGCCTAGCCGCCGCCACCCTGTCCTGCCTGGTCGTCTCGCTGACCGGCTGCGACCGTGGCGCGCCTGCGGCCGGCGCCACCGCCCCTGTCCCGGTCACCGTGCAGACGGTCGCCACGCAATCCTGGAACTCCACCGTGCAGTCCATCGCCACGGTCCGGGCGCGTGAGTCCGTGGCCCTGACCGCCGCGGTCAGCGACGTGGTCGAGAAGGTGTACTTCGACAGCGGCGATTCGGTGCAGGACGGACAGTTGTTGCTGACCCTGCGCGGCAACTCGCAGCAGGCCGCCCTGAGTGCGGCCCAGGCAACCTTCGAAGAAGCCGACCAGCTTTACCGCCGACAGCAGGAATTGCTCGGCCAGCAACTGGTGGCCAAGTCTACTGTCGACACCCAGCGCGCCCTGCGCAATGCAGCGCAGGCGCGGGTGCTGCAGATGCAGTCGGATATCGGCGACCGCCAGGTGCGCGCGCCGTTCGCCGGCGTGCTCGGTATCCGCCAGATCAGCCCCGGCACCCTGGTGACTGCGAACACCGTCATCGCCACGCTCGACGACATCAACCGCATGCATGTCGACTTCCAGGTGCCCGAGGCGCAACTGGCACTGGTGCACGTCGGCGACAAGGTCAGCGGCACCGCGGCGGCCTTCCCCGGCGAGCGCTTCGAAGGTGAAGTGGCGACGATCGATTCGCGCGTGGATGAAACCACCCGCGCGGTCACCGTGCGCGCCGACTTCGCCAATGCCGACCACCGCCTGCGCCCGGGCATGCTGCTGGATGTGCGCCTGTTCCAGCCGGCGCGGCAGGCGCTGGTGATTCCCGAGATCGCGGTGGTGCAGGTAGGCCGTGAATCCTTCGTCTACCGGGTCAAGCCCGACCAGAGCGTCGAGCGCGCCGACGTGCGCACCGGCGAGCGCCGCGAGGGCAAGGTCGAGATTCTCGAAGGGCTCAAGTCCGGTGAGCGCATCGTCGTCGACGGCACCGGCAAGCTGCGGCCGGGGCTGAAAGTGCGGGCCGACGAGGCCGGCGAGAAGCGCGCGCCGCCCGCTCGCGAGCAGGCGGCGCGATGAAACTTTCGGACATCTCCATCACCCGCCCGGTGCTGGCGGTGGTGATGAGCCTGCTGCTGGTGGTACTGGGGCTGATGTCCTTCACTCGCCTGACGCTGCGCGAGTTGCCGGCGATCGACCCGCCGATCGTCTCGGTCGATGTCGAATACACCGGCGCCTCGGCCGCGGTGGTGGAGAGTCGCATCACCCAGGTGCTGGAAGACGCGCTGGCCGGCATCGAGGGCATCGAAACGATCGAGGCCCGCAGCCGCAATGGCAGCTCGGACATCAGCATCGAGTTCGTGCCCACGCGCGATGTGGAGGCGGCGGCCAACGACGTGCGCGACGCCGTCAGCCGGGTCACCGACCGCATGCCCGACCAGGCGCGGCCGCCGGAGATTTCCAAGGTCGAAGCCGACGCCGACCCGATCCTGTGGCTCAACATGAGCTCCAGCACCATGGACACGCTGCAGCTGTCCGACTACGCCGAGCGCTACGTCGTCGACCGCTTCTCCAGCCTGGATGGCGTGGCCCAGGTCCGCATCGGTGGGCGCCAGCGCTATGCGATGCGCATCTGGCTCGACCGTGACCAGCTGGCCGCGCGTGGCATGACCGTGAGCGATGTCGAGGCGGCGCTGGAAAAGGAAAACGTCGAATTGCCGGCCGGCAGCATCGAGTCGGCGCAGCGCGATTTCACCTTGCGCGTGGAGCGCAGCTACCTCAAGCCGGAGGACTTCGCCAAGCTGCCGCTGTCCAAGGGCGCCGATGGCTATGTGGTACGCCTGGGCGATGTCGGCAAGGTCGAGCTGACCTCGGCCGAGCGCCGCGCCTATTTCCAGAGCAACGGCGTGCCCAACGTCGGCCTGGGCATCGTGCGCAACTCCACCGCCAACGCCCTGGACGTCGCGCGCGAAGCGCGCGCAGAGGCCGAGGTGATCCAGAAATCGCTGCCGGCGGGTACCAATATCTTCGTCGCCTTCGACACCACCACCTTCATCGATGCCTCGGTCGAGCGCGTGTACCACACGCTGGTCGAGGCGGTGATCCTGGTGCTGGTGGTGATCTGGGTGTTCCTCGGCAGTGCGCGTGCGGCGCTGATCCCGGCGGTGACGGTGCCGGTGTGCCTGATCGCCGCCTTCATTGCGCTGTACGCCTTCGATTTTTCGATCAACCTGCTGACCTTGCTGGCGCTGGTGCTGTGTATTGGCTTGGTGGTGGACGATGCGATCGTGGTGGTGGAGAACATCCAGCGCCGCATCGATCTCGGCGAGCCGCCCATGGTCGCCGCGCGCCGCGGCACGGCGCAGGTGGCCTTCGCGGTGATCGCCACGACCGCGGTGCTGGTGGCGGTGTTCTTGCCGGTGGGCTTCCTCGAAGGCAACACCGGGCGCTTGTTCCGCGAGCTGGCGGTGGCGTTGGCGGCAGCGGTGGCGATCTCCGCCTTCGTTGCGTTGACGCTGACGCCGATGATGTCGTCCAAGCTGCTCAAGCCGCACGACAAGCAGAAGCCGAACCGGTTCCACCAGTGGTTCGACCTGCGCATGCAGCGCCTGAGCCTGGGCTACAAGCGCTCGCTGGAGCGCAGCGTGGACCGCAGCTGGTGGTTCGGCGCGGTGATGCTGGCTGCGTTCCTGGTCAGTGCGTGGCTGGCGACGCGGATCCCCTCCGAACTGGCGCCGGCCGAGGACCGCGGCAACTTCCAGGTGATGATCGATGGCCCGGAAGGCGCCGGTTTCGACTACACCGTGGGACAGATGCACCAGGTCGAGGCGATCCTGGCGCCGTATGTTGGCCCGGACAAACCCATCGTGCGCGCCAACCCGCGCGTGCCGGGCGGCTTCGGCAGCAGCGAGGAAATGCATACCGGCCGCGTCAGCGTATTCCTGCAGGACTGGGACAAGCGCCAGCAGCCGACGGTCGCGCTGGCTGCCGAGATCCAGCAGAAGCTGGCCGTGCTGACCGGCGTGCGTGCGCGCACCCAGGTCAGTGGTGGCCTGGTGCGCAGCCGTGGGCAGCCGTTCCAGATGGTGCTGGGCGGGCCGGACTACGCCGAGCTGGCGCAGTGGCGCGACCGCATGATGCAGCGCATGGAAGAGAACCCCGGCCTGGTGGGCGTGGACTCCGACTACAAGGAAACGCGACCGCAGATGCGCGTCAACATCGATCGCCTGCGCGCGGCCGACCTCGGCGTGCCGGTCACAGAGATTGGTGGCGCGCTGGAGACGCTGATGGGTTCGCGCCGCGTCACCACCTTCGTCGACAACGGCGAGGAGTACGACGTGATGCTGCAATCCGGACGCGAGGGCCGCATGTCGCCGGAGGACCTGGCGGCGATCCGGGTGCGCTCGGCCGGCGGCGAGCTGATCCCGCTATCCAACCTGGTCACGCTGAGTGAAGTGGCCGAGGCCGGCACGCTCAATCGCTTCAACCGCCTGCGTTCGGTGACGTTGAGCGCGGGCCTGGCGCCGGGCTATAGCCTGGGCGATGCGATTGCCTGGACCGAGCGGGTGGCGCAGGAAGAGCTGCCCGAGTACGCGCAGGTGGATTGGAAGGGCGAGTCGCGCGAGTACCAGAAGTCCGGCAGTGCGGTGCTGCTGACCTTCGCCATGGCCTTGCTGGTGGTCTACCTGGTGCTGGCGGCGCAGTTCGAGAGCTTCGCCCATCCGCTGGTGATCATGCTCACGGTGCCGCTGGCGGTGTTGGGTGCGCTGGTCGGGCTGTGGGTCACGAACGGCACGCTGAATTTGTTCAGTCAGATCGGCATCGTCATGCTGGTCGGGCTGGCGGCGAAGAACGGCATCCTGATCGTGGAGTTCGCCAACCAGTTGCGCGATGAGGGCCGTAGCGTGCACGAGGCGATCGTGGAGTCGGCCTCGGTGCGCTTGCGCCCGATCCTGATGACGTCGATTGCGACGGTGGTGGGGGCGATCCCGTTGGTGCTGGCGGGTGGGCCGGGGTCGGCGAGTCGGGCGACGATCGGTGTGGTGGTTATTTTCGGCGTGTCGCTTTCTACGTTGTTGTCTTTGTATGTGGTGCCGGCGTTTTATTCGTTGATTGCGCCGTTTACGCGGTCGCCTGAGGCGTTGGCGCGGGAGTTGGAGGGGTTGGAGGCGCGGACGCCGTCGGTGGGCGGGCACGCTTGAGGCGCTTTTCGTTCTGATGGGTTACGTGCGGCGTCCGGGGCCGTGCCCTTGTCCGGGGGACGCCAAGAGCTGCATCCATGCGGGGCTCGGTGGGCGACATCCATGTCGCCCAACGCCCCCGGACAAGGGCACGGCCCCGGACACCCGATAGGTCGGCGCGGGGCTGGGGGAGAGAAAAAGCAAGAGCAGGAGCGGGTGGCGGTTCGGATTGCTTGTCTGTCGGTGGCTGCGCGAGGGGCGTTGTGCCGGCAGAATGGGGTGGCCCCTGGCGTGGGGGATTTCTTTCAACCAATGGGGGCGCATCGCGTGCAATCGATCATCGAGTGGCTCAATGCCATCATCTGGAGCAAGGCGCTTATTTTCATGTGCCTGGCGGCCGGTCTGTATTTCAGCTTCGCTACGCGCTTCATGCAGGTGCGCGGGTTCGTCGAGATGTTGCGCTTGACGGTGCGCGGGCAGAA
>DATLJF010000331.1:0-13310 GCA_035539015.1 Stenotrophomonas sp. | reverse complement strand
GCCCAGCACCGCACCGAGTGCCAGCGCACCGATGTCGCCCATGAACACCATCGCCGGGTAAGTGTTGAACCAGAGAAAGCCGAGGCCCGCACCGGCGATCGCCGCGCAGATGATGATCAGCTCACCGGCGCCGGGAATGGCCGGGATCTTCAGGTATTCGGAGAACACGACATTGCCCGAGGCGTAGGCGAACACGCCCAGGGCGCAGGCCACCAGCACCGTCGGCATGATCGCCAGGCCGTCCAGGCCGTCGGTCAGGTTGACGGCGTTGGAGAAGCCGACGATCCAGAAATAGGCGATCACCACGAAGCTCACCCCGGCCAGCGGCAGGGCGATCGACTTGAACATCGGGATATAGAAGGTCAGCGTCGCCGGCACATCGGCGGTGTAGTAGAGGAACAGGCCGGCGGCCAGGCCGAAGATCGACTGCAGCAGGTATTTCCAGCGCGACTTCAAGCCATTGGGGTCGCGGCGGACGATCTTGATCCAGTCGTCGTACCAGCCGATCGCGCCGAAGCACAGCATCACCGCCAGCACCAGCCAGACGTAGCGGTTGCGCAGGTCGCCCCAGAGCAAGGTGGACAGCGTCACCGTCAACAGGATCAGCGAACCGCCCATGGTCGGCGTGCCGGCCTTGGAGAAATGGGTCTGCGGGCCGTCCTGGCGGATCGGCTGGCCGCCCTTGAACTGGGCGAGCCGGCGAATCACCGCCGGGCCCATCCACAGCGACAGGAACAAGGCGGTCAACGCGGCGAGGATGCCGCGGAACGTCAAATAGCCGAACAGCCCGAACAGGCTCTCCAGTTGCTGCAACCAACGGGCCAGCTCAAGCAGCATTCGGTGCTTCCTCCCCATGCGCGAGCAGCGCGGTCACGATCCTGTCCATGGCGCTGCCGCGCGAGCCCTTGACGAGCACGCGCAACGGCGTCGTGGCGTTGTTGATGTCGGCTTGCAGGGCCGCGGCCAGTTCGGCATGGCTGGCCAGTACCCGCCCGCGTTCGCCGAAGGCGCGTGCCGCATGCGCGCTGAGTTCGCCCAACGCGTACAACCGCGCCAGCTTGGCCTCGCGCGCGCGGCGGCCGGCAGCGGCGTGCAACGCCACGCCCTCGGGGCCGAGCTCGCGCATGTCGCCCAGTACCAGCCAGCTTTCGCCCGGCCCGGCAAGCGCATCGATGGCGGCATCGAGCGAGCCCGGATTGGCGTTGTAGCTGTCATCGATCAACACCGCGCCGCCCGGCAACACGTGGGAAATCTGCCGCCCGGCGACCGGCCGCGCCTGCCCCAGGCCCGCTGCAATGCGGCCCACGGCGATACCGGCTGCCAGCGCCAGCGAGGCTGCCGCCAACGCGTTGCGGATGTTGTGCCGGCCCGGCAGGTGCAGGGTCACCGGGGCCTCGCCCTGCGGCGTGACCAGGGTGAACTGCGAGCCCTGTGCGCTGATGGCAATCGCGTGTGCGCGCACCTCGGCGCTGGCCTCCAGGCCGAAGCGGATCACCCGCCGGCCGCTGCGGCCGGGCTGCACGATCGCCTGTTCAAACCAGGGCGCAAAGGCGTCGTCGGCGTTGATCACCGCCACGCCATCGCCCGGCAGCGCGGCATAGATCGCGCCCTTGGTCTGGGCGACGCCCAACAGGCTGCCCATGCGCTCCAGGTGCGCGGCGGCGATGTTGTTGACCAAGGCGAAATCCGGCCGCGCGATCTCGGTGAGATAGGCGATATCGCCCGGCTTGCCGGCGCCCATTTCGTAGACCGCGAAGTCGGCGTCGTCGGGCGCGGCAATCACCGCCAGCGGCAGGCCGATCTCGTTGTTGCGGTTGCCCGGCGTGGCGTAGACGCGCTGGCCGTCGGTCTCCTGCACGTGTTGCAGGATGGCCAGCAGCAGCGACTTGACGCTGGTCTTGCCGTTGCTGCCGGTGATCGCGAACACGCGCGTGCCGCGGCCACGCTGCATGCCGGCGGCTACCCGCGCCAAGGCCAGCTCGGCGTCGGCGACCAGCACCTGCGGCAGCTCGATCTCCGGCAGCAGGCGCTCCACCAGCAAGCCGCTGGCGCCACGCATCAAGGCGTCGCCGGCGAAATCATGGCCATCGAAACGTTCGCCGCGCAGGGCGACGTAGAGACTGCCGGTGGCCAGGGTGCGGGTGTCGTTGCTGACGGCATCTATCATCACGTCGTCGCCGTGCAGCTCGCCGCCTGCCCAGTGTGCGATCAGCGACAAGGGAGTGTGCTTCATTGCCGCACCCCGCCCTGCGTCAATACGCGTGCAGCCACTTCGGTGTCGTCGAACGGATACTTGACGCCACCGATCTCTTGATAAGGCTCGTGGCCCTTGCCCGCGACCAGGACGATGTCGCCCGGCTGGGCGGCGGTAATGGCGGAGGCAATCGCCTTGGCGCGATCGCGTTGGACAATTACCGCGTCGGCACGCTCGAATCCCGCCAGGATATCGGCGACGATGCGGTCGCCATCTTCGTTGCGCGGGTTGTCATCGGTGACGATGACCTGGTCGGCCATGCGCTCGGCAATGGCGGCCATCTGCGGGCGCTTGCCGGTGTCGCGCTCGCCGCCACAGCCAAATACGCACAGCAGCTGGCCGTGCAGATGGCCACGCAGGCTGTCCAGCGCCTGTTCGAGCGCGTCCGGGGTATGTGCGTAATCGATCACCACCATCGGCAACCGGCCATCGCCACCAAGGCGATTCATGCGGCCGCGGATCGGCTGCAGCCGCGAGAGCACGTCGGCCACCACTTCGGCCGCATGACCGAGGGCCAGCAGGGCGCCGGCGACCGCCAGCAGGTTGTCGACGTTGAAGCGACCCAGCAGCGGCGAGCGCACCGGGTACGCGGTGTCGTCCACCACCAGGTCGAAACCGATGCCGCGGTCGTCCAGCCGCAGCGCCTCGGCGCGCAGGCGCGCGCCTTCCTGGCCGCGCGAACTCACGCCGATACGCGCGATGCCCTCGCCCAGGCCGGCGATCAACTCGCGACCGAAGGCGTCGTCGAGGTTGACCACCGCCGCCTTGAGCCCGGCGCGCGAAAACAGCCGTGCCTTGGCCGCGCCGTAGCTGGCCATGTCGCCGTGGTAGTCGAGATGGTCGCGGGTGAGATTGGTGAACACCGCCACGTCGTAGTGCACTGCATCCACGCGACCCTGGTCGAGGGCATGCGAGCTCACTTCCATGGCCACCGCGCGGGCGCCGGCATCGCGCAGTTGCGCCAGCACTTCGTGCATCTGCAAGACCAGCGGCGTGGTGAAGCCGGTCGGCACGGCCTGGCCGTATAGGCCGACGCCCAGCGTGCCGATGCTGCCGCTCTCGATGCCCAGCAGCTTCCACGCCTGTGCCAGCAACTGCACGGTCGAGGTCTTGCCGTTGGTGCCGGTCACGCCCACCATGGTCATCGCCTGCGAGGGGTGGCCATGAAAGCGGTCGGCCATCGCGCCCATGCGCTGGCGCAGGCCCGGCACGGCGATGGCATCGGCTGGCGCCGGCAGCTCAGCCGGTGCCGGCGGATCGAACAGGATCGCCGAGGCGCCATTGGCGCGCGCCTGATCGACGAAGCCCAGGCCATGCGCGCCGAAACCGGCGATCGCGACGAAGGCATTGCCGGCGCGCACCGCGCGGCTGTCCAGCACTAGGCCGGTGATCTCGACATCGCGCGCCAGCGCCACGTCGGGCAACAGTTGCGAAAGCGGCATGGCCCGGCTCATTGGCGGGCCTCCTGCAACGGCAGCGCGGCGGCATTGGCGGTCGGAATGCCGGCATCGACCTCGTCGGCGGCATCGGGTAGCAGCGCCGGGTCCAGCGGAGCCATGGGCTTGGCCACCGGCTGGCCGGTCTTGCCGGCGGCCTGCGCGGCCAGCCACGACTGGATGTCGTCCGGTGGCACGTCCATCAGCCGCAGCGCACCTTCCATCACGCGGTGGTAGACCGGCGCCGACACCAGGCCGCCGTAGTACTTGCCGGCCTGCGGGTCGTTGATGACGATGACCGTGGCAAAGCGCGGCCGCGTCGCCGGCACCAGGCCGGCGAACAATGAGTTGTAGTGATTGGGCACGTAGCCGCCGGGACCGGTCTTGCGCGCGGTACCGGTCTTGCCGGCGACGTGGTAGCCGAGGATGGCCGCATCCTTGGCGCCGCCCTGGGTCACCACCGTTTCCATCATGCCGATGACGGTGTGGGCGACCTGCGCGCTGACCACCTGGCGCGATTCGCTGCGCTGGCCCTTGACGAACGTCGGCTGGATCAACTTGCCGCCATTGCCCAGCGCGGCATACGCCTGCGCGATCTGCAGCGGCGTGACGTTCAAGCCGTAGCCGTAGGACATGGTGGTCTTGGACGGACCGCTCCAGCGCGCCGGCGGCAATACGACGCCGGCAGCCTCGCCCGGGAAGCCGCTATGCGGCGCACTGCCGTAGCCGAAATTGCGGATCGACTGATAGAAGGTCTCGTCGGGCAACTTCGCCGCGATCTTGGCCGCGCCGATGTTCGAGCTGCGGGTGATCACCCCGGTCACGTTGAGCACGCCGTTGTTGCGCGGCACGTCCTTGATCGTGAAGCGGCCCACGGCCATGTAGCCAGGGTTGGTATCGATGGTGGTATTGGGCGTGACCACGCCGGCCTGCAGCGCGGTGGCCACGGTCAGCGGCTTCATCGTCGAGCCCGGCTCGACCAGGTCGGTGACGGCACGGTTGCGCCGCGCGTCCGGATTGATCCCGGTGACCGCGTTCGGGTTGTAGGTCGGCAGGTTGACCATCGCCAACACTTCGCCGGTGGCCACATCCATCACCACCATCGAACCGCCGGCGGCCTTGTTCTCGACCAGTGCGTTACGCAGCTCCTTGTAGGCCAGGAACTGGATGCGGCGGTCGATGCTCAGGGTCAGGTCCTGGCCCGGCTCGGCCGGACGGATCAGGTCCACGCTCTCCACGATCGCGCCGCGCGCATCGCGCACCACCCGCTTGGAGCCTGGCTTGCCGCGCAGCCATTGGTCGAACGCCAGCTCCAGGCCTTCCTGGCCGCGGTCGTCGATATTGGTGAAGCCCAGCACGTGGGCCATCGCCTCGCCCTGCGGATAGAAGCGGCGGAACTCGCGCTGCGAGAACACGCCCGGCACCTTCAACGCCAGGATCTCGTGCGCGCGGTCGGGGTTGATCCGGCGCTTGAGGTACATGAATTCTTTTTCCGCCTTCTGCGACAGGCGCGAGCTGAGCTCGTCCTGCGGCATCTGCAGCGCCTTGGCGAGCTCGGGAATGCGGTCCGGGTTGCGCAACAGCTCCTGCGGATTGACCCAGATCGACTCCACCGGCGTGGACACTGCCAGCGGCTCGCCATTGCGGTCGGTGATCATGCCGCGCGAGGTGGCGATCGGCAGTTCGCGCAGGTAGCGGGCCTCGCCCTGGCGCTGGTAGAAGTCGCTGTTGATCAGCTGCACGTAGGCCGCGCGGCCGATCAAGGTGACCGAACACAGTGCCAACGTGGTGCCGACCAAAGCCAGGCGGCCACGCAGGTTGAAGCTGCTGCGGGTGCGGTTGCGCGCGGGCTTCACGGTCGCACCACCACGATGTCTGCGGTCTCGGGGAATTTCATCCCCAGGCGTTCGCGCGCGATCTGGTCGACACGGTTGCTCTCGGCCCAGGTCGCCTGCTCCAGCTGCAGCCGGCCGAATTCGATATCGAGCTCATCGCGGGTCTTCTGCAGCCGGGTCAGCTCCTGGAACAGTTGGCGGTGCATGTGGCGCATGTACACAACACCGATCCCCGAGGCGATCGTGCAGGCCAGCAGGACGATGAGCAGCAGGCGGCTCATGCCGTCACCGCCACTTTTTCTGCCACGCGCAACACCGCGCTGCGTGCCCGCGGATTGACCGCCAGCTCGTCGTCCTCGGCACGGATGGCGCCACCGATGGCCAGCAGGCTCGGGTTGAACGCCTGGGCTTCCGGCAGCCGGCGGTTGGCCGGCGGCGCCTTGGCGTGGCGATTGATGAATTGCTTGACGATGCGGTCTTCCAGCGAATGGAAGCTGATCACCGCCAGCCGCCCGCCCGGCTTGAGGCACGCCAGCGCGGCGTCGAGCCCGGCTTCGAGGTCGGCCAGCTCGCGGTTGATGTGGATGCGGATGGCCTGGAAGCTGCGCGTCGCCGGGTGAATCTTGTCCTTGCCGCGCGGCATCACCGAGGCAATCAGCTCGGCCAGTTGCGCGGTGCGCGTGAGCGGCTGCTCGGCGCGGCGCTGCACGATGGCACGCGCAATGCGCCGGCTCTGGCGCTCCTCGCCGTAGGTAAACAGCACATCGGCGATCTCGCGTTCCTCGGCCGTCGCCAGCCACTGGGCCGCGCTTTGGCCGGCGTCCGGATCCATCCGCATGTCCAGCGGACCGTCCTTGCCGAAACTGAAACCACGCTCGGCCACGTCCAGCTGTGGCGAAGACACGCCCAGGTCCAGCAGCACGCCATCGAGCGCCTGCGCCTGGTCCCATTGCCCAAGCGTGGCGAAGCTGGCGCGGCGGATCGACACCCGCGCATCGCCACCGAACGACTGTTCGGCCACCGCGATCGCTTCGGGATCCTTGTCCATCACCAGCAGCCGGCCTCCCGGCCCGAGTCGTTGCAGCACCCCGCGCGCGTGTCCACCACGCCCGAACGTGCCATCCAGATAGATTCCGTCCTCGATCACCTGCAGGCCTTCCAGCACCTGCGTGTACAGCACCGGCAGATGCGCCGCCGGCGGCTGCGACACCGGGAGGTGACCGGTCTGCGCTTCAGGGCGCATCCGGGCACCCCGGCTCACAACCTGAGGTCGAGCAATCCATCACCCAGATCCCCGTCAGACAACGTCTGCTGGATCAGCGCGCGATGTGCCTGCTCGCTCCATAGTTCGAACTTGTCCCCCATGCCCAGCAGGACGGCCTTCTTTTCGATGCCGACCGCATTGCGGTGGCTGGCGGGAATGCTGACGCGGCCGTTGCCGTCCAGCTCGAGCACGGCCGACGAACCGACCAGCTTCTGCTGCAGCATCCGCACCGTGCGCTGGGTATTGGGCTTGGCCATCACGTCGTCGCGCACGCGCGCCCATTCCTTCTCGGCGTACAGCCACAGACAGCCAGCCTCGAACGGGTTGTAGGTCAGCACCAGGCGATTGCCGCTGTCACGCGCAACGAGGTCGCGGTAAGCGGTGGGAACCGCCAAGCGCCCCTTGTCGTCGACTGTGATGGCCGTCTCGCCTTGAAACACGCTGAAAAACCCTCGGCACCCACGCGGGCAGTCATTGAACCACGAAAAACCACTAAAAACCTGGTTTTCCCTCCGTTGCCCACCTTAGCAGCGCGCGAAAGGTTGTCAACAAGTTTTGAACCGACAAATCACCAGGGGGATCAATGGCTTGCAGCAATCTTTAGAGACTTGTTCAAGGCTTATCCACAAGTTGCTGTTTCGTCTCATATTTTGAGATTGAGCGGAAATTCAGCGCCGTGCAGAGGGCGTGAACGTGCGCGCCATCACGACAATGCACTTGGGTGCCATTGCGCAAACTTCGGCACGAACGGCCACGCCAGCCTCAGAATCAGGCCATGTGCCTCGTCGCTATTGCCTGGAACACCCATCCCCGCTGGCGGCTCGTGCTGGCGGGCAACCGTGACGAATTCCACGGCCGCCCGACCGCCGCGCTGTCGCACTGGCCGCCGCCCCAGCAAGGCGTCATGGCAGGCCGGGATATGCGCTCCGGCGGCAGTTGGGTCGGCCTGGGCCCCGGCGGCCGCGCCGCGGTGGTGACCAACGTGCGCGACCCAATGGCCACCACCTCCGGCCCCTCGCGCGGCCATCTGATTGCCAACTACCTGGCCGGCGCCCAGGACGCCCTCGCCTTCAGCACCGACCTGGCGACCAGTGCCGCCGACTACCCCCCGTTCAACCTGCTGCTGGCCGACCCCACCCAGTGCCGCTACCTCGGCAACCACCCCGCCGGCGCCCGTAACCTGGCCCCCGGGGTGCACGGCATGTCCAACGGCACCCTCGACGCCCGCTGGCCGAAGACCCGCCGCCTCACCACCGTATTGCAAGCCTGGATCGCCCAGACCGACGAAGACCTGGGCCCGCTATGGGCAGCCCTGGCTGACGAAACCGTCGCCCCCGACAGCGAACTGCCCGACACCGGCGTGGGCCTGGAGCTAGAGCGCCGCCTATCGGCCGCCTTCATCCGCGGCCCCGACTACGGCACGCGCGCCAGCACGATCCTGGCGATCGACCACGAAGGCCATGGCTGGATCCACGAGCGCCGGTTTGGGCCCGAGGGATTGTTCTTGGGGCAGACGCGGCTGGAGGCGTAAGCCATAGCAGCCTCCTACGCAGGCCCCCAGACCAAGAGTCCCCCTTAGTAAGGGGGACACGCCAACGGCGCGGGGGATTGGGAGCACGGCATCGCCGCGCCACGCTTTTTTCGCGGCCGCGAAAAACGTGTTCCCCGCAGGGGCGAAGCCCATGAGGGGAAAGCGGCGGAGTCGGTCTATAAGCCGGGTTCTGTCGTAGACAGTCATTCTTCTAGGCGCCGCGTCACCGCGGCGCTCGAGCAACCTACCCGGACCCGACGCGGGCCGCGTCATGAGGTCCCTATTTGGTCTTGCTCCAGGTGGGGTTTGCCGTGCCGGTCCGTTACCGGACTCGCGGTGCGCTCTTACCGCACCATTTCACCCTTACCGGCTCTACCGATCCGAAGACCTGCAGAACGTAGGCGGTATCTTTCTGTTGCACTTTCCGTCGGCTCGCGCCGCCCAGGCGTTACCTGGCACCTTGCCCTATGGAGCCCGGACTTTCCTCGGCACCCTTGCGGATGACGCGACTGTCCAACCGACTCCGCCGCGCGCATTGTAGCGCGCCACCGGTGCCCCCGCCGCGATACCTACTAACTACCGTAGAGCGACTTCCTCGGCGCCCCACTGAGCTCGGCCGCCAGTTTTGCCGCCGTGGATGGCGGCAAGTGCTCGCCCAGCTTGGCGTACAGGCGCCTGCCTTCGGCCAGCTTCGCCTCGGCCTCGGCGTCCTCGCCGGCGCCCTGCACCATCACCACGAACTCGCCCTTGCGCTGGTTGTCGTCGGCTTCGACCCGCGCCAGCAGTTCGGCCAGCGTGCCATCCAGCACCGTTTCGAACAGCTTGGTCAGCTCGCGTGCGACCACCGCAGGACGCGTCGGGCCAAACGCCGCCGCCATGTCCGCCAGTGACTCGGCAATACGATGTGATGACTCATAGAACACCAGCGTGCCGGCTTCACCCGCCAGGCGCGACAATTTCTCGCGACGCGCGCCAGCCTTGGCCGGGAGGAATCCCTCGAAGATGAATCGATCGCTGGGCAGGCCCGCCACGCTCAAGGCCGCAATGGCCGCGCACGCCCCCGGCACCGGGCTGACCCGCAACCCGGCCGCGCGTGCAGCGCGCACCACGCGAAATCCCGGGTCGCTGACCAGCGGCGTGCCGGCGTCGCTGACCAGGGCCAGTGAGTCACCCGCTTGCAGGCGCGCCACGATCCGCTGCGACAAGACGTCCTCGTTGTGGTCGTGCAGGGCGACCAACGGCTTGTCGATGCCGAAGTGCGCCAGCAACTGGCCGGTGCGACGCGTGTCTTCGGCACAGATCGCCGCCACCGAGCGCAGCGTTTCCTGCGCGCGCGGCGTCAGGTCGCCGAGGTTGCCGATCGGCGTGGCCACGACATGGAGGGTTCCTGCGGAAGTCATCGGCGGTTTTCCAGGCTCAAGGTTAGAATCGTAGCGTTTTTCGCCGGCACGCCTCCGTCCGCCCCGTCGACTGGAACCGAAATGAACAACCGCTACACCCAGATCACCGCCTTGTCGCTGCTGCTGGCGCTCTGCGCCGGCTGCGCCACCAGCACGCTCAGCCCGCAGGCTTCGCCCGCGCAAGCTGCGGCGATCACCTTGCTCGAACAGGGCAAGCCGCGTGAAGCGGCGCAGCAATTGGAGGCACAGGCCTTTGCCGCCACCGGTGCGCAGCGCAGCCGGCTGCTGGCCGACGCGGCCTTCGCCTGGAACGAAGCCGGCGATGCCACGCGCGCGCGCAGCCTGCTGGCGCAAGTCACGCCGCGCCAGTTGGCGGGGGCGGAAAAGAGCCGCTACCAGTTGCTGACCGGCGAGTTCGCGCTGGCCGACAAGCAGCCGGCGCTGGCGTTGCAGGCATTGGGCGACTCCGCCCCGGGCCTGTCTGCGACCTACCAGGCGCGCTGGTTCCTGGCCCGCGGCAAGGCACTGGAAGCCAGTGGCCGGCCGGCCGAAGCGGCCGAGGCACGCAGTCGCGCCGATGCCGGCCTGAGTGGGACCGCACGGACCGACAACCAGCGCGAAATCATGCGCTTGCTGGCAGCGCTGGACGACAACAGCCTGCGCGCCCGCGCCGCGGCACTGCCGGCCGGCGACCCGCTGTACAACTTCGCCGGCCGTGCACTGCTCAACCGCGGGCTGCCGCTTCCGCGTCCGTTCGACCGCGCACCGGCCAGCTTCGATACCAGCAAGCGTCCACCGGCCGACCGCGACGGCTACCGCCCGCCGCTCAAGCTCGCGGTGCTGCTGCCACTCACCGGCAACCTTGCCACCGCCTCGGCCTCGGTCCGCGACGGGCTGCTGGCGGGCTACTACGCCGAATCGCGGCGCCGCCCGGACATCGAGTTCCTCGACACCGCCGGCACCGCCGGTGGCGCCAACGCCGCCTACGACCGCGCAGTGGCCGCAGGAGCCGACTACGTGATCGGCCCGCTCGGCCGCGAAGAAGTCAGCGCATTGTTCTCACGCCCGTCGCTGAGCGTGCCGATCCTGGCGCTCAATCGTCCGGCCGATGCGCGCGAAGCGCCCGCCGGCAGCGTCGGCTTCTCGCTGGCGCCGGAGGACGACGGCATCATCGCCGCCGAATACCTGCTCTCCCATGGCCAGCGCAATGCACTGGTGATCGCCAGCGGCGACGACAATGGCAAGCGCGCCGCCACCGCATTCCGCGAGCGCATGGCGATGCGCGGCGGCCAGGTCGCCGGCAGCATCAGCGTGGCCGATGTTCCCGGCGACGTTTCGGCGCAGATCCGCAACTACATCGCGGCCGACTCGGTATTCCTCGCCGTGCGCGGCCCCACCGCGCGTGCGCTGGCGCCACAGCTGGCCCTGGCCGGCCTGGCCGGGAAGCCGCGCGTGGGCAGCTCGCAATTGGTACTGGGCACCGGCAAGGCCGAGGAAGACGTAGTGCTGGATGGCGTGGCCTTCCCCGGCGAGCGTTGGACCAGCTTCGGCGTGGCCGGCCTGCCGAGCGCGGCCACCGTCGCCACCACCTTGCCGACCGCACGCGGCCCGGCTGCGCGCCTGTTTGCCTTCGGCTACGACGCCTGGCTGATCACCGCCTACATCGAGCCGCTCGCGGCCGGCAGCGAGGGCGGCCTGCGCGGCGCCACCGGCACCTTGCACCTGGACGGCTTCGGCAACGTCCTGCGCACCCCCGCCTGGTCGACCTTCAGCGGCGGCCGTCCGACCGCGGTCAGCGGTAGCCGCTAAACCCTTGGCGATCGACCGGCGCGCGCGTGGGGCGGCGGTCGAAGCGGCGGCGCGCGCGCACCTACGCGCCGCCGGCCTGGCCGACCTCGCCAGCAACGCGCATTTCCGCGGCGGCGAACTCGACCTGGTAATGCGTGACGGCGACAGCGTGGTGTTCATCGAGGTCCGCTATCGGCGCAACGCGGCGTTCGGCGGAGGTGCCGCCTCGGTCGATTGGCGCAAGCGCCGCAAGCTGGTGTTGGCCGCGCACCTGTTCCTCGCCGCGCACCCGGCCCTGGCGCAGCGCCCCTGCCGTTTCGATGTGGTCGAAGCCGAAGGCGAGCCGCCACGCCTGCACTGGATTCGCGACGCATTTCGCGCCGACGACTGAGCTTGGCTTGAACGCTACGGCTGCTCGGGGCCGCGCCTACAATAGGCCGATGGCCAGCCCCCTTCCCGATGCCTTCTGCCGCGAACTCTCGGCCCTGCTGGGCAGCGAGGATTGGCATACCGATGACGCCACCCGCCAGGCCCACGGCCAGGATGACTCGCGCCGTTTCGCGCTGCCGGATGCAGTAGCGTTCCCGCGCGATGCCGAGCAGGTCGCGGCCATCGTGCGCGCCTGCCGCGCGCATCGGATCGCACTGGTGGGCCGCGGCTCGGGGACCGCGACCACCGGCGCGGCGGTGCCGTTCGCCGGTGGCGTGGTGCTGTCGTTCGCACGCATGAACCGCATCGTCGAGATCCGCGCCGCCGACCGCTGCGCGGTGGTGCAACCGGGCCTGCTCAACGGCGACCTGCAGCAGGCACTGGCGCCACATGGGTTGTTCTGGCCACCGGACCCGTCGAGCGCGGCACTGTGCAGCGTCGGCGGCAACCTCTCCACCAATGCTGGTGGCCCACGCGCGGTGAAATATGGCGCCAGTCGCGACAACGTGCTCGGCCTGGTCGCGGTCACCGGCAGCGGCGAGATCATCCGCTGCGGCGGCGCCTATACCAAGGACGCGACCGGCTATGACCTCACCCACCTCATCGTCGGCAGCGAAGGCACGCTTGCGCTGATTGTCGAGGCGACCCTGAAGTTGGCGCCCCGCCCGCGTGCGCAAGCGGGGCTGCGTGCGCTCTACCGCGACGCCGGCAGCGCGGCGGCCGCGGTGTCGCGGGTGATGGCGCAGCCGGTGGTACCGGCGATGCTGGAATTCATGGACGCCCACGCCATCGCGCTGCTGCGCCACAACGGCAGCGAAGTCCCCGAGGCTGGCGCGATGCTGCTGGTGGAAGCCGACGGCGACGAAGACACCCTGCCGTTTGCCTTGCAGGCGCTGGCCGCCGCTGCCGAAGGCGATGGCTTGTTGTCGTTGGACGTCGCCGCCGACGGCCTCGCCCGCGATCGCCTGTGGGCGGCGCGCAAGGCATTGTCGCCGGCACTGCGCACGATCAAGCCGGGCAAGATCAACGAGGACGTGGTGGTACCCGTCTCACGCATCCCCGACCTGGTCGCGGCCATGGAGGCGCTGTCGCAGCAGTCGCAGCTGCCCATTGTCTGCTTCGGCCACGCCGGCAACGGCAACCTGCACGTCAACATCATGTACGACGACGGCGATGCGGCCGAAACCGCGCGCGCGCAGGCAGCCCTGCCGCGAATTTTCGACACCGTGCTGGCGCTGGGCGGCACGCTCTCCGGCGAGCACGGCATTGGCGTGGCCAAGCGTCCATTCATGGCGCAGGCATTCGATGCAGCGACGCTGGCGACGATGCGCGCGGTGAAGACCGCGCTGGATCCGGACGGGATCCTCAATCCG
>DATLJF010000330.1:0-12866 GCA_035539015.1 Stenotrophomonas sp. | reverse complement strand
CGGCAGGCATAGGTCGTGTCGGTCGGCGCACTGCCGAAACGCACGTACAGGTCGGCATCGCCGCTGCCGCCGGCAATCTTCACCGTCAGCGTGCTGCGTCCGGCCGGCACGGCGATGGTGTAGTTGACCGAACTACCGCTGCTCGCCGACAACCCACTCACCGGCACGCCGCTGGTCAACGTGGTGCCGCCACCGCCGCCACCGCCACCGCCCTTGGCGGCAGTGACCGCGGCATTGGCATTGACGATGCCGGCGCCGCAACCGCCACTGCACGATCCTGGCAGTGCACTGGCCGTGCTCTTCAAGGTTGCCTCGACGGTGGCCGGGGTCAACGCGGTGGGTGCGACCGACTGCATCAATGCGACCACGCCGGCGACGTGTGGCGAGGCCATCGAGGTGCCATTGTAGGACGCGTAGCTGGCGCTACCCGGCGTGGTCGTGCCGGTATTGAGCGTGGACAGGATGCTCTGCCCCGGTGCGGACACATCAATACCGGTGCCGTAGTTGGAGAAGCTGGCCTTGCTGCCGGCCGAAGTAGTCGCGGCCACCGCCACGACATTGGCGCAATTGGCCGGCACCGAGCCGGATACGTTGGTGGCCGAATTGCCCGCCGCCACCACTACCGTGGTGCCGCGCGAGACCGCGCCATTGATGGCGTTCTGGTAGGTGGTCGAGCAGGTGCCGCTGCCTCCCAGCGACATGTTGATCACTTCGGCGGGATTGGCATTGGCGGGTACGCCGCTGACCGTGCCACCGGATGCCCAGACGATCGCATCGGCGATGTCGGAGGTGTAGCCGCCGCAACGTCCCAGTACACGCACCGGCAACACCTTGGCGTTGAAGGCGGTGCCAGCCACGCCGACGGCATTGTTGGTGACTGCGGCGATCGTGCCGGCGACGTGGGTGCCGTGCCAGCTTGAATTGGTGACCGGCGAGCCGCTGTAGCACTCGTTGGCGACCGGGTTCCAATCGCCTTCGTCGTTCGGGTTGGCGTCGCGGCCGTCGTTATCGCGCGAGACGAAAGTATCGCTGATGAAGTCGTAGCCGGGCAGGATGTTGGCGGCCAGGTCGGGGTGGCTGGTAATGCCGGTATCGATCACTGCCACCACTACGCCACTGCCGGTGGCCTGGTCCCACGCTGGGCGCACATTGATGCCGGCGCTGGTGGTGCCGAAGCCCCATTGTTCGGACAGGCGGGGATCGTTGGGCGTCAGGTTGGGCCTGAGCAACTGGTCCACTTCCACGCTGACCACGTTGGGGTCGGCGGCCAGCCGGCGCATCAGCATTTCGGCCTCGGCGCGGTCCAGGGGTCGGTCGGCCTTGATAAGTTCGGGCCCTACCGCAAGCCGTCGCACCGAGTTCAAGCCCAGGGCGGTACCGCCCTTGGCCGAGACCGAAGTGGCGGCTGCGCGCAGCGCCTGGCCCAACACGTTGGCGCTGGCCAGCTCGGTACTGCCATCGCGGTAAGTGACGATGAAGCGCTGGTGGGTCGGCGCGGAGGCCAGGCCATCCAGGTACACCTCGCCGGCAAAGGCCGGCATTGCCAGAAGCAGGGAGGTCAGTGCGGTACCGCCCAGCACGACCCAGGCGCGGCGACCCGCGCGGAATTGGTCCTTGGACATTCGGTTTCCCTTCCAGATCTAGAAAGCCGCCATACGCGGCGATGACCCGACCGGGGCCGTGAGGCATCGAGCATGGATCCGGAACCGGCCGGAGTTTCGGACGACGCCCCTGGAAGTCGTCCTGAAGGGAAGCTAACCAAAGATCGGCGCGGCTAATACCCGCGGAAACGGTTTCCGCTGAGAGCAATTGCCGGATGTGTGACGGCGGATGTCAAAATTCAGACATGTAGAGACATGAATGGGACAGGCAAGGACATCTGCTGCCCGGGCGGAAGTTCGCGCAGCGAACTCCCGAAGGACGGCGCGGGCGCCGGGGGCGGCCCGCGCGCGGGACCTACCGCAGGCGGACCAGCCAGTGGTGACGGTCGGGCAGGCGGCCGTATTGGATGTCGGTCAGTTCCTTGCGCAGGGCCATGGTCACTTCGCCGGCCGGCGCGTTCAGGTCGCCCACCGCGAAACCCTCGCCCTTGAGCTCGCCGATCGGGGTGATGACCGCGGCGGTACCGCAGGCAAACACCTCGCTGATGTCGCCCGAGGCCACGCCCTGCTTCCATTCGTCCAGGGTGACCTTGCGCTCTTCGACCTTCAGCCCACGGTCGCGCGCCAGTTGCAGGATGCTTTCGCGGGTGATGCCTTCGAGGATGCTGCCCGACAGCGCCGGGGTCACCAGGGTGCCGTCCTTGTAGACCAGGAAGACGTTCATGCCGCCGAGTTCTTCCAGGTACTTGCCCTCGACCGGATCGAGGAACAACACCTGCGAACAGCCCTGCGCGTAGGCCTGCTGCTGCGGCAGCAGGGAGGCGGCATAGTTGCCGCCGCACTTGGCCGCGCCGGTACCGCCCTTGGCGGCGCGGGCGTAGTCGTGCGACAGCCAGATCGAGACCGGCGCCACGCCTTTGGCGAAGTACGGGCCAGCCGGGCTGGCGATGACGTAGTAGCCGGCCTTCTGCGCCGCACGCACGCCCAGGAAGGCTTCGTTGGCGATCATGAAGGGTCGGAAATACAGGCTGTTCTCGCCCGCGCCGGACACCCATTCGTGATCCACGACGACCAGCTGGCGCAGCGATTCGACGAACAGTTCCACCGGCAGTTCAGGCATGGCCAGGCGCCGCGCCGAGCGCTGCAGGCGCGCGCCGTTGGCCTCCGGGCGGAAGGTCCAGATCGAGCCATCGGCGTGGCGGTAGGCCTTGATGCCCTCGAAAATCTCCTGGCCGTAATGCAGCACCGCAGCGGCCGGGTCCAGTTGCAGCGGGCCATAGGGGCGCACCTCGGCATCGTGCCAGCCGTGCTCCTTGTCGAACTCGATCGCGACCATGTGGTCGGTGAAGTGGTGGCCAAAGCCCGGCGCGGCGAGGATGGCCTCGCGCTGCTGCGCGGTGCGCGGCGACGAAGAATGGGTAACGCGGAAGGCCGTGGACGGCGGAGAAGCGGTAGCGGACACCAGAGGATTCCTTGCGGTTTAGCGGGTGGCAGGGGCGCGCCGTTGCGGGGCGGCGCCGGGGTCCGCGAGGCGCGGACCCTTACAGCATCCCGGTTTCGAGGCGGGCGGCCTCGGACATCATATGCCGGCCCCACGGCGGATCGAAGACCAGGTCCACGTCGGCCTCGGCCACGGTGGGGATCAGCTCGAGCTTGCTGCGCACGTCGTCGACCAGGATCTCGCCCATGCCGCAGCCGGGTGCGGTCAGCGTCATCTTGACCTCGACCAAGCGCTCGCCGTCCTCGCGATGCTTGAGTTCGACCTCGTAGACCAGGCCCAGATCGACGATGTTGAACGGGATTTCGGGGTCGAAGCAGGTCCGCAGCTGCTGCCAGACCAGCTTTTCGACTTCTTCGTCGCTGGCATCGGCCGGCAGGTCCAGGCCCGCGGGCGGTTCCTTGCCGATGGCGTCGCCGTCCTTGCCGGCGATGCGGAACAGGTTGCCCTCGACGAACACGGTATAGCTGCCGCCCAGCGCCTGGGTGATGTAGCCGTAGCTGCCGGCGGGCAAGGTCACGGCATCGCCCTGCGGCACCATGATGGCGTCACAGTCGCGTTCGAATTGGACAGGTTCGCTGCTGCGGGAATACATGGGGGACAGATGGGGCCGGAGCCCGCTTGGGCAAGTCGTACATTTTAGGGTCTATTTCATTTCCGGCGTAGCGCACCTGCCGGAAAACGCTGTCGCGCCAGTGCGCGTTGTGACCCCGGGATGGCAGCCACCGCGGCAGGCCTTATGCTGTAGGCCGATCTCAGGAATACCCGATGCCGCCCATCCCCGCGTCTGCCAGGACCACGCACTGGCTCTGGCCCCTGCTGCTGTTGCTGGGATGTGTCACCGCCCTCATCGCCTGGTTGATCGTGGCCCTGGCGCTCGGCCAGCAAGCGGGCTGGATGGCCGTGCTGGTCGCGCTGGAATCGGCCTTCATGCTGCGCCTGGGGACGTTTCGCCCCGGCCGGGCGCGCGCCTGGACGGCCGCCGTGGCGACCGCCGTGGTCATCGTGCTGGCGCAGTGGGCGATCGCTTCGGCCCAGATCGGCGCGGTGATGGGCATGGACGTGCTCGCCTCGGCGGTACGGATGGGCCCCCGCCTGGCCTGGCAGCTGACCAGCCTGGCCAATGGCGGCATCGACCTGGCCTGTTGGGCTGTCGGCGTGGTCCTGGCCTGGTTTGCCGCGCGCTAGCGGCGGCTCAGTGGCCGCCGCCCTCCAACGCCTTCAGTTCGCTCACCAACGCCCCGGCCGCTTCGGCACCATCGCCGTACAGCATCCGCGTGTTGTCGGCGTAGAACAGCGCATTCTCGATGCCGGCAAAGCCCGTTCCCTTGCCGCGCTTGATGACGATGACATTGCGCGAGTCCACCACATCCAGGATCGGCATGCCGTAGATCGGGCTGGTCGGGTCGGTCTTGGCCACAGGATTGACCACATCGTTCGCGCCGATCACCAGTGACACGTCGGTGCTGGCGAACTCCGGGTTGATGTCGTCCATGTCCGCGATCAGGTCGTACGGCACCCCGGCCTCGGCCAGCAGCACGTTCATATGCCCCGGCATCCGCCCGGCCACCGGGTGGATCGCGAATTTCACCTTCACCCCGCGCGCGATCAACCGCTGCGCCAGCTCCCAGATCTTGTGCTGCGCCTGCGCCACGGCCATGCCGTAGCCCGGCACGATCACCACGCGCTCGGCATAGGCCATCATCGCCGCCGCATCGCCCGCTTCGATCGGCTTCTGCGCTCCTTCGATCGCCTGGCCCTGGCCACCGCCACCAAAGTTGGAGAACAGCACGCCGCTGATCGGCCGGTTCATCGCCTTGGCCATCAGCCGCGTCAGCAGGATGCCCGCCGCGCCCACCATCATGCCGGCGATGATCAGTGCCTCGTTGCCCAGCACATAGCCTTCGAACGCCACTGCCAGGCCGGTGAACGCGTTGTACAGCGAGATCACCACCGGCATGTCGGCGCCGCCGATTGGCAGCGTCATCAGCACGCCCAAGGCCAGCGCGAACACGAAGAAGGCCACGATCGCCAGCGGCTGCAGCGTGATCGCCGCCCATAGCCCCAGCGCTACCACCAGCAGCGCCACCAGCAGATTGAGTGCCTGTTGCCCGGGGAAGGTGACGCGGCGGTCGAGGCGCCCATCGAGCTTGGCCCAGGCGATCACCGAGCCGGACAGCGACACCGCGCCGATGGCCGCGCCGATGACCGCCAGCGCCAGCGTCGTCGCGCCTGGCTGGCGTGCCGCCAGCTCGGCGATCGCGCTGTCGCTCCAGTGGCTGGTATCGCGACGCACCAGGAAGGAGAAACGCAGCAGCTCGGCCGCACCGATCGCCGCCGCCGAACCGCCGCCCATGCCGTTGTACAGCGCCACCATCTGCGGCATGTCGGTGATGGCCACGCGCTTGGCCGACCACCAGGCCGCGCCGGTGCCGATGACCACCGCCGCCAGGATCAGCGGAAGGTTATGCAGGCCGGGCAGGAAGAAGGTCGCCACCGTGGCGATCAACATGCCCAGGCCGGCCCAGCGGATGCCGCTGCGCGCGGTCAGCGGCGAGGCCATGCGCTGCAGGCCCAGCAGGAACAGCGTAGCGGCGACGAGGTAGCTGGCCTTCACCAGCCAGTCGAGCAATTCAACCGTGGTCACGTTCAAGCGCGGTCCCCCGGCTTGCCGGCCTGGGCGTTGCGGGCGCTGGGCTTGAACATCTCCAGCATGCGTTCGGTCACCACGTAGCCGCCGGCGGCGTTGCCCGCGCCCAGCAGTACCGCAACGAAACCCAGGGCCTTTTCCAGCGACGTGTCGGCGTGGCCGAGCACGACGATGGCACCGATCAGGACGATGCCGTGGATGAAGTTCGAGCCGGACATCAGCGGCGTATGCAGGATCACCGGCACCCGCGAGATGATCACGTGGCCGGCGATCGCCGCCAGCATGAAGATGTACAGCGCCACGAAACCGTCGCTCATCGTCCATCCATTCAGTTGCCCCGGGTAGCGCGCATCATAACCAAGCCAGGGCGCGCCCACCCTCCCCCCGCCGCGAGCGTGTCAACCGATCGCCCATTGGCGCGTTGACCAGGCATTCCCCTTGGGAAGCTACGCTGTGCTGGTGGGTACTTCGCTAGATCCTCAAACCCAGGCCCCGGCGCCGCCGGCCTCGCTGGATGCCTTCCTGGCCGGCATCGGGCCGCGCGCGTTCCGTTTTGCCGAGGCCGGCCTGCGCCATCGCGAGGATGCGCTGGACGCGGTGCAGGACGCGATGGTCAAGCTGCTCGGCTACCGCGACCGGCCGGCCGCCGAATGGACCCCGTTGTTCTGGAGCATCCTGCGCAGCCGTATCGTCGACGTGCAGCGACGTCGCAGCTTCCGCTTGAAGTTCTGGGCACCGTCCGAGGATCACGACGAGGGCGGCAGCATCGACTGGGCCGACAGCGCCGCCGGTCCAGCGCAATCGCAGGAACAGCGCGAGGCCTACGCGCGCCTGGTACAGGCCCTGCGCAAACTACCGGCACGCCAGCGCGAAGCTTTCACGCTGCGCGTGCTGGAGGAACTGGACGTGGCCACCACCGCCAAGGCCATGGGCTGTTCCGAAGGCTCGGTAAAAACTCATCTTTCGCGGGCCCGCGAGGCCCTGCAGGCACAACTCGAGGATTTCCGGTGAACACCACGGATCGTCAAACGCAACATTTCGACAGGCAAGCCCGGCAGTTGCACCAGGCCGCGCTGCATGCACTCGACCCGGCCACGCTGGCGCGTTTGCGCGCGGCCCGGCAAGCCGGTGCGCAGGGCCGGCATTCGCGCTTGGGGCGCCGCGGCTGGGTGCTGGCCACGGCCTGCTCGGCGCTGCTGGCCGTCGGCCTGGGCGTGCACCTCAACCGCCTTGGCACGGCGCCGAACCCGGCGACGACATCTGTACTGGTCGCCACGGTCGATGGCGATGAAGTGCTCGAGCAGAATCCCGATCTCTACGTCTGGCTGGGCTCGCAGAACGCCCTGGCCATGGAGCAGACCCGATGAAGACGTCCACCCGGCTTTTGCTGATCGTGCTGCTGGCGGCCACTGGCTCGGCGTGGGCACAACCCTCGCTGCGCCCGGCCTCGCCGCCGCCGTCCGCCGCGCCCGCTGCAGCACCGGCACCGCTGCCGGACTGGGAGCACCTCAGCCCGCAACAACGCGAGACGCTGATCGCCTCGATGCGCCAGCGCTGGAACGATGCGCCCGAACAGCGCGCGCGCATGCTGCGCCATGCCGAACGCTGGCAGGCGATGACACCGGACCAGCGCCGCCAGGCGGCGGCAGGCATGCGCCGCTTCGAGAACATGTCGCCGCAGCAGCGCCGCGAAGCCAAGGCGCTGTTTGCGGAGATGCGCAAGCTCGACCGCCCGCAGCGCGATGAACTGCTGCAGCGTTGGGAAAAGATGAGCCCACAGCAGCGCCAGGAATGGATCCGTGCCCACGACGATGGGGATGACCGTTGAGCATCTGCGCTTCGCTCGCCGGGGCTGAAGCCCCTCCTACAGGGAAGCGCCTGCCGGAGTAACTGTAGGAGGGGCTTCAGCCCCGAAGCTCTTGCCTCAGCTCCAGCGCGTCTTCGCCAACAATTCGTCTTCCCAGTCGAACACCAGCTGCCCATCGCGCACGAACAGCGCGACGAAATTGAAGACATTGCGCGAGAACATCTCACTGGCATGCACTGCGCCCAGGCTGGCCAGGTTCAACGGCCCGGCGATGGTCACCCCGCCCTGCTCGAAGGTCTCGCCGGGCCGGGTCGATTCGCAGTTGCCACCGGTTTCAGCGGCAAGGTCGACGATCACGCTGCCTGGCCGCATGCCGGCCACCATCGCTGCGCTGACGATCTTCGGCGCTGGCCGTCCGGGCACCGCGGCGGTACAGATCAGTACATCGACGCTGCGCAAATGCTCGCCCAGGCGGCGTTGCTGCTCGGCGCGTTCTTCTTCGGTCAGCGCGCGCGCATAACCGCCCTCGCCCGCCGCGCTCACACCGAGATCGAGAAAGCGCGCGCCCAGCGATTCAATCTGTTCGCGGGTCTCCGGGCGCACGTCGAAGCCCTCCACCTGTGCACCGAGCCGGCGCACCGTGGCAATGGCCTGCAACCCGGCCACGCCGGCGCCGACCACCAAGACCTTGGAAGGCCGGATGGTGCCGGCGGCGGTGGTCAGCATGGGGAAAAAGCGCGGTGTCAGTTCGGCGGCGATCAATGCCGCCTTGTAGCCCGCCATGCCGGCCTGCGAACTCAGCACGTCCATGGCTTGCGCGCGCGTGGTGCGCGGCAGGCGCTCGAGCGGGAACACGTAACGCTCCGGGCTGCGCAGTGCTTCGGCGCGCAGCGCATCGGCTTCGGGCTGCAGCAGGCCAACCACGGTGGCGCCACTGGCGATCTGCCGCAGGCGCGAGACATCGGGCGCCTGCACGCACAGCACCAGCGCCGCTTCCGGCAGGCTGGTGGGTTCGGCAATCGTGGCGCCGGCCTGCACGTAGCTGTCATCGCTGATGCCGGCCGCGCTGCCGGCCCCGGCTTCGACCGTTACCTGCGCGCCCAGGGCGAGTAGTTTCTTCACCGTTTCCGGCGTCGCCGCCACGCGGCGTTCGCCGGCGGCTTGTTCCTTCAGCACCCGCACCTGCACGGCCATGCCATCCCCTTGCGATTGATCGCGTCTGGCCGATCCTAGCAAACGCCGGCCGGGCAGATGCGGCGGCCGCTGCGACCGGCCACGCTCAGTGGACGGTGCTGGTCTGCGGGTCGAGACGATCGATCACGCCCTGCATGGCGCTGTCGAAGGCACCGTCGTTGACGTGGGTGCGCAGGCGGCCCAGGCGCACCATCACCGCGAGCTCTTCCGGCGAGGCGACGCAGAAGCGCACGCCGCGGCGGTTGACGAACAGCAAGCGCGAAGAGATCGGGCTGACCCACGACAGCTTGCCGGCCTGCATCTTGCCGTCCTTGTCGATGAAGTCCAGCCAGGTGCCGATGGCCATCTGCCGGAAACGATCGGCGTCGGCATTGTCGAAATCTTCCACCGCCGGGTCGGCACCGAGCTCGACCGCCGCGGTCTCGGTGGTCGGCGGCTGCGGCAGGCTGACCTGCGGCAGTTCCGGCAACGACTTCTCCAGTTCCGGCCGCGCCTCGGCCACGGCTTGCAGGGTGTCGTGCAGGGCCCCTATCGCCACCAGCGCGGCATCGCCGTGCAGGCCAACACTGGCGAACACCTTCTGCAGCCCCGGCTCCCAGGCCTGCAGCCAGGGCTTGCCAATGATGTGCCGGCGCGCTTCGGCCACTTCCTCCAGCACGCCATCGGCCAACGCCAGCGATTCGGCCATGGCCGTGCCTTCGTCGCCGTCGCGCAGGATCGACATGGTCACGTGGTGCAGCCAGGGTTGGCGCAGGAAATCCTGCACGGCCTGCGGCAGGCCGTCGTCGACGCGCTTGTCCAGTTCCTGCAGGGCGCGGGCGCGCGCCAGTTCGAGCTTTTCCTGGCCGCGCTGGGTTTCTGCGGCGCGGCGCTCGGCGATCTCGATGCGGCGCCGGTGCTGGGCCAGGAAGTCGCGGAACTCTTCTTCCAGGGTCAGGAAGATCGCCAGGTTCTCGTTGAACTCGGCCACCAGGCGTTCGATGATTTCCTCGACCTTGCCCATCAACACGCGCTCGGCCGGGCTGTCGCCGCCATTGCCTTCGCAGGCCTCAGCCAGCGAGTTGAGCAGCCGCCGCGCCGGGTGGGTCTTCTGCACGAACATCTTGCGGTCGAGCATGGCCACCTTGACGAACGGCACCACCAGCTTGCCGATCAGTTCGCGCGAGCGGCCTTCGAGTTCGCGCTCGTCGAGCATTACGTCGAACAGCATGCCGACCAGGTCGATGGCGTCTTCGTCCATCGGGTCGAGCCGGGCGCTGGCCGGGTCCACGCCCAGCCGGGTCGCGCTGGACAGCACTTCGCTCTTGAGCCGCTGTGCCAGCGACTCGCCATCGTCGCCGATGGCGGCGTTGAGGGTGGCGCTGGGCGTGGCCTGCAACAGCGACAGCACCGACATCATTTCGCGCTGGCTCAGCGGCCGCTGCTGGCCGACCGCGGCCGAGGCCGCGTGGGTGGCGCTATCGCGGACATTGCGTGTCTGCTGCAGCAACTCGTGCAGTGCTTCGAGCAACATGCCCTGGTTGCCACCGGGATGCGCCTCGCCACCGCCGCCGTCACCGCCGCCCTCGCGACCACGCTGCGCCGCCTGGATGCGGCCGCGGCTCTGCGCCCAGCGGTTGACGAAGCGGTCGGCCCAGGCCGGCGCGTAGTGCTCGTCGAATTCTTCCTCGTTGCCGGCGTTGAAGGCCTCGGCCCCTTGCTCCTCGCGCTGCGGCGAGCGCTGCGGCGGCCGGCGCGGCTGCGAGATCTCCGGCATCACCCCGGCCTTGGCCAGCAGTTCGTCCAGTTGCGCATACAACCGGCAGATCGGTTCGGCCAGGTCGCGCTCGCACAGTTTGATCAGCACCAGCCGCACTTCCGGGGCCAGGTCGCTGGTGGCGAAGGCTTCGTGGATGGCCACGCCGATGTGCTCGGGCGCGATCGGGTCGGTGTCGGCATTCAATTCCATGCCGCCGGCGATCCAGCCCAGGCGGCGGTCCAGGTGCGCCAGCACCGGCTTGCACTCGCGCAGCAGCACGCTGGCCAGGTTGCGCACGGCCAGGCGCGATTCCAGTTCGTGCTCCGGCACCAGGCTGAGGCCGGCGCCACCGGTGGGCTGGCCCGACAGCGCGGCTTCGGCCGACAGCGGCGTGCCCTGCTCCAGCGACTGCCAGGAGATTTCCATCTGCGCGCGGAAGCGGCTGATGATTTCCTCGCGGCGCCGGCGCAATTCGCGCATGCCGTCGAGGAACACCAACTGCGAGGCACCGGCATTCTCCGCGCGGTCGAACAGCACGTCGTCAAAGCGCGTCACCGCCGCAGTGAAAGCCTGCGACAGCGCGGGCAGGAACGCGTCTCGCGCTTGCGCAAGCAAACGCGGATCACGCCCGGGGTGACCCAGCGGGCTGGGGGTGGACATCATGCGCAAAGGCTCCCCGCCCTTGCAGGCGTCTTAATGAGGACTACTTGTTGAATGACTGCAGATGCGGCCCCTGTTTCCGCCTGCGCATGGTAGGCGGGCCCACGGGCATGCAACAGTGACGAGACTCGCATTTCCATTCCTGGCGGCCGGCGCTACATCCTAGCGCGCCTGGGCCGGCAACGCCTGCCGTGGCAAGGCCTGGCAGTGGGAAATACTCAGGCCCGGCGGCGCGACGGCTCCAACCCATCCACCACTTCCTGCATGGCGCTGTAGAAGGCGTCGCCTTCGCGGTGCAGGCGCAGCCGGTCCAGCCAGACCATCATCGCCAGTTCCTCGGCCGGGGCCACGCACAGGCGGGCGCCGCGGCGGTTGACGAACATCAGCCGGCCGGAGATCGGGCTGATCCAGGACAGCTTGCCCGGCTGGATCTGGCCCTGGCGGTCAATGAAATCCAGCCAGGTGCCGATCGGCATCACCCGGAAGTACTCGGCGGTGATGCGGTCGAACTCGGCGCCGGCACGGTCGTCGAGCATCGGCGTGAGCGCCTCGCTTTCGGCCTCGGCCGGCTCGGCCAGTACCGGCAGCGGCACCGCCGCGCGTGCCTCGACAGCCGGCAGGCGCGCTTGTTCCAGGCTGCGCCGCAGGCCGTCGCAGGCGGCTTCGGCCTCGCCCTGGGCCAGGCCGGCCTGGGCGAACACCTGCAGCAGCGCCGGGCGCTGCTCGGCCAGCCAGCCGCCGGCCGGCGCTGCCTGCCCGGCGCGCGCCAGTTGCCACTGCGCCAGCACCGCGTCACCCAGGGCCAATGCCGCGTCCAGCACGGGCCCGGCCGCATCGCTGCGCAGCGCGGCCTGTTGCACGTGTTGTTGCCAGGCCCGGGTGAGGAAGTGCTCCAGCGCCGGCGGCACGTCTTCGTGGCCGCCGAGGCGCTCGGAGACCGCGGCGCGCGCGGCGCTGCGTGCGCGCTCGCGGCGCTCCTCGGCCCGCTGCATTTCGTTGGCGCGCCGCTCGGCGATCTCGACCCGGCGCCGGTACTGTTCGTAGCTGGCGCCGAAATCCGCCTCCAGCGAAAGGAATACCGCCAGGTGTTCATCGAAGTCGCGCACGATCTCGTCCACCGCCGCCTGCACCTGCGCCAACAACGCCTGCTCGGCGCTGGTCTCGCCGCTGTTGCCGTCGCAGGCATCGGCCAGCAGGTTGAGCAGGCGCCGGGCCGGGTGGCTATCGCGTACGAACAGCCGCGAATCGAGCAGCGCCACCTTGGCGATCGGCACCAGCAACTGGCCCAGCAGCGCGCGCTGCCAGGGCAGCAGCAGGCTCTCGCGCAGGATCGCCTCGAACAACATGCCCACCAGGTCCAGGGTGTCTTCGTCGGCCGGGTCCAGGCCGCAGCTGCTGACGTCGATTCCCAACGAGGCCGCGGTGGCCAGGACCTCGCGACGCAAACCGCTGGCCAGGCCCTGGCCGCCCTGGTCGATGGCCTCGAAGCCGGCGGCCGGGGTGGTCTGCAGCAGCGACAGCACCGAGAGCAGTTCGCGCGGCGACAGCGCGCGCGCCGGCGCCGGCCCCTGGCTGCCGCGGGCACGCTGCAGCAGCTCGCGGAGCGCCGGTGGCAGCACGTCGTGCTCCTCGCGGGCATGGGCATCGATGGCGCTGGTGGCCGCCAGGGTGGTGCGCGCCCCGGACCAGTCGGCGAAGAAGCGGGCGATCCAGTCGGG
>DATLJF010000329.1:0-3397 GCA_035539015.1 Stenotrophomonas sp. | reverse complement strand
AGGCAGAGAATGGTTCCCCCCAGCGCTTCCACCATCGGCTCCAGGTGCCAATAGCCGTACTGGAAACGCGGGCTCTGTTCGCGCGCGAGCAGCCGCAACACCGACAGCGCCACCAACGTCAGCACCACATCGACCAGGCTGTAGATGCCGTCGAACAGGATCGCCTGCGAGCGCGCCAGCAGCCCGCCGGCAAAACCTATCACCGCCACCGCCACGGTCGCGGCGATGGATATCTTGAGCACGCGTTGCTCTTGCCTGGTGTCGGTCATGAAGGGCGAAGCCGCGATGCAGGCATTGGCTCCGAACCTGGATGAGGACGGCGTGAAGCATCCGCCGACCTCTGCTTCACGTCGCAGCGGCTGTCATCGCGCTGTGCAAGCGCTTGCGGACGACCCATGAAACGCTATCGCCAACATGCCTTCCCCGTCGAGGACGTGCGCCGTTACCTAGAGCCCGGTCCATCGTGCTGGTCTCCACCGCCTGGCGTGGGCAGCGCAACATCATGACCCTGGGCTGGCACATGGTGCTCGGGTTTTCGCCCTCGCTCTGGGCCTGCTACCTGTGGAACCAGAACCACAGCTTTGAGCTGGCGCGGCGCTCGGGCGAATGCGTGGTCAACCTGCCGACCGCCGACATCGTCGATACGGTGGTGCGCATCGGCAATAGCACCGGCAGTGAGATCGACAAGTTCGACAGCTTTGGCCTGACCGCGGTGCCGGGCGAAGCGGTAGCTGCGCCACGCATCGCAGAATGCTATGCCAGCTTCGAATGCCGGCTGCACGATGCCAGCCAGATAAAGCGCCGCAACCTCTTCATCTGGGAAGTGGTGAAGGCGCACGTCGCACGTACGCCGAAGACGCCACGCACCGTGCATTACCGCGGCGACGGTCGTTTCATGGTGTCCGGGGAAGAGATCTCTCGCAAACGGATGTTCAAGCCGGAGATGCTTTGAACTCAGCGACCGCCCGCGCCTCGCTGCGTCACCCGCACCTGGCCGCGCTCCATCTGGAAGGTAAACGCATAGTTCAAGGTGACCGGCACCGGCTCGATCCGCTCGGCGCCGGCGCAATCGCGCGGTCGTTGCGGCACCAGGGCGGGATAGTGGCAGACGGCGGCGGGTTGGTATTGCCAGGTCTGCACCGCCTGCGCGGCGGCTTGCAGCAGGTCGGCATTGGCGGGGTCGCCGCCGGGGCTGCACTCGGGGCGGTCCAGCAGCGCTTCGGTCCGTTGCACCACGCCGTGCGCGTCAATAATCACCCGCAGGCAGACCGTCGTCGGTGCCAGCGAGGTGCGCGGTGTATCTGCCGGCAGCACGGGGTCCACATTGTCGTGCACCAATGGCATGCGAAACGCCTGTTGCGGCTGCAGCGTGTATTGCTCGACCTTGCCTGCGCCGGCCGCAGCAGCGGAAGGCACCAGCAGTCGCTGGTCTACTGCATCGCTGCGCGTGTGGCGAACGCTGTCCGGTGCGCTCGCGCAACCGCACAGGGCCCACGCGGCCCATCCGCACAGCACCCACCGGGCTCGCATCAGCGCCTCGCGAGCGCAGTGCCGGGCGCCGGATCCGCGGCGGGCGGGTCCAGTTCGAAGGTGATCGGCACCTGCACCCGGCCAGCCACGGCCTTGCCGTCCTTCGTGCTGGGCTGGAGCACCCACTGCCGGGCAGCGGCGACCGAGACCGCGTCGAACACGCCGGCGGGCTGCGATTCCTTCACCACCACGTTCTCGACGCTGCCATCGGCGCGCACATCCACCAACAAGACGACACGGCCACTCTGGCCCTTGGCGAAGGCGTCCTTGGGGTATGCCGGCTTCGACAACGGATACGGCTGGCTGATCTCGCGCGGGGCGGCCTTGGACATCGGCGCGTTCGATTTCGCTGGCTGGGCGGCCCAGGTTGCGTACGCACTGCCGCCTGCGAGCAAGCCAACGAGCAGCAGGCCAATGCAGCGCTGCCGGGTCGCGGGCGCGGGTTGCTTGAGCATTTCGATTCTCTCCTTGAGTGGATGGCGCGAGCGCCAGGGGCATCCGAGCGGAGGCGCTACGCCGACACCGGCGATCAACATGGCTTCGCCGTAGAGCCGCCGCTGACCCGGGCGGGTGGCGAGCACGCGGGCATCGCATGCGATCTCCTGATCGCGCCGGAACGCGGCCACGGCCCAATACGCGAGCGGGTTGAACCATTGCAGGCATAGCAACAGCGTGGCGATCGCATTGCAGGGCAGGTCGCCGCGACGCCGATGCACGTTTTCGTGGCGCAACAGCAGCGCACGCTGCGGCCTGCTGTAGCGAAGTTCGAAATCAGGCGGCAGCACGATACGCGGTCGCAGCAGGCCGACCAGCGCGGGCAGGCCGGCATCGTGTTCTGCGCGATAGAGCGGTAGCCGGGCATGTGGCACGCGCTGCAGGCGTCCGAGCGTACGTGCGAAAAGATGTTGTCGCCGGGCCTGCCAGCACAGGCAGGCAAGCACACCCAGCGCCCACAACAGCAGCCAGGGCATTGCTTGCGCTCCTTCGCCTCTCGCGGGGACGGCACCCAGGAGGGCCACCGACAGGCCCGCCACCTTGTGCATCGGCAGCAAACCGCCGCTCGGTGGCGGCAGTGCCATCGCGAGCAGGCATAACGGCGGCAGGCACCAGAGGCCATAAGCAGCGCCGGCGCCGAGCCGCCGGCGTACGGGAAGGCGCAACGCGAGCACCGACAGGCAGCTCATGCTCAACACGACGGTGACGATGAGCAACGTGAGCATCTCAGCCCTCATCGTCCAGCGCCTGCAGCAGCCGCCTGAGCTCGGCGACGTCTTCGACACTGAGCTTGCCGCGTTCGCTGAAGTGCGCCACCAGGGGCGCCACACGGCCGCCGAACACGCGTTCGACCAGACCCTCGCTTTGCTGTTGCACCCACTGCGCGCGCTCGATCCTGGGCGAGTACAGATAGCGCCGCCCCTGTTTGGTGGCTGCAACCGCCCCCTTGTTGAGCAGGCGGTTGAGCAAGGTCTTGACCGTGGCCTCGGCCCAGCCGTTCCGGGCGGCCACGGCGGCAAACACGTCCTCGGCGGCCAGCGGCTGGCGCTGCCACAAGACCTGCATCACTACGGCTTCCGCATCGCTGATGGACAACCCGTCGGACATGCGATTACACCCGTAAACTTTTCTTGATTACGCGCGTAATCGAAGTGCTTGTCAAGCCTTCTGCCAGGGCGCGGGGCGGCGTGCCTGGGCTACGCTGTCGGCATGACCCATCCCCTTGATGATCTGCAAGCCGCCACCGACCTGATCCTGCAACGCGTACCTGGCGCACTGCGCATCGGTGCACCGCTGGGGCTCGGCAAGCCGCATCGCCTGCTCAATGCGCTGTATCAGCGTGTTGCGGCCGACCCGAGGCGGCCGATGCATA
>DATLJF010000328.1:0-1656 GCA_035539015.1 Stenotrophomonas sp. | reverse complement strand
CGCTGCCGGAAGGCCTGCATGTGACGGCCGCCGGTTTCGAGTGGACGCTGCAGCACGAGGCACCGCTGCCAGCCGATGCGCCGCTCAGCTTCGATCCGGTCGCGGCAGAACAAGGTGGCCACGTCGCCTATGAGCACGCTGCGATCGTGCCGCTGGACCTGACCGCCGATGGTGGCCAGATGCCGAGCACCGGTGACTGGAACATGGCTGGCCACGCGCCGTCCTTCGACCCGGTCTCGGCCGAGCAGGAAGTCAGCGAGGAAGCGGCCGAGGTCAGCTATCACTTCGACCTCAGCCAGCTGGAAGGCGAGGCGGCCGAGACGATCGTGGCCGAAGAAGCCGCGCCCTATGCCACGCAGGCTGCGCCGCCGGCGCTGGACGCGTCCGCCGAATTGTCGCCGCTGCCGCCGCTGCCGGAGATCGCGCCCGAACAGGCCGCTGACGCGCCGGAAGCACCGCGCGCCTACGACCCGGCCGACCCGGCCCTGGATGCCGACAGCCCGTTCGTCGAGTCGTTCGAAGCCAGGCTGCCGGCCTTCCTCGAAACCGAGATGGCCACCGGCGAGGACCGCTCCCAGGTGCAGGAAGGCACGATCGGCAAGATCGAGCTGGACGACGCCTCTTCGGCGTTCCTGGCCGAGCTCGACGCAGCTGCGGCCGGCTTCAGCACCGAACCGGAGCCCGAGCCCGTGGTCGAGGCGGCTGCGCCCGTCGCGGCCGAGGTACCGGCACCGCTGGAAGGCGGCTTCGAAGATGATGGCAACGAGATCGACAGCGACATTCGCGATGTCTTCCTCGAGGAGTTCGACGAAGAGTTGGTCAACCTTGGCCAGCTGCTGCCTGCCTGGCGCGCGGCGCCGGCCAGCGTCGAGAACCTGCGGCCGATCCGCCGCGTCTTCCACACCCTCAAGGGCAGTGGTCGCCTGGTCGGCGCACGCACCCTGGGCGAGTTCAGCTGGAAGATCGAGGGCATGCTCAACCGCGTGCTCGATGGCTCGCGCCCGGCCAGCCCGGCGGTCGTGGGCATGGTCGAGCAGGCCTACCAGGTGCTGCCGCAGCTCAATGCCGCCCTGCGCGGCGCCGGCCGCATCGATGCCGACCTGATCGAAATGCAGGCCGTGGCCGACCGCATCGCTGCCGGTGAAGAGGCCTGGTACGTGGCCGTCGCGCCGAAGGCAGTGGAAGTGGCTGCGGTTGCGGCCGTCGCGCCGGTGGCCGCGGTCGTTGCCGAAGGCACGCCGGCGTCGGTCGATGCCGTGTTGCGCGAGATCCTCGAAGCCGAGGTCGCCACGCACCTGGAGACGGTGCACGCCTGGTTGGCCAGCGCGCGTCCGCTGCCGCAGCCGGTCAGCGAAGAGCTGCTGCGCGCGGTGCACACCATGAGCGGCGCATTCGCCATGACCGACGTGCCGGAGATCACCGCCGTCACCACGCCGGCCGAAACCTTCGTCAAGCGCTCGCTGGCCGCGGCGCGTACCCCGGGCGTGGACGGCGTGGACGGGATTGCCGACGTCGCCGCCGCGATCGCCACCACGGTGGCTGCGCTGCAAGCCGAATCGCCGCGCATTCCGTCGTTCGCCGACCTTGCCGCACGCCTGCGCGCCCTCGTGGATACCCTGCCGGAGGCGCAATGGCCGCCGCAGCACGCGCTGGCCG
>DATLJF010000327.1:0-7776 GCA_035539015.1 Stenotrophomonas sp. | reverse complement strand
CCGGCGGTACCACGCTGGCCAACGTCAAGGCCGGCGTTGCCTCGACCGATGCAGTGAACGTGGGCCAGCTGCAGAGCAGCGGGCTCATCGACGACAAGGGCAACGCGCAGAAGGCCGTGCTGTTCAACGGTCCGGCGGGCGAGGCCAATGTGGCCGGCCAGCGCATCGTCAACGTAAAGGCGGGTACCACCGGATCGGATGCCGTCAACGTCAAGCAGCTCACCGATGCGGGGATCAACATCGATCCGACCACCGGCGGCGTCAACAATGCCTTCGTGGCATACGACGCGGCCGACAAGGGCAAGGTGACCCTGCGCGGTACCGGTGGCAGCACGCTGGCCAACGTCAAGGCAGCTACCGCCAACGACCAGGCGGTCAATCTGGCCCAGTTGAAGGACGCAGGCATCGCGGTCGACGGCAGTGGCAAGGTCACCAATGCTTTCGTCGCCTACGACGGCGCCGACAAGCGCGCGGTCACCCTGGGCGGTGGCAGCGAGGGCACCACGATCCACAACGTCCATGCGGGTAGCGTGAATACCGACGCGGTGAATGTCTCCCAGCTGCGGGGTATTGCCAGCACGCTGGGCGGCGGCGCCGCCATCGGCACGGATGGCAAGATCCAGAATCCTGCCTATAAGCTCGGCGACAGCACCTACAACAACGTAGGCGATGCGCTCGACGATCTGGATCGCCGCACGGGTGAGAACACCGTGGCGATCGACGACCTGAAGACTGGCAACGGCATCAAGTACTTCCGTGCCAACTCGCAAGCAGCGGACGCCGCGGCGACCGGTGCAGATTCCGTGGCCGTTGGCCCGGCTTCCCAGGCCAAGGGCAAGTCCTCCACGGCCATCGGCGCCGCCGCTCGTGCCCTGGGTGACGACACTGCTGTTCTCGGCGTGAACGCCGAGGCCACTGCCGCCAGCAGTACGGCGGTAGGTGGCAATGCGCTGGCAGGTTTGGCCAAAGCGGTTGCGCTGGGTAATGGCGCACGCGCCGAGGGCGAACAGTCCACGGTGGTCGGTTCAGGGACAGTGGCCAGCGGCAAGAATGCCGCCGCGATCGGCTTTGGGGCTTCGGCTACGGCCGAATCGGCCCTGGCGCTGGGTGCCTCGGCGCGGGCTTCGCATGCCAACGCCGTCGCGGTGGGCGCTGGCTCGGTCACCTCGCGCGCCAATAGCGTGTCGGTTGGAACCGCTTCGCAGACCCGGCAAATCACCTATGTCGGTGCGGGTACCAGCGATACCGACGCGGTCAACCTCAAGCAGCTGAAGGACGCCGGCATCGTGGTCGATGGCGGTGGCAAGGTAACCAACGCCTTCGTCTCCTATGATGGTGCCGACAAGGCCAAGGTTTCCCTGGGTGGTGTCGGCGGCACCACGCTGGCCAACGTCAAGGCTGGCGTCGCCTCTACCGATGCAGTAAACGTCGGCCAGCTGCAGAGCAGCGGACTGATCGACGACAAGGGCAACGCGCAGAAGGCGGTGCTGTTCAATGGCGCCAACGGCGAAGCCAACGCAGCCGGTACGCGGCTGGTCAACCTGGCGGCCGGCAGCAGCGACACCGACGGTGTCAACCTCAAGCAGCTGAAGGACGCGGGTATCGCCATTGACGACGGTGGCAAGGTGACCAATGCCTTCGTCGCCTACGACGGCGCCGACAAGGCCAAGGTCTCCCTGGGTGGTGTTGGCGGCACCACGCTGGCCAACGTCAAGGCCGGCGTCGCCTCCACAGACGCGGTTAACGTGGGCCAGCTGCAGAGCAGCGGGCTCATCGACGACAAGGGCAACGCGCAGAAGGCGGTGCTGTTCAATGGCGCCAACGGCGCAGCCAACGCAGCCGGTACGCGGCTGGTCAACCTGGCGGCTGGCAGCAGTGACACCGATGGTGTCAACCTCAAGCAGCTGAAGGACGCAGGCATTGCCGTCGATGACGCAGGCAAGGTCACCAACGCCTTCGTCGCCTATGACGGCGCCGACAAGACCAAGGTCTCCCTGGGCGGCGTCGGCGGTACCACGCTGAGCAACGTCAAGGCCGGCAAGGCCGACCTGGACGCGGTCAACGTCAAGCAGTTGAAGGACAGCGGCATTGTCGATGCCAACGGCAACGCACAGAAGGCCGTGTTGTTCAACGGCCCCAATGGCGAAGCCAATGCACAGGGCCAGCGCGTCGTGAACGTGGCGCCCGCCATTGCCGCGACGGACGCAGTCAATTTCGGTCAGTTGCAGTCGACCGGCCTGGTGTCCACCGACGGCAAGATCCTACGCGGTGTGAGCTATGCGCCGGGCAGTGTCGAGGCCGGCGCACCGCTGATCGTGTTGGAGCCGGGCAAGGGCAACAGTGGCTATACCGATAACGGCAAGCCCCTCCCGACGGGAACGCGTATCCAGAACGTTGCTGACGGCACCGTGCTTACCGATGCGGTGAACGTGGGCCAGATGCGTGCAGCAGTGGTCGGGTCGAACAGCGATCGAGGGACCTCGGCGCGGTCGTTGGAGCCGCGTATCGCGACAAGGGCGGCCACGCGAGTTGCAGGGAGCGAGGATGCCGTGACCGCAAGGGCCTATGACACCCTGAACTCCTATCTGCGCGTGTATGGGCGAACCGACACGAAAGATACGGGTTACGACGATCCAAGTGACAAGGCAAGGGTCCTCGATGGCGGCCAAACCACGGGTGGCATAGCCCAAGGCTCCAATGCCTTGGTCGAAGCCGAGCGAGGCATCGGCATCGGCATGCAGGCCTATGTCGCCAAGTCGGCCAGCAACGGTGTTGCGCTGGGTACGGGCTCGGTCGCCAACCAGGCCAATACCGTCTCGGTGGGTAGCGATGGAACTCAGTCCTACGAGGCCTACGACAAGAATCGCCAGCAGATGACCATCCAAAACCCGGCCCAGACCCGTCGTATCGTCAACATGGCCGCCGGCCAGGGCGACAACGACGCAGTCAACATCTCGCAGTTGAAGCAGGTGACCACTGCCATCGGCGGCGGTGCAGCCGTGGCCAGCGACGGTTCGGTGAAGGCGCCGACGTTCAACGTCGGTGGCAAGACCTACGGCAACGTCGGCGAGGCTTTGCAGGCGGTCGATGCCATTGCCGCCACCGGCAGCCCGCTGGGCATCAGCTACGATGATGCCAACAAGGCCAAGGTGACCTTGAAGGGCGAGGGCGGTACGACGCTGTCGAACGTCAAGGCAGGTACGGCCGATACGGATGCTGTCAACGTTTCGCAGCTGAAGTCGACCGGCCTGATCGATGGCAAGGGCAACGTGGTGCCGGTCCTGACCTACGACGACGCCAGCAAGTCCAGCGTCACCTTGGGCGGTGCAGGAAGCACCAAGCCGGTCAGCATCAAGAATGTGGCCGACGCAGTGGCCGACAACGAAGCAGTCAACCTCAAGCAGCTGAAGTCGGCCGGTTTGGTCGACGGCAACGGCAGCGCGCTGGATGCGGTGGTGTACGACAGCGGCAGCAAGAAGGCGTCGGTCACCTTTGGCGGTGCGCAAGGCACGGTGCTCAACAACGTCGCCGACGGGCAGATCGCGGTCGGTAGCCGCCAGGCCGTCAACGGTGGGCAGATTGCCAGCCTGCGTGATTCGCTCAAGGGCGAAATCAAGGGCCTGGATGGCCGCGTGACCAAGTTGGAAGGCACCGACGCCAAGGCGGGATCCGGCCCCTATGTCAGCGTCCAGGGCCCGGGGCCGAATGCGACCACCGGTGGCAACTCCGATGAGCGCTCTACAGGGAACGGCAGCGTCGCCGTGGGTGCCGGCTCGCAAGCCCTGTCGCCGTCGAGTGTCGCCGTCGGAAACGGCGCGCAGGTACGCGAACCGGCGGGTAACGCTGTGGCACTGGGCGCTGGCTCGGTAGCCGACCGCGCCAACAGCGTCTCGGTAGGTGCCCAAGGCAAGGAGCGCACGGTCACCAACGTCGCCGACGGTACCCGCGACACCGACGCCATCAATCGCCGCCAGCTGGAACAGGTGGCCAAGGCGGCGAATGACCACACCGACAAGCGCATCGATGAGGCTTGGGGCAATGTGCGTCGTGACATGGACGACATGAACCGTCAGGTCAATCGCGGCATCGCAGCTTCGGCCGCGCTGGTGAATGTCACCCCGTACCTGCCGGGCCGTACGGCCGTCAATGCGGGCGTTGCGTCCTATCGCGGGGAAACCGCCCTGGGTGTCGGGGTGTCGCGCTGGAGCGATAACGGTCGCGTCAACATCAACGCCGGTATCTCGGCGGCGAAGAATGACGAGCCGATCTACCGTGTCGGTGTCGGCTTCGTGTTCTGAAGCAAAGACGGCAGATGGCATCCCCGGGCGGCAACGCTGCCCGGGGAGCGACTGACTCGCGGCGGTCTTCGGGCCGCCGCCTTCGAAGAGAGTGGACCCCATGTTGAAACTGAAATCCGCACCGGCCTGGTGGCTGGCACTGCCTGCCGCGGGCCTGCTGGCCGGCTGCGGGAGCTATGGAAATGTAAGGGATGGAACGACCGACCAGCCCGTGTGGCCGGAAATAGAATCCGCCCGGCCCATCGTGCCGGAGACAGTGCGCCCTGATCTCGATAAGTTGCGCAAGGTCCAGGCCGGCCTTGGCAAGACCGAGATATACCAACTGATTGGCCACCCGCAGTACAGCGAGGGCCTGGCCGGCGTGCACGAATGGAACTTCGTCTTCCAACTGCCGGACGGTAAGGGCGGCCAGGCGACATGCCAGTACAAGATCCTGTACGACGATGCGATGCTGGCCAAGCAATTCCACTGGAATCCGCAATCCTGTGCGGAGCTGGTCAATCCACCCGCGGCGCCGCCCCCCGTTGCCGCCGAGCAAGGCCAGGTCACCACCCTGGAACTGTCCACCGACATGTTGTTCGAGTTCGACAGTGCGCGGCTGCGTCCAGAAGGAATTCGTGTCCTCGACGAGCGCGTTGTCGCGGCGCTGACCGATGCAAGCAAGTTGCAGCGCATCCGCCTCACCGGCCACGCCGACCGGCTTGGATCGGATGCGTATAACCTGGCGTTGTCGCAACGACGTGCCGATGCGGTCAAGGCGCACCTGGTGGGTAAAGGCGTGCCGTCGGAATCGGTGGAGGCGGTGGGCCGGGGCGAGGCCGAGTCGCTGGTGTCCTGCCAGCAGCAGTCGCGCTCGCAGCTCATTGCGTGCCTGGCGCCCAATCGCCGCGTCCGCATCGAAATTACCGTGGACAAGTAGCAGTTTCGATCTTCGGCCCGCACGGCGGGCCGAAGATCGCCGGGGGGCTAGCGCGCCGGTGACCCGTATTGAGCCTGCAGTGCGCGGGTCACGCCGTTACTCCAGCCAAATCCGTCCTGAAGTGGATATTCACCGCCCCCGCCCCCGCCCCCGCCTTGCGGGTCGCTGGTGTATTTCTCTACCAGCTTGCGGTCGCGGTCGTAGACGTCCTGGACGCGGCCCAGGAAACCTTCGGCAATTCGCCGCGCCAACGTGGTCTGGTCGTAGCGTCGCAAGCCCTCGATCGCCACCCACTGCAGCGGCGCCCATAGGTTGGGCGCATCCCATTGCTGGCCTGTGCGCTCCTGCGTGGTCGCCAGCCCGGCGGGCGTCAGCAAGCGTGCCTCGGCCATGCGCGCGGTGTGGCGCGCCTGCTCCGGCGTGGCCAGGCCGACATACAGCGGGAACAGCATCGCGGCGGTGACTTGCTCGCTGACGCGGCCAGCCTGCCAGTCGTAGTCGGCCCAGTAGCCGGCGCGGTTCCACAGATGGGTGGACATGGCGCGCTGACGATCGATCGCGTGTTGACGGAACTGGCGTACGCACGTCGCATCGGCTTGCTGCTCGCAGGCCACGGCAATGGTGGTTTCAAGATGGTAGAGCAGGCTGTTGAGATCGACTGGGATGATGGCGGTCGTGCGAATGGTCTGCAGCTGCTTGCGGTCGCCCAACCACCGCGAGGAATAGTCCCAGCCGCTCTCGGCACCGGCGCGCAGGTCGCGGAAGACCTCTGCTTGCGGCCGTTCAATCGCTGCTGCTGCGGTCCGTAGATCCTGCAGGTAGGACTCGGTCCGTGGGGTGTCACGCGCGTCCCAGTAGCGATTGAGCAGGCTGCCATCGGCCAGCCTCACCACGTGCTGCTTCGCCTTGCCCGGCGCCAGGTCCTTCGCGCCCTGCATCCAGTAGTCATACTCGCGGCGCAGCTGGGGCAGGTAGCGTCCGTATACCTGTGACTGTCGATCATCGCCGGCCTCCAGTGCCACCATGTGCGAGAAGAATGGCGGCTGCGAGCGCGACAGGTAGTAGCTGCGCGTGCCGTTGGGAATGTGGCCGTAGCGGTCGATCAGGTGCGCGAAATCCTCGAGCATGTCGCGCGACCGTTGCGCTTGTCCGCTGGCGTGCAGGCCCAGCATGGTGAAGTAGGAATCCCAGTAGTACATCTCGCCGAAGCGGCCTCCGGGAACGACGTACGGGCGCGGCAACGGCAGTTGGCTACTGTGCGGCGGCAAAGCGCGGCTGTCGCGGCTGAGCAGCGGCCACAATGCATCGATATGCGCGGCCAGTGTCGCGTCTGCGGCTAGTCCCTGGGTAGCAGGGGGTGGGGTGGCCTGGAAGTTTGCTGCCACGAATGCGCGCAGGTCGAAACCCGGCTTTCCGCGTTCGCGCAGGTAGGCCTGTTCAATGACCTCCGGCGCGCGCAGCGGCAGCAGGTCCGGGAAAGTTTTCTGGTCAGGAAAGACTTCGCCACGTTGTACCGCGTCGAAAAGCGCCGGCATCGCCAAGTCCGGCGGCAGCGGCGCGGAGGCGGTTGCTGCCGGCGCGACGGCAGCGACGTCGGGTTTCGGTTCGCGCGCCCAGGCGGTGGGGGTAGTCAACAGCAGGAAAGTGGCCAGTGCGGCGCGGCAGGGCAGCGGCAGGCAGGTGGATCGCATGGCGGAGCTCCGGACGGGACCTCCTCACCGTAAACCAAGTCGTTTCCACGGGATGTGCGCAAACCGCATGCGCCTGCCTCCGGGCCAACACGCCGGCTGCACAGCGGCCGTGTTCTCGTCGTGCGCCGATGACCTCGGGCCGTGATCCGGCCCTGCCACCCCTCCCATGCCGCGTCTGTGCTGTCCGCTACTGTTGATCCTGTCGGCCTGCGTACTCACTGGCCAGGCACAGGCGCGCACGATCTATCGCTGTGTGCGCGAGGGCACGGTCAGCATGGCGACCGCGCCCGAGCCTGGTTCGCAATGCCGAGCGCACACCGTGGACGACCATGCGATCCAGGCCCCCAACCTGTGGGGAAACTTTGGTGTCTTCAGCGGCACGCTCTACGAACGCCAGCAGGATGGCGTCCTGGTCTATTCCACCCGCAACCTACCGGGCTCGCGGCCGTACCTGCGGTTCACCGTGGCCACGCCGCCCGGTGAGCCGGCCCATCCGGGGATGGGGCATGTCGGCAAGCCGCAGTTGGACCGCTATCCCAAGGCCTTCCGTGCCGCCGCGCGCCGCACCGGCGTAGAGGATGCCTGGCTGCGTGCGATTGCCCACGCCGAGAGCAACTTCGATGCGCATGCGGTGTCCGCCAAGGGCGCGCAGGGCGTGATGCAACTGATGCCGGAGGTGGCCAGCGAATATGGCGTTGCCGACCCATTCTCGGCCGAACAGTCCATCGATGGCGGCGCGCGACACATGCGATGGTTGCTGGCGCGCTACCATGGCGACCGTACCCTGGCGGTGGCTGCCTACAACGCCGGCGTGGGCGCGGTGACCCGCTATGGCGGCGTTCCCCCGTACGCGGAGACCCGCGAGTAT
>DATLJF010000326.1:0-22984 GCA_035539015.1 Stenotrophomonas sp. | reverse complement strand
CCGCAGCTGGCCGAGCAGCGCCGCTTCGGCGGGGCTGGCCGCCTGGGCGACCGCCGCGGTGGACGATGACGGCGGCGGGGCCGGCGCGGCAGCAGCCGGTGCGGTGTCGTCACTGTGGTGACAGGCGCCCAGCGCCAACAGAGCGACGAGCAACAGCGGGCGATGGATTGGCGACGAAGCCATGGCGGGCGGTCCTTGCATGAGGCCATGCAGAAGGCCCGCTGCTAGGCGGGCCTTCTGTTGTTTACGGGTTGTGGAGGTTGGACTGGACGATCTTGCCGGGCGACTCGCCATGCTGCTTGATCATCCACCACTGGATCAGCAGGCCCAGGCCGCCGTTGACGACCCAGTACAGCACCAGGCCGGCCGGCATGAAGGCCATCATGACGCCGAACACCAGCGGCATGAACTGCATCATCTTGGCCTGCATCGGGTCCATGCCCGGGGTCGGCGTCAGCTTCTGCGTGAACCACATGATGACCATGTTGATGATCGGCAGGACGAAGTACGGATCGCGCGCGGTGAGGTCGCCGATCCAGCCCAGCCACGGTGCCTGGCGCAGTTCCACCGACTCCACCAGCACCCAGTACAGCGCGAAGAAGATCGGCATCTGGATGAGCAGCGGCAAGCAGCCGCCCATCGGGTTGATCTTCTCCTTCTTGTACAGCTCCATCATCGCCTGCTGGTACTTCTGGCGATCGTCGCCGTAGCGCTCCTTCAGCTGCGCCAGGCGCGGCTGGAACTTGCGCATCTTGGCGCCGGACTTGTACTGCGCTGCCGACAGCGGATACAGCGCCAGGCGCAGCAACACGACCAGGCCCACAATCGCCCAGCCCCAGTTGTGCAGCAGGTTGTAGAGGTGGCTGAGCACCCAGAACAGGCCCTGGCCGATGATCGCCATCAGCGAGAAGCGGCTGTAGTCGACCACGCGGTCCAGGCCCGGCACTTGTTCCTTGGCGATCAGGCCGACCAACTTCGGGCCCACCCACAGGCGTGCCTCGGTCTTTGCTTGCTGGCCCGGGGCCACGGTGAAGCCGGGGCCACGCAGTTCGAGCACGTCGGCGCCATTGACCTGCGAAAGCTTGAGCAACGAGCTGTTGTCGGCCTGCGGAATCCAGCCGGTGAAGAACTGGTGCTGCAGCATCGCGATCCAGCCGCCCTGGATGACGCGGTCGACGCTGCCGTCCTTGAGGTAATCGGCGAAGGCGCGACGCTCGTAGCCGTTTTCGTTGGTGAACCAGGTAGCGCCGTTGAAGCTCAGGCTATCGGGATTCATCATGCTGCGGCTGAGGATCGTCGGTACGCGGTTGAGCTTGCGGTAGATGTAGGCATTCCACGTGGTGGTGCCGGCATTGACGACCTCATCGCGCACCTGGATCGCGTAACGGCCGCGCTCCAGGACGAAGGTGCGGCGAATGCTCACGCCGTCCGGGCCATTCCACACGAAGGGGACCTCCAGCTTGTCCTGGCCCTTGGCCAGGGCGAACTCGGTGCCGCCCTCGACCGGACGGAAACCGCCGACGCCCGGCACCGGCGAGCCCTTGTCGCTGGCCCAGCCACTGCTGGCGTTGTACGGATGCGCCGGGTCTTCGGTCAGCAGGTTCACCGGCGCGGCGCCGGGCTGCTTGGTCTGCGGGAACTGCAGCAGTTCGGCATCGAGCACGCTGCGGCCGTCGAGCTTGAGGCGCAGCACATCGGTGGTGATGGTGACCACCGGCGCCGGCGTGGCGGCGGCCGCAGCGGGCGCGCTGGCGGGGGCGCCAGGAGCAGCCGGCACATTGGCCTGCGGCACGCCGCTGGCATCGGGGACGCCGCTGGCACCGGCGGTCGGCGGCACGACTTGCGCGGCAACGTCAGCTGCGGGCGCGGCCTTGTCGCGGCCCCACTCCATCCACAACAGGGCGGCCACCATCAGCCAGGCAAGCAACAGGAATACGCGGGTCTGATTCATCAGGCAGCAACTCGGCTCAGTCGGAACGGGGTTCCGGCTCGGTCAAAGGAGGGGACGAAGCGTGGGCTTCCGGGCGCGGCGGCATTGTGACGCCGCCGGATGACGCCGGCAATGCGCCCGCTCGGCGCAGGATACGCTCGAAAGCAATGCGCAGTTCTTCGTTGCTTGCGCGTGCGGCCGCCGAACGGGCAACCACGACACAGTCACCGCCGGCCAGCTGGGGCAGGAGGTGGCGAAAGCTGTCACGCAGGATGCGCTTGATGCGGTTGCGTCCGACGGCCCGCTTGTCGACCTTGCGGGATACCGCCATGCCGAGCCGGGCCGGGCCTTCTTGCGGGCGCCAGTGCAGGCTCATGAGGGGCTCGGAGCAGCGACGGCTGTCATTGAAGACGACAGCGTATTCCGCGCGCGAACGAACCCGCGCAGAGCGAGGAAATCGCCTGCGCGGGTTGGAATCGGTCACGATCGGGATTGCCTGGGCCGCACGCGGCGGCGCGGCAATCAAGCGCTCAGGCGCTTGCGGCCCTTGGCGCGGCGACGGGCCAGCACCTTGCGGCCGTCGGCCGTCTTCATGCGGGCACGGAAACCGTGGTCGCGCTTGCGCTTGAGGTTGCTGGGCTGGTAGGTGCGCTTGGTGGCCATGTGGGCCTCTAGGAAAGGGTTACGAAAGAACCGGAAATTCTAGGCGTGCTGTGGGGCCCAGGTCAAGTACTGTGACCTTTGGGCGCGTGCCAGCCTGTGGACGTCCCTGTGAATAAATATGGGAAAACCCGCCCCCCGATGGTAGGCTGCCCCATCCGCTTTCTACCTCCCGTGCCGATGCATGGCGACCTTTTGCGCCCCCGGCCGGCTACTGATGAAAACACTTTGATGGATGCTTGGCCCCGTTGCCTGGAACGTCTCGAGGCGGAATTCCCGCCCGAAGATGTCCATACCTGGTTGAAACCGCTGCAGGCCGAAGAGCGCGCCGACAGCATGGTGCTGTACGCGCCGAATGCCTTCATTGTCGAACAGGTGCGCGAGCGCTACCTGGACCGTATCCGCGAGTTGCTGAGCCACTACGCCGGCAACGGCGAGGTGGCACTGGCGGTCGGCTCGCGGCCCAAGGCGCCCGAACCGGTCGCGCCGGTGTTCGCTACCCAGATTGCGCCGCCGCCGGTGGCCTCGGTGCCCTTCGCCGGCAACCTGGACACCCACTACACCTTCGACAACTTCGTCGAGGGCCGCAGCAACCAGCTCGGCCGTGCCGCCGCGCTGCAGGCCGCGCAGAAGCCCGGTGACCGCGCCCACAACCCGTTGCTGCTGTATGGCAGCACCGGCCTGGGCAAGACCCACCTGATGTTTGCCGCCGGCAATGCGATGCGCCAGGCCAACCCGAACGCCAAGGTCATGTACCTGCGCTCGGAGCAGTTCTTCAGCGCGATGATCCGCGCGCTGCAGGACAAGGCGATGGACCAGTTCAAGCGCCAGTTCCAGCAGATCGATGCGCTGCTGATCGACGACATCCAGTTCTTCGCCGGCAAGGACCGCACGCAGGAGGAGTTCTTCCATACCTTCAACGCGCTGTTCGACGGCCGCCAGCAGATCATCCTTACCTGCGACCGCTACCCGCGCGAGGTGGAGGGCCTGGAGCCGCGGCTGAAATCCCGCCTGGCCTGGGGCCTGTCGGTGGCGATCGACCCGCCGGATTTCGAGACGCGCGCAGCGATCGTGCTGGCGAAGGCGCGCGAGCGCGGGGCCGATATCCCGGACGACGTGGCGTTCCTGATCGCCAAGAAGATGCGCTCCAACGTGCGTGATCTGGAAGGCGCGCTCAACACGCTGGCCGCGCGCGCCAACTTCACCGGCCGGGCGATCACCGTGGAGTTCGCCCAGGAGACGCTGCGCGACCTGTTGCGCGCGCAGCAGCAGGCCATTGGCATTCCGAACATCCAGAAGACCGTGGCCGATTACTACGGCCTGCAGATGAAGGATCTGCTGTCCAAGCGCCGCACGCGCTCGCTGGCGCGTCCGCGCCAGGTGGCGATGGCCTTGGCCAAGGAACTCACCGAGCACAGCCTGCCCGAGATCGGCGACGCCTTCGCTGGCCGCGACCACACCACGGTGCTGCATGCCTGCCGGCAGATCCGCACCTTGATGGAAGCCGACGGCAAGTTGCGCGAGGACTGGGACAAGCTGATTCGCAAGCTGAGCGAGTAAGTTCCGGCCCGCGCGCACAGGCGGGAAAAATCAGTGCATGATTTGCGCGCAAGGCCGGTAGAAACTGTGGATAAATCAAGCGCTCGGTTTGGCCTGAATTTTATCCACAGGTTTTACCACGGGATCAGGGGCGGTAATCCCAAGGGTTTCGAGGCCAACAAGTCTTTTTAAATCAATTGGTTAAGGTAGTTTTCCGCCAAAAACGGTCCTACCATCACCACCAAGCTTTTGATTTATTCCACATCTTTAAAGCATAGGGGCACGGAACCACATGCGTTTCACACTGCAGCGCGAAGCCTTCCTCAAGCCGTTGGCCCAGGTGGTCAATGTGGTTGAACGTCGCCAGACTCTGCCGGTCCTGGCCAATTTCCTGGTGCAGGTGCAAAGCGGCCAGTTGTCGCTGACCGGCACCGATCTGGAAGTGGAAATGATTTCGCGCATCGCAGTGGAGGATGCGCAGGACGGCGAAACCACGATCCCGGCACGCAAACTGTTCGAGATCGTGCGCGCCCTGCCCGACGGCAGCCGGGTCACGGTGTCGCAGTCCGGCGACAAGGTCACGGTCCAGGCCGGACGCAGCCGCTTCACCCTGGCGACGTTGCCGGCCAACGACTTCCCTTCGGTAGACGAAGTGGAAGCCACCGAGCGTGTGGTGGTGCCGGAAGCCAGCCTCAAGGAATTGATCGAGCGCACCGCATTCGCCATGGCGCAGCAAGATGTTCGCTACTACCTCAACGGCTTGCTGTTCGACCTGCGCGATTCGACCCTGCGTTGCGTGGCCACCGACGGCCACCGCCTGGCGCTGTGCGAGACACAGCTGGATGGCACTTCGGGCACCAAGCGGCAGATCATCGTGCCGCGCAAGGGCGTGACCGAACTGCAGCGTTTGCTCGAAGGCGGCGACCGCTCGCTGGAGCTGGAAGTGGGCCGCAGCCACGTGCGGGTGAAGCGCGACGATGTGACCTTCACCTCGAAGCTGATCGACGGGCGCTTCCCGGACTACGAGGCCGTGGTGCCGATCGGTGCCGACCGCGAGGTCAAGGTCGATCGCGAAGCGCTGCGTGCTTCGCTGCAGCGCGCAGCGATTCTTTCCAACGAGAAGTACCGCGGCGTGCGCGTGGAAGTGTCGCCCGGCCAGCTCAAGATCAGCGCGCATAACCCGGAACAGGAAGAAGCACAGGAAGAGGTCGAGGCGGATACCAAGGTTTCCGACCTGGCGATCGGCTTCAACGTGAACTACCTGCTCGATGCGCTTTCTGCCCTGCGGGACGAACACATCGTGATCCAGCTGCGCGACGCGAATTCTTCCGCGTTGGTGCGTGAGGCAAGCAGCGAGAAGTCGCGTCACGTGGTGATGCCGCTGCGACTCTGATGCGTGTTCCACGTGGAACTGAGCGCCCGGGGAGACCCGGGCGTTTTCATTTCTGGCAAAGGTCTTTACCGCTTTTGAGGAAGATATAAATCAAGAGCTAGGTAGTGCTTGGTAGGGCAGATTTCGCGGTATAAGTCGTCATCTCATTGTTTTTGAACGAGAAAGGGCCTGCGAAACCCCCTGTAGAAGTGGCCCGAATCCGGTGCATGGGCTGTGCACAACTCTCCACGCCGGCTCCTGGCGTTGTTTTATCCACAATTTGTCCCCATTGATGCCTACGCGCCAGCGGACCGCTATGCTGGCCGATCCCCTGCCCCCGTCGCCGGCCGAATGCTGATCAATCGATTGACGCTGCATCGCTTCCGCCGTTTCGAGAGCGTGGAGTGGCACCCCCGTCCGGGGATGAACCTGGTGGTGGGCGACAACGGCGCCGGCAAGACCAGTCTGTTGGAAGCGTTGCACCTGATGGCCTACGGGCGCAGCTTTCGCGGACGCGTGCGCGATGGTCTGGTGCGGCAGGGTGCGGACGATCTCGAGGTATTCGTCGAATGGCAGGAAGGCACCGCCGCGCCAGCCCGATCCCGGCGTGCGGGCTTGAGGCACAGCGGCCAGGCATGGAAGGGGCGGCTGGACGGGCAGGATGTGCAGCAGCTGGGCAATCTTTGCGCCGCGCTGGCCGTAGTGACGTTCGAGCCGGGTAGCCATGCGCTGATCAGTGGCAGTGGCGAGACGCGGCGACGCTTCATGGATTGGGCTCTGTTCCACGTGGAACCCGATTTCCTTCCGCTGTGGCGGCGCTACTCGCGGGCGCTGAAACAGCGAAACGCGCTGCTCAAACAGGGTGGCGCGCCCGCGTCGCTGGACGCCTGGGATCGCGAGCTCGGGGATTCTGGCGAGCTGCTTACTGCCCGTCGTCGTGGCTACATCGAACGATTGCAGGAGAAGGCACGGCCATTGGCCGCTGCCATCGCGCCCACACTGGGTCTGGAGAGCCTCGCTTTCCAGCCCGGATGGCGCCGGCACGAGGTCTCGCTGGCCGATGCACTGCTTTTGGCGCGTGAGCGGGATCGCCAGTACGGCTACACCTCGGTCGGGCCGCATCGCGCGGACTGGCAACCCGAGTTCGCGCAACTGCCCGGACCCCAGGCGCTGTCGCGAGGCCAGGCGAAGCTGACGGCGTTGGCCTGCTTGTTGGCGCAGGCCGAGGACTTCGCCGACCAGCGCGGAGAATGGCCGGTGGTCGCACTCGATGACCTGGCCTCTGAGTTGGATCGCCATCACCAGCAGCGCATCCTGGCGCGTCTGCAGGAAGGCCACGCCCAAGTCCTGATCACCGCAACGGAGGCGCCTGCGCTCCTTTCGGCCTGGGAGCCGGCGCAGTTCCACGTGGAACACGGCGAAGTCCACGTTCAAGACTGAATGGGCAGCGCGCCGTTCACCAATCCGGGGCTGGCAAGGCCCGGCTGCTATAATTGATCAGCTATCCCCCTATCTCCGGAGCGGCACGGGTCCCCCGTCGCCGCCCGCGCAGTGGAGCACACGGCAAAGCGCATGACCGAAGAACTCAACCCGACGCCGGCGAACGGCAACACCTACGACTCCAGCAAGATCACCGTCTTGCGCGGCCTGGAAGCCGTCCGCAAGCGCCCAGGCATGTACATCGGCGATGTCCATGACGGCACCGGCCTGCATCACATGGTGTTCGAGGTCGTCGACAACTCGGTCGACGAAGCGCTGGCCGGTCACGCCGACGACATTGTGGTGAAGATCCACGTCGATGGCTCAGTGTCGGTGCACGACAACGGACGCGGCATCCCGGTCGATATCCACAAGGAAGAAGGCATTTCCGCGGCCGAGGTGATCCTCACCGTGCTGCATGCCGGTGGCAAGTTCGACGACAACAGCTACAAGGTTTCCGGCGGCCTGCATGGCGTGGGTGTCTCGGTGGTCAATGCCTTGTCCGAACACCTCTGGCTGGACATCTGGCGCGACGGCCACCACTACCAGCAGGAATACTCGCTGGGCGAATCGCTGTATCCGCTCAAGCAGATCGAGGAATCGCAGAAGCGCGGCACCACGCTGCGGTTCAAGCCGGCGGTGGAGATCTTCAGCGACGTCGAATTCCACTACGACATCCTGGCCCGGCGCCTGCGCGAGCTGTCCTTCCTCAACTCCGGCGTGCGCATCACCCTGATCGACGAACGCGGCGAAGGCCGGCGCGACGATTTCCACTACGAAGGCGGTATCCGCAGTTTCGTAGAGCACCTGGCGCAGCTGAAGAACCCGCTGCATCCCAACGTCATTTCTGTGACCGGCGAGTACAACAACATCGTCGTCGACGTCGCCCTGCAATGGACCGACGCCTACCAGGAAACGATGTACTGCTTCACCAACAACATTCCGCAGAAGGACGGCGGCACCCACCTCGCCGGCTTCCGCGCCGCGCTGACCCGCGTGCTCGGCAACTACATCGAGCAGAACGGCATCGCCAAGCAGGCCAAGATCACCCTCACCGGCGATGACATGCGCGAAGGCATGATCGCGGTGCTGTCGGTGAAGGTGCCCGACCCGAGCTTCTCCTCGCAGACCAAGGAAAAGCTGGTCAGCTCAGACGTGCGCCCGGCGGTGGAAAACGCCTTCGGTGCGCGCCTGGAAGAGTTCCTGCAGGAAAATCCCAGCGAAGCGCGTGCCATCACCGGCAAGATCGTCGACGCTGCGCGCGCCCGTGAAGCCGCGCGCAAGGCCCGCGATCTCACCCGCCGCAAGGGTGCGCTGGATATCGCCGGCCTGCCCGGCAAGCTGGCCGATTGCCAGGAAAAGGATCCGGCCCTGTCCGAACTTTTCATCGTCGAGGGTGACTCGGCTGGCGGTTCGGCCAAGCAAGGCCGCAACCGCAAGAACCAGGCGGTGCTGCCGCTTCGCGGCAAGATCCTCAATGTCGAACGCGCGCGTTTCGACCGCATGCTGGCCAGCGCCGAAGTCGGCACGCTGATCACCGCGCTCGGTACCGGCATCGGCAAGGACGAGTACAACCCGGACAAGCTGCGCTACCACCGCATCATCATCATGACCGACGCCGACGTCGACGGTTCGCACATCCGCACGCTGCTGCTGACGTTCTTCTATCGCCAGATGCCCGAGCTGATCGAGCGCGGCCACATCTACATCGGCCTGCCGCCGCTGTACAAGCTCAAGCAGGGCAAGAGCGAGCTGTACCTTAAGGACGATGCGGCCCTCAACGTCTACCTGGCCAACAGCGCGGTCGAAGGCGCCTCGCTGGTGCCGGCCGCCGGTGAGCCGGCGATCGACGGCGTGGCGCTGGAAAGGCTGCTGCTGGCCTATGCCAACGCCAAGGACGCCATCGCCCGCAACGCGCACCGCTACGACACCCGCCTGCTCGACGCGTTGATCGACTTCGTGCCGCTGGATCTGCAGCACCTGCGCGATGCCAAGGCCGGCCACGGCCTGGACCTGCTCGCCAGCCAGCTCAACCAGGGCAGCCTGGGCACGCCGCGCTACACCATCGGCCTGCAGGAACCCAACGACCAGCGCCCGGCGGCGCTGGAAGTCGTGCGGCGCCACATGGGCGAAGAAGCGCGCATGTTCATTCCGCTCTCGGCCTTCGAGACTGGCGAACTGCGTCCGCTCAACGAAGCGGCCAAGCTGTTCCATGGCCTGGTGCGCGAAGGCGCGCAGATCGTGCGCGGCAACAAGACCCAGAACGTGGCGTCGTTTGCGCAGGCGCAGGCCTGGCTGTTGGAAGAAGCCAAGAAAGGCCGGCAGATCCAGCGCTTCAAGGGCCTGGGTGAAATGAATCCCGAGCAGCTGTGGGAAACCACGGTCAATCCGGACACCCGGCGCATGTTGCAGGTGCGGATCGAAGACGCCGTGGCCGCCGACCAGATCTTCAGCACGCTGATGGGCGATGTGGTTGAACCGCGCCGCGACTTCATCGAAGACAACGCGTTGAAGGTCGCCAACCTCGATATCTGACATCATCGAGCCGGCCGCCGCATCGGGGAGCGATGCGGCGGCGCTTGCCTTCCGACGCGCAGGAACCCGATGAACGATCTTCCAGTGTCCCCGGCGGCCGCCGCGGAAGCGATGCCCCCGCCCGCTACGCCGGCCGCGGCCGTGGTTGCCCCGGCCGACCGCGCGCCGCTGCTCAACTTTTTCCTCGATGCGCTGATTGCCCTGGTCGTGCTGCTGGTCGCCAGCCTCGGCAGCGGTATCGCCTGGGGAATATTTCGCGGCATCGCGCTGGTAGTGGACGCGCGCCGGCAAGGTATCGAACTGGCACCGACCGACGTGAGCCAGCAATTGGGCCAACCCGGTGCGCTGGCGCAGCTGTTGATGGCGTTGGTCAGCACCGCATCGGCTGCGCTGGTGGTGTACTTCTGGCGTCGCCGCGCATCGGCCGCGGAAAAAAGCCAATCCTGGTCCGCATTGCAGCGGCCGGCCACCTGGGGCCTGGCCACGCTCGTGGCCGTGGGCGTGTTCTGCTTCAGCACCGTCACCGGCATGCTGGCCGACCGACTGCAGATCAAGCCGGTGCCGACCAACCTTTCGCTGATGAGCGACCTGCTCTCGCAATGGCCGCTGTCGGCGGTGTTGTTCGCCGTGGTGCTGGCGCCCGCGTATGAAGAGCTGTTGTTCCGGCGCGTGCTGTTCGGGCGCCTGCTTGCCGCCGGCAAGCCGTGGCTGGGCATGCTGCTCAGCAGCCTGGCATTTGCCCTGCTGCATGAAATCCCGGGGCTGAGCGGCAACGGTGCGCTGGCCATTGGCCAGCTGTGGCTGGTCTACGGTGCCATGGGCGCCGCATTTGCCTGGCTCTACTGGCGTACGGGTTCGCTGTGGGCAGCCATCCTGGCGCACGGTCTGAACAACGCAATCGCCCTGGCGGCGTTGTATTGGTTCGGGCTGGAGTAGTCCGCTTGACGAAAAGTTAAGCCGGCCCTGCCAGAATTCCCCAAAGCTTTTGGGGATCCCGATGAAAAAGGCAGCAACCTTCGGAGTCGTGGCGGCGCTGGCGCTGGCCGGCTGCGCCACCACCACCTCGCCGACCGGGCGCAAGCAGATGGTCGGCGGTGTTTCGCAACAACAGCTCGACCAGCTGGGCGCGCAGGCGTTCGCCGAGACCAAGTCGAAGGAAAAGATCAGCGCCGACGCCAAGCAGAACGCTTACGTCAAATGCGTGGTCAACGCCTTGGTGGCGCAGCTGCCCCCGCAATGGCGTGGGGTCGCCTGGGAAACGGCGGTCTTCGCCGATGAGGAGCCCAACGCGTTCGCGTTGCCGGGCGGCAAGGTCGGCGTCAATACCGGCATCTTCAAAGTCGCCAAGAACCAGGACCAACTCGCCGCCGTGCTCGGCCACGAGATTGGCCATGTGATTTCGCGCCACCACGAAGAGCGCATCACCCGCCAGATGGGCGCGCAGACCGGGCTGTCCGTGCTCGGTGCGCTGGCCGGCGCCGCTTACGGCGGCAACGCTGCCAGTGCGGTCAACCAGATCGGTGGGATGACCGCGCAAACGGCATTCCTGCTGCCCGGCTCGCGCACCCAGGAAAGCGAAGCGGATATCGTCGGCGAGCGCCTGATGGCCGAGGCGGGCTTCGATCCCTCACAGTCGGTCGACCTGTGGCGGAACATGATGCAGGCAGGTGGAGACCGGCCGCCGCAATGGCTGTCCACTCATCCGGACCCCGCCAACCGGATACGCGAACTGGAGCGCGATGCACCCGCGCTGATGCCGGTTTTCGAACAGGCCAGGAACGCCGGGCGAAAACCGCGTTGTGGCTAGACGGCACCGTATTGATGCACCCCAGCATGGAAACCGTTTTCTGTGCGCGAAAGATTCTGATAAGTTTGCCGGCTCGATTTTTCGTACGGCAAGCGTTTCCTTCCAGTGCCGCTCAGGCGGCACCCGACCGAGGTGATCATGAAACTGCCCAATCGCAACAAAGCCCTGCTGTCCTTGCTCGTCGCTGCCGCTCTGGGCGGCGCGGTCGTCACGGACGCGATCGCGCAGTCTGATTCCGGTCGTGGCCGCAGCTCGCGCTCGGCCAAGGCCGAGGTGATGTTCCCCAACGCCACCCGCCAGGAACCGAAGGAAAAAACCTCGGCCAAGCTCAGCTCGAAGTTGCAGAAGCTGATCGAAGTGTTCAACAAGGGCGAAGACTTCGCCGCCGTGCGCACGCAGGCCGAAGAGATCCTCGCCAACCCGGCGGCGAACAATGCCGACAAGGCGCTGGCTTCGCAGCTGGCCGCGCAGGCCGCCTTCAACCTCGATGACACCGCCGGCGCCAAGAAGTACCTGCAGCAGGCGATTGAATTCAACGGCCTGGACAACAACGGCCACTTCCAGGCGATGCTGATGCTGGCGCAGCTGCAGCTGCAGGACAACCAATACACCGAAGGCCTGGCCACGCTGGACAAGTACCTGGCCGAGAGCAAGTCGCAGAAGCCGGAGGACCTGATCCTCAAGGGCCAGGCGCTGTACCAGTCCGAGCGTTACCAGGAGGCCATCCCGGTGCTGAAGCAGGCCATTGCCGCTTCGCCCGAGCCCAAGGACAGCTGGAACCAGCTGCTGATGGCGTCCTACGCCGAAGCCGGCCAGAGCGGTGAAGCCGTCGCCGCGGCCGAGGCGCTTGCCGCCAAGAGCCCGAACGACAAGAAGGCCCAGCTCAACCTGGCCAGCATGTACATGCAGGCCGACCAGATGGACAAGGCCGCCGCGGTGATGGACAAGCTGCGCGCCAGCGGCCAGCTCACCGACGAGCGCGAGTACAAGCAGCTGTACTCGATCTACGCGAACACGGACAACAAGGAAAAGGACGTCATCGCAGTCATCAACGAGGGCATGTCCAAGGGCATCCTCAAGCCGGACTACCAGACCTACCTGGCGTTGGCCCAGTCGTACTACTACTCGGACAACATTCCCCAGGCGATCGACAACTGGAAGAAGGCAGCTCCGCTCTCCAAGGACGGCGAGACTTACCTGAACCTGGCCAAGGTCCTCAAGAACGAGGGGCGTGCGGCCGAGGCCAAGGAAGCGGCACAGCAGGCGCTGGCCAAGGGCGTCAAGAAGCCCGAGGATGCCAAGAAGATCATCAACGGCAAATAAGCCGTAAAAAAACGCCCGCAACCCCTGTGCATAAGTGGCTACAGGGGCCGGGATTGGTATAAGCTTGGAGGTTCCTGCGGTGTCAATGCCGCCCGATCCGGGGATCACGCCAGTGATCCAGGCCCCCACAGAAAGAGCCATTGGCGCATGACGGAACAATATGTTGTCCACAGGTATGACCAGGATACCGGGAACCAGGGATTGAACTGGCCCCGCATCGTCGGTATTGCCTTTGTAATCGCTTTGCATCTGGCTGCCCTGATGCTGTTGCTGATTCCCGCCATCGCGCCGAAGGCCGTGGCTGAGAAGGAGCGCAACGTCATGGTGACGATCGTCGACGCTCCGCCGCCGCCGCCCCCGCCGCCGCCGCCGCCCCCGCCGCAGGACAAGCCGCCGCCGCCGGTGAAGAACCTGGCACCGCCGCGTCCCTCGCCGGTGCCGCCGCCGCCGGAAGCGCCGATCGTCGACGTGCCGGAACCGCGCGCCAACGACATCGTGACGCCGCCGTCGCCGCCGTCGCCGCCGCAGCCGCCGTCGGACATCAGCGCCAGCGTGGACATTTCGTCCAAGAACATGAATCCGCCTAAGTACCCGCCGGCTGCGTTCCGTGCCGGCGTGCAAGGCGAAGTGATCCTGATCGTGGACGTCGATGCGAGCGGCAACGTGACTAACGTGTCGGTCGAGAAGTCCAGCCGTAACCGCGATCTGGACCGAGCGGCCATGGATGCCGCACGCAAGTGGCGCTTCAACCCGTCCGTCGTGAACGGGCAGAAGTCGGCCGGACGCGTCCGCGTCCCGGTCAACTTTGCGCTCAACTGATTGTCAGGGCCGGGCCTCTGGCCCGGTCAACCCTGTCTTTCTTAGCATTACCCTTCATCACCACACACAACAAAGGTAAGCGTCATGCTGCAGCATCTCTTCATCGCCGCCGCTGCCGGGGGTTCCAACCCGTCGGCTGCCCTCTCGCAGATGGGCTTTGAGCACCTGATCGGGGAAATGACCTCGCATCCGGGCGACTTCGCCGTCTCCTGGGTCGTCCTCGTGACCCTGATCGCCATGTCCGCCATGTCGTGGTACTGGACCGTGATCAACATCTTCCGTTCGGTCCGCCTGAAGAGCGCCGCCGATCGCGTGACCAGCCTGTTCTGGGAAGCCCCGAACGCGCAGGAAGCCATCCGCGCCATGGAAGAGCAGCCGGCTTCCGAGCCGTTCTCGAAGATCGCCCTGGACGCCGCCCAGGCCGCCGCCCACCACCAGCGCGCCGAAGGCAGCAACACCGGCCTGGGTGAGAACCTGAGCCGTTCGGAGTTCGTCGACCGCGCCCTGCGCCAGGCCGTGACCCGCGAAAGCACCAAGCTGCAGTCGGGCATGACCCTGCTGGCCACCGTCGGTGCGACCGCGCCGTTCGTCGGTCTGCTCGGCACCGTGTGGGGCATCTACGGCGCCCTGATCAAGATCGGTGCGACCGGTTCGGCTTCGATCGACGCCGTTGCCGGCCCGGTGGGTGAAGCGCTGATCATGACCGCCATCGGTCTGTTCGTCGCGATCCCGGCCGTGTTCGCCTTCAACTTCTTCTCGAAGGTCAACAGCTCGGTCATCGCGAAGTTCGATACCTTCGCCCACGACCTGCACGACTTCTTCGCCACCGGTTCGCGCGTCAAGTAAGACGCGCTGCCCGGGCAAAGAACACGTCATCGCAACCGATTTAGACGGAGCCTGTTATGGCCTTCAGTAGTGGAAACAGCGGCGGCCCGATGGCCGACATCAATGTCACGCCCCTCGTGGACGTGATGCTGGTGCTGCTGATCATCTTCATCATCACGGCCCCGCTGATGTCCCACAAGGTCAAGGTGGAGCTGCCCGAGGCCAACTTGAACCAGAAGCCGGACGAAGCGGCTGACCGCAAGGGCCCCATCACCCTGTCGGTCAAGGAAGATGGCTCGCTGTACTGGAACGATGAGCCGGTCTCCAAGGAATCCCTGGAGTCGCGCTTGTCCACCGCTGCGCAGCAGACCCCCCAGCCGCCGCTCAACCTGCGTGGTGACAAGACCACCAAGATGAGCACGATCAACGAGGTCACCAAGATCGCGCAGGGTCAGGGCATGCTGGACATCGGCTTCGTCGCGACCAAAGAGAAGGAGCGGTAAGCCATGGCTTTTTCAAGTGGTAGTGGCCGCGGCCCGATGGCCGACATCAACGTCACGCCCCTCGTGGACGTGATGTTGGTTCTGCTGATCATCTTCATCGTCACCGCGCCGATCATGACGTACCCGATCGCCGTGGATCTCCCGCAGCGCGTGATCAACCCGCCGCCGGAGACCGTGGAGCCGCCGCCGCCGATCGAGCTGCGCATCGATGCCAGCAACCAGGTCTATTGGAACAACAGCCCGGTTGCCGTCACCGAACTGCAGCAGCGGATGGAGGAAGAGGTCCAGCGCGACCCGACCAACCAGCCGCAGCTGAAGATCGATGCCAACCCGGATTCTGAGTACGAAGTGATGGCCAGGGTCCTGGCTGCCGCCAAGAACGCGCAGATGAAGAAGATCGGCTTCGTCCAGCCGTAATTGCAATAGCGCAACACCCAGTCATGACGCGACTGCAAACGCCACCTCGAAAGGGTGGCGTTTTTTTTTGCGGTACCAGTGCCGCGGTGGCGGCTTCGGTGCCCTCAGGCGTACTGGTGAAGAATGTCCAGGTAGGCGCGCACGGTCGCTTCCAGCCCGTCGTACAGCGCCTCGCCGATCAAGGCGTGGCCAATCGATACTTCGAGCACCTGCGGCACGCCCGCCAGGAAATCGCCCAGGTTGGCCTGGGACAGGTCGTGGCCGGCGTTGACGCCCAAGCCAGCGGCCTGGGCGCGCCGCGCCGTTTCGGCAAACAAGCTCAGCGCCGCCTGTGGCTGGCCGCCCGCATGCGCTTCGGCGTATGGCCCGGTGTATAGCTCGACCCGGTCGGCCCCGATCTGTGCCGCCTGCTCCAGCCCCGGCGCCCCGGCATCAACGAACAAGCTCACGCGGCAGCCCAGGGCGCGCAACTCGGCCACCAGCGGGCGCAGCCTGTCGCTGTCGCGCGCGAAGTCGAAGCCGTGGTCGGACGTCAGCTGGCCGTCGCCATCGGGCACCAGCGTCGCCTGCGCCGGGCGGGCCTGGCGGCACAGCTCGATCAGGCCGGGATACCCCTCGCGCGGCGGCGCGAACGGGTTGCCCTCGATATTGAATTCCACCCCACGCCGGCGAGTGAGCGCCGCCAGCGTAATCACATCTTCGGCGCGAATATGCCGGCGGTCGGGCCGCGGATGCACGGTGATGCCATGCGCGCCAGCGGCCAGGCAGGCCTCGGCGGCACGCACCACGTCCGGATCATGGCCGCCGCGCGAATTGCGCAGCACCGCGATCTTGTTCACGTTGACCGATAGCTGGGTGGCCACGCGCGTTTCAGGACTCGCTGGGCGACTGTTCGGAAGCGGCCTTGCGGGCCGCTGCCAGGGTGCGCAGCCGATGCAGTTCCACCGGGTCGACGATATTGCCGGCCTCCTCGACCTCGCCCATGCGCGACAGGTACCAACCGCGGGCCCAGGCCACCATCAGCGCCAGCGCGGCCAGCAGGCAGGCCACCAGCAGCCACATGTGCGGCGTGCTGAAAGCCAGGACGAGCGCGCCGAGCGCCAGGAGCAGGAACAACCAATGCATAGAACAGTCTCCCCAAGAGTCGGCGCAGTGTAGCGCCGCGCTGGGGCCCGGTTCCACGTGCCGCCGACCTACAGCAGCGGCGAGGTCAGCCGCGCCACCGCCTCGGGCAGGCGCGAACGCCACAGCGGGCGGTGCCGGTTGAAGCGGACCTCGCGCGCCGCGGCCATCTCCTGCGACAGGAACGTCGCCAGCTCATGGGTGAGCTGGCGATCGCGGAACATCATCGACAGCTCGAAGTTCAGGCGGAAGCTGCGGTTGTCGAAGTTGGCGCTGCCCACGATGCAGACCTCCTCGTCGGCGACGAAGGCCTTGGTATGCAGCATGCGCGGCCCGTACTCGAAGATCCGCACGCCGGCCTCCAGCAACTCGTCGAAGTACGAACGCGCCGCCCAGGTCACCAACCGCGAGTCGCTCATGGTCGGCACCAGCAGGCGTGTGTCCAGGCCGCCGAGCGCGGCCGAGGTCAACGCCATGCGCGCCGCCTCGCCGGGCACGAAGTAAGGCGTGACCAGCCATACCCGCTGCCGCGCCTCGTGGATCGCCGCGACCTGCAGGCGGTGGATGGTTTCCCAGGAAGAGTCAGGCCCGGACAGCAGCACCTGCGCATCGATCCGCCCCTCCGCCCGGGTCGGCATGTGCTTGGGCCACAGGTCCTGGCCTTCGAACGCGGGGCGCTCCTGCCCGGTGGCATAGATCCAGTCTTCGATGAAGACCAATTGCAGGTTGCGTACGACATAGCCTTCGATGCGCATGTGCAGGTCGCGGTAGGCATTCGCATCTATCCGCTCGTCTTCTTCGTCGGTGATGTTGATCCCGCCGGTAAAGGCGATGCGGCCATCGACCACCACCAGCTTGCGATGGGTGCGCATATTCACCCACGGCCGCTTGAATGGCTTGAGCAACTGCGTGGGATGGAACCACGCCGCCTCGCCGCCCGCCTCCAGCAACGGCCGCAGGAAACTGCGCCGGACCCGCGACGAACCCACCGCATCCAGTAGCAGGCGCACCTTTACACCGGCCTTGGCGCGCTCGACCAGCGCATCGCGCAGTTGGGTGCCGATGCGATCGGGATTGAAGATGTAGTACTGCAGATGCACATGGTCGCGCGCCTGCGCGACGGCAGCCAGGATCGCGTCGTAGGTCGCCCCGCCATCGACCAGCCATTGAACCTCGGTCGCCGAGGCCGGCGGCATGCCGCAGGTGGCCTGGGCGATCCGGGCCAGTTCGTCGCAGTCGCTATCGGGCGGGCAAACGCTGGTGTAATGCTCCATCCCCGAACGCGAACGGCCGCGGCGCAAGCGTTGCCGCTTCACCTTCTGCGGCCCGAGCAGGTAGTAGATGAGCAGGCCCAGATAGGGCAGCGCCGCCAGTGACAGCACCCAGCTCAGCGTCGCCGCCGGCTCGCGCTTCTGCAGCACGATCCAGGCCACGATCCACAGCAGATAGGCGAAATAGCCGGCCGTCACATAGGCCGAGAGGTGGGGGATGGCGGCGAACCACTCCCAGGTCGCATTCAAAGTGGCCAGCATGGTGCCGATTCTAAACGCAGTCCAAGGCAGGTTTGCGGCAACGCGCCTGCATGCCGAATTTCGCACGACAACCTGCCAAGGCCCGCCTAGGCTTGCCGCCGTGTCATGTCCATCCAGCCACTTGGAGCCTCGAATGACCGGAATTCTATTGGTCGAAGTCGATGATTGCCTTTCCCAGGCGATGGCCGAGTACCTGCGGGACAACGGCTATGACCCTTCGATCGAAAAAGACAGTGCCCGAGCGGCCGAAACCATCCTGGCCACCCAGCCGGCGGCGGTACTGCTCGACATCACCCCGCCCGGACGCAACGGCTTCGACGTCTGCCGCGCCGTGCGCCCCCACTACAGCGGCCTGATCTGCATGATCAGCGGACACAACGAAGACATCGACCACATTCTCGGCCTGGAGTTGGGCGCCGACGACTACGTCGCCAAGCCGATCTCGCCGCGCGTGCTGTTGGCGCGGCTGCGTGCGTTGCTGCGCAGGCGCGCGGCCGCCACCAACTGCCCGATGTGCTTCGGCGAGTTGGTGATCGATACCAGTGCCAGGGAAGTGATGGTCGGCGGCAAGCGCATCGATCTGACGACGGCGGAATTCGATCTACTGGTCGTGCTCGCCAGCCACGCCGGCCAGGTCCTCGAACGCGAGGCACTGCTGCGCGCCTTGCGCGGCATCGACTTCGACGGCACCGATCGCTCGATCGATGCGCGTGTCTCGCGGCTGCGGCGCAAGCTCGGTGACGGCCCCGACCCGCACCACATCAAGACCGTCCGCAACCGGGGCTATCTGTTCAGCCGCAATGGCTGGGATTGAGCGCGACCGGTTACACCCCGTCACCGAGCGCGACAAAAACGCCTAGAAATAGCCACGTTTGCGTGGCGACGGACAAGCCGGTGCATTCCAAGATGGAACGACGTCACAGCCGGTAGTTGCCAGTGCCCGCCCCTCAAGAACCATTGCCTTCGTTGCAACCTGCCGCAATCACTGCGGCGCAGCCATGTGCAGAGCCCGCATGACGGCGATCGTCGGCCTCTACCCGGCCACCGGTCCCACCGACCTCGCGCAACGGCAGTTTCAGATTGATCTCATGCTGCAGACGTTGAGCCACCGCGGCGGCCATGCGGTCAAGTGGGTGGATTCGTATAGCGGCGTTGCACTGGGCCGTTGCGCCGCCGAGCTGGGACCTTCGCCGTGCATCGGCGGCCCCAAGCACGAACGCTTCGCCCTGGCCTTCGACGGCTGCCTGAGCAATCGCGCGCAACTGGCGAGCGATCTGCGCGACGCCGGCTGCGATGTCGATGCCGATGCCGAAGACGGCCACCTGGTCCTGCATGGGGTCGCACGTTGGGGGCTGCAACGCGCCCTCACGCGTTGCGAAGGGCCGTTTGCCCTCGCCCTGTGGGACCGGCATGCCAGCCGCCTTACCTTGGCGGCCGATCGCTTCGGGCAGCGGCCGCTGTACTACGGATGGTGCGGTGATGAGTTCATCTTCACCACCGAGATGAAGGCGCTGAGGACCCATCCTCGCTTCGACCCACGTATCGACCGCGGCGCCCTGGCGCAGCTGCTGCGGCTGGACTACATCCCCGCTCCCAGAACCATCCACGAAGGCATTGCCAAACTCGCTCCCGGGCATTGGGTGACGGTGGAACAAGACGCCGCCGGCGCGCCAACCGCCACACCGTATTGGCGCGCCGACAGCCTGATGGCGCAGGCGGTCCAGGCGCGGGAGGACCAGCCCTCGCTGGAGCACACGCTCGACGCCGTGGAAGACGCGCTGGGCGGCGCGATCGACCGCGCCGGGATGGGCTCGCAGCCGACGCTGCTGCTCTCCGGTGGTGTCGACTCTTCCCTATTGGCCGCCTTGATGCAGGCGCGACGCAGCGAGCCGGTGGACGCGCTGACCATCACCTTCGCCCATCCGGACCACGACGAGGAGTATTGGGCCGCTGCCGTCGCACGGCATCTGCGCCTGCGCCACCACACCGTGCGGATGGATGGCCGCCTGGCCGCCGAACGGGTGCCGAACCTGGCGCAGACCTGGTGCGAGCCGTTCGCCGATCCCTCGCAACTGCCCACCCTGCTGGCGTGCCAGACCGCAGCCGGCTGGACACGGCGCATCCATACCGGTGACGGCGCCGACGAACTGTTCTTCGGCCACGGTGCCTACGTGCGTGCGATGCGCAATCACCGCTTCGCCGAGCGCACCCCCGCCACGCTGCGCCGGGTGATCGGGTGCCTGCCGGCCAGCGCGCCGGAAGCCGCGCGATTGGGCGGCTGGGCCGCGGTGCGCGAAGCCCTGGCCGGCGGCGGCCTGGAAGCGAGCTACCTGCGCCGGATTTCACGCTGGCGCGAGCCGGGGCGCGCCCTGGGGGGCATCGAGGAGCCCCGGCTCGCACCGTTGCTTGCCGAACATCTGGGCGGCAAGCACCTCGATGACAGCGACCGCATCCAGCTGTTCGACCTGCAGATGGACCTGCCGTTCGGCGTCCTGACCAAGCTCGATCGCGCTGCCGGCTCGCAGGGCCTCAGCGTGTGCTGCCCATTCCTGGACATGGAGGTCGCCAGGCTCGGCTGGTCGCTGCCGCTGGCGATGAAACAGCGCCATGGCCAACAGAAATACCTGCTGCGGCAACTGCTGGCGCGGCACCTGCCTGGCGAGCTGGTCTGGCGCTCCAAGCGCGGGTTCGGCCCGCCGATCTCGGACTGGTTGGCCGGGCCGCTGCAGGATTGGGCACATTCGCTGCTGGCCCCCGAGCGCCTGCGCGCGCAAGGCTGGTTCGACGCTGCGCTGATCGACCAGTTGTGGCGCGAATTCCGTGGCGGCCGCCGGAAATGGCACACCCACTTGTGGAACGTGTTGATGTTCCAGGCCTGGCACGCGCATTGGCTGGAAAGCCCGCCCGTGCCGCCGGACATCGTCAGGCCCGCAGATTTATCGAGCTGAACTTCGTCGCCAGCACTGAGACGCGGCCGCGCTAGCCTTTGCGCATGAGCAATGCGATCAAGGGCCGCGGTTCGCGGATCCACCTCGCCGGACGTTTCGAAGTCACCACCCCCGAAGCGGTGGATGATGGCTGGTGCCAGGAACCGGGCGAGGAATTTGCCGATCCAGCCCTGCGCACCACGGTGACCGAGGAAACCGCGCGCAGCATCATCACCCGCAACCAGTCCCCGGACATCGGCTTCTCGCAATCGGCCAATCCCTACCGCGGTTGCGAACACGGCTGCAGCTATTGCTTCGCCCGACCCAGCCACGCCTATCTCAACCTCTCGCCCGGGCTGGACTTCGAGACCCGCCTGTTCGCCAAGGTCAATGCACCCGAGCTGCTGCGGCGTGAGCTTTCGCGTCCCGGCTACGTGCCCAGCGCCATTGCCCTGGGCATCAACACCGACGCCTACCAGCCGATCGAGCGCAAGCTGCAGATCACCCGGCGCATGATCGAAGTGCTGTGGGAGACGCGCCACCCCTTCACCCTGATCACCAAGAACGCGCTGGTGACGCGCGACCTCGACCTGCTGCAGCCCCTGGCCGAGGAGAACCTGGTGAGCGTCTATTTCTCGGTGACCACGCTGGACCCGCACCTGTCGGCCAAGCTCGAACCGCGCGCCGCCGCACCGCACGCGCGCCTGCGCGCCATGGCCAAGCTGCATGAAGCCGGCGTGCCGGTAGGCGTGATGGCCGCGCCGGTGATCCCCTGGATCAACGACCATGAACTGGAAGCCATCCTGCAGGGGGCCGCCGACGCCGGCGCGCGTTCGGCCGGCTACACGCTGCTGCGCCTGCCGCACGAAGTAGCGCCGTTGTTCCGCGACTGGTTGCAGGCGCACTACCCCGACCGCGCCGCGCACGTCATGAGTACGATCCAGCAATTGCGCGGCGGCAAGGACTACGACAGCCGCTTCGGCCAGCGCTTCAGCGGCCAGGGCGTCTATGCGGACCTGCTGGCGCGACGATTCCAACTTGCCGCGCGCCGCGCTGGCTTCTCTCCGCGCGGCGAGGATGCGGCGCTGGATACCACCCGCTTCCGCAGGCCCGCGCCGTCGCCCGCGCCGCGCCCCGTCTCGCCACAGGGCGAGCTGTTCTGAGCTCAGGCGCCGTAGAGCGACTGCGCCGACTGGAACAGGATCCAGCTGGTGGCGATGAACTTGTCGCCGCCTTGCGGCCGATTGCCGCGATGGGTATGGGTGAACGCGGTCGGCGCAATCAGCAGGCTGCCGGTGCGCGGGCGCACCTTGCGCTGCTGGAACAGGAATTCGGTTTCGCCCTGTTCGAACGCGTCATTGAGGTACAGCGTCCACAGGACGTGCCGGTGTAGTGTCTCGGCGCTGGCATCGCGTGGATACAGTTCGCAATGCCAATAGGGATAACCGCCCTCGCCAGCTGCATACCATTGCAGGTTGATCGCGCCCGGCCGCAGGCAGGTGCGGGCCAATTCGGTCAGCGCGCTGTCGCTCATGCCCTGGAGGTCTTCCGCTGCCAGGCGGTGTGGTTGCCCATCGGCGCCTTCGACCTGCAGCATCAACGGCGCGACCAGTGCTTGCGGATATCGACGCAGATAGCGCAGCAGGCCACCGAGCACGGCCTGCTGGATACGTGCCTCGACATCGGCCCAATCCGCCAACCCACTGATGCGCAAGTCCTGGCTGCGCTTGAGCTCGGGGAATACACCACCGCCCACGCGCCCTGCGCTCAAGCCCTCGCTGGCCCGCAGCCGCGCGACGATGGCCGCGCAATCGGCCGCCGGCAGCGCATCTTCATAGACCTCGATGAAATCCATGGCAGGGTTCGATTCTGGCATCGGCAGACGATAGCACTGCCGCCGGCCAGCGCTGGTTCCCGAACCGCTACGGGATTCCCAAAAAAAAAGCCCCGCCGAAGCGGGGCTTTCTCAGCTGCGATCCAACTTCGATCAGAACTTGAAGTTGGCCGAAGCGGCCAGCACATCGCCGCTGACCTTGTAGGTCCCGTCGATCACGCTGTTGGTCTGCGAGGTCGAACGGATGTTCGGGTCGCTGGTGAACAGGTGGGTGTAGCCGAAGCTGTACTCGGCGTTCTGCGACGGGGTCCAGGTCAGGCCCAGCGACAGCCACTTGCGGGTGGTATCCGGCACGCGAAC
>DATLJF010000325.1:0-25377 GCA_035539015.1 Stenotrophomonas sp. | reverse complement strand
GCGCCGGCCCTGCAGCTCAAATCCCAATAACCGCTTTCCGCTGATCCGGCCGGCCTCGGGGCTCTCTCTCCGACGGCCGGACCAGTGGACCTTCCCGGGAAGACCGCCATGGAAATCCGCCCCATCCTCTCCACCCTGCGCCGGCACAAGACGGCCGCGGCGCTGATCGTGGTCGAGATCGCGCTCAGTTGCGCCATCATCTGCAATGCGCTGTTCCTCATCGGCAACCGCCTCGAGCGCATGGACCGCCCCAGCGGCCTGGCCGAAGACCAGGTCGTGCGCGTGCAGTTGACCGGCATCGGCCGCGACGACAATCCGCAAGCGCTGACCGAGTCCGACCTCGGCCTGCTGCGCAGCATCCCCGGGGTGAAGTTCGCCAGCGCCACCAACCAGGTCGCGTTCGGCAATTCGTCATGGAACAGCGGCGTCAAGCTGAGCCAGGAGCAGAAGCTCTCCACCCTCAACGCGACCACCTACCTGGGTGACGAGCAACTGCTCGACACGCTGGGCCTGAACCTGGTCGAGGGCCGTCGCTTCACTCCCGACGAGTTCGTGCAGTTCGGCAAGGAAGACGTCAAGGTCTCCAGCGCGATCATCACCCGCACGATGGCGCACAAGCTGTTCCCCGATGGCTCGGCACTGGGCAAGACGTTCTATAGCTGGGGCGATGACCCGATCAAGATCGTCGGCATCGTTGATCACCTCGTGCGCCCGAACGAAGGTGCTCGCGGCGGTCCGGAAGCCTATGAGTACTCGATGATGTTCCCGGCCAAGGTGCCCTACTCGGTCGGCGGCGAATACCTGCTGCGCACCGAGCCCGGCCGCCGCGCCGAAGTGCTCAAGGCCGCCATCGCCACGCTGGAACGCAACAACCCCAACCGCATCATCCTCAAGCAGAACACCCTGGAAGAATTGCGTGCGGACTACTACCGCCAGGACCGTTCGATGGCCTGGCTGCTGGTGGCGGTGTGCATCGCCCTGCTGGTGGTGACCGCACTGGGTATCGTGGGCCTGGCCAGCTTCTGGGTGCAGCAGCGCACCAAGCAGATCGGCATCCGCCGCGCGCTCGGTTCCACCCGCGGGCAGATCCTGCGCTACTTCCAGACCGAGAACTTCCTGCTGGCAACGATCGGCATCGTGATCGGCATGACCCTGGCCTACTCGACCAACCTGTGGCTGATGCAGCGCTATGAACTGCCACGGTTGCCGCTGATCTACCTGCCCTGCGGCGCGATTGCGCTGTGGCTGCTCGGCCAGGTGGCGGTGCTCGGACCGGCGCGGCGCGCGGCGGCGGTGCCGCCGGCGGTGGCGACCCGCAGCGCCTGAGCGGAGGCGGCGATGCTGGGTGCCGATCCGTTCCTGGCGTCGCTGCACCGGCATCGGTTGGCAGCGGGGTTGATCGCGCTGCAGGCCGCACTGAGCACGATCCTGCTGGTCCTGGCCCTGGCCGGGGCCAGCGACATCCGCCGGCGCATCGCCCAGCCCAGCGGGCTGGACGAAGCGCGGCTGCTGCGGGTAGTGGTGGGCGGCAAAACCAATACCCAGGCGCAAGTGCTTGAGCAGGCGCGATTGGCGCAACTGCCGGGGGTCAGTTCGGTGGTGCGGATCAACCAGGTGCCGTTCGGCGGCGAGGCGTGGGCGGCATCGTTCGGGAGCCTGCCCGGAACCGCGGCGGGCACCGTGCAGGGCACGATGTACCTGGGCGATATCGACCTGCGGGAGCGCCTGGCGCTGCCGCTGCGCCAGGGCCGCGACTTTCATGCTGGCGAGTATGTGCAGAATGTCTACGCGTTCCATCACGTCTTGCTCAGCGAGCCGTTGGCAGCGCGGCTGTTTCCGCAGGGCCACCCGGTCGGCCACAACATCTTCATGGGCAAGCGCCCGCTGCGCGTGGTTGGGGTATATGCCGCGCTACAAGGCGCAACGCCGGAAGAAGCCGACAGCCTGATCGTGCCGGTGCGCTTTGGCGCCGGGAAAGCCCATACCTACCTGCTGCGCCTGGCCGCTTCGCAGCGGCCTCCGGCCGAGCGGGTCTCCGCCGCGATCCAGGGCGCGGGCACGACGCGCTGGTTGGCCGACCTGCGCAGCGTGGCCGAGTTGCGCCAGGCCTATTTCGCACGTGATCGCTGGATCGCGTTCGGCCTGCTCGCCGGCGTCGGGCTGTGGCTGCTCGGCACCGGTGTCGGCCTGGCCAATCTCGCCGACCTCCTGTTGCACGCGCGCCTGCGCCAGATCGGCCTGTGCCGCGCCTTGGGCGCGCGCAGCGGGCAGATCCGCTGGCAACTACGACGTGAGCACCTGCTACTCACCGGTGCCGGCGCGTTGGCTGGGCTGGCGCTGCTGCACCTGCTCCTGCGCGCCTGGCCATGGCTCGGCATGCAATTGCATACAGGCAGCCCTGCGCTGCAGCTGTTCGCCATCGTCCTGGTCGTGGCGACCGGCCAATGCGCGATGTGGCCGATCACCCGCGAGGCCGACGCCGTATCCCCCACCGGCGTGCTGCGGCATGCCTGAGCACCTTCGCGCGCGCGGCGCGACATTGCCGCCGGCAACTGCGATCATCCGTTCCCAACGTCCCCACAGCCCTTCGCGAGCCGATGTCCAACGTACTCATCATCGATGACAACCATGCCGTGGCGACTGCGCTGGAAGTGCTGTTCTCGCTGCACGACATCGATACCCGGCACGCGGACTCGCCGCAGGGCGGCTTGGCACGGCTGGAAGAACAGGTGTTCGACCTGGTGATCCAGGACATGAACTTCACCGCCGATACCACCTCCGGTGAAGAAGGCCAGGCGTTGTTCGCGCAGATCCGCCAGCGCCACCCGGATCTGCCGGTGATTTTGCTGACCGCCTGGACCCACCTGGACAGCGCGGTGGAACTGGTGAAGGCCGGCGCGGCCGACTACATCGCCAAACCGTGGGACGACCGCAAGCTGCTGACCACGGTCAACAACCTGCTGGAACTGTCCGAAGCGCGGCGCGAACTCGACCGTCGCCGCGAGCGCGAATTGCGCAGCCGCCAGCAATTGGCAGAACGCTTCGACCTGCGCGGTGCGGTGTTCGCCGACCCGGCCAGCGAGCGCGCCATCAGCCTGGCCTGCCAGGTCGCGCGCTCGGACCTGCCGGTGCTGATCACCGGCCCGAATGGCAGTGGCAAGGAAAAGATCGCCGAGATCATCCAGGCCAATTCTTCGGTACGCAACGGCCCGTTCGTGGCCTTGAACTGTGGCGCGATCCCGTCGGAGCTGATCGAAGCCGAACTGTTCGGCACCGAGGCCGGCGCCTATACCGGTGCCAACAAGGCACGCGAAGGCAAGTTCGAAGCTGCCGATGGCGGCACCTTGTTCCTGGACGAAATCGGCAACCTGTCGGCGGCCGGGCAGATGAAGTTGCTGCGCGTGCTGGAGACCGGACGCTTCGAGCGGCTCGGTTCCAACCGCGAGCGCCAGGCGCGAGTGCGGGTGATCAGCGCGACCAACGCCAACCTGCCGGCGATGATCCGCGAAGGTACCTTCCGCGAGGATCTCTATTACCGGCTCAATACGGTCGAGGTCGCCGTGCCGCCGTTGGCCGAGCGCCCCGGCGACGTACTGCCGCTGGTGCAGCACTTCCTGGTGTCCGGCAAGCCGTTGTCGCCACAGGCGCGCTCGCTGTTGCAGCGGCACCCGTGGCCGGGCAACGTGCGCGAGCTGCGCAACGTCATCCAGCGTGCCGAGCTGCTTGCGCAGGGGGCACGCATCGAAGCGGCCGATCTCAACCTGCCGCCGCCGCCCGCAGTGCGCCTGGCCGCGTCCGCGCAGGAGCCCGACCGCGGCCGGATAGAACAGGCGCTGGCGCGCGCGCATGGCGTCATCGCCCAGGCCGCGGCTGATCTGGGCATGAGCCGGCAGGCGCTGTATCGGCGCATGGACCGCTACGGCATACCGCGCGAGGGATGATGAGCCGCTCCTTCACTTTCCGCCTGTTCGTGCGGCTGCTGCCGGTGCTGGCGCTGGCGGCAGCAATGCCGTGGCTGCTGGCGTACTGGCTGGATCGCGGCTGGGAAGTCGCCGTGGTCTCCGGCGTCGCCCTGCTGGCCTTGATGTGGGCCGTATTGCGCCGTGCCACTGCGCCGATGCGTTCGCTGTTCCGCGCCCTGGCCGGCACCACCAGCAGCTACCGCGATGGCGAATACAACTTCGGCGTGCATTGGCGCGGCGATGACGAGTTGGCGCAGCTGGTGCAGGCGCATGCCGAGCTCGGCGTGGTGCTGCGCGAGCAGCGGCAAAGCCTGGTGCAACGCGAGCTGATGCTCGATGCCATGGTGCAGAACACACCGGTCGCGATGCTGCTGGTATCCGCCGGTGGCGACGGCATTCGCCGCATCACCTTCTCCAATGTCGCCGCGCGCAAGCTGTTGCACGGCGGCTGGCGGCTGGAGGGACAGCGCATCGATGCCTTGCTCGAGCAGATGCCGGCCGAGTTGCGCGAAGCCATTGCCCGCGGTGGCGACAGCCTGTTCGCGGTGCGCGAAGAGGAAGGCGATGAAGACGATGAGCAGATCTACCACCTGTCGCACCGCAGCTTCCATCTCAACGGCCGCGTGCATGAGTTGCTGCTGATCCGGCTGCTGACACCGGAGTTGCGGCGCCAGGAAGTGCAGACCTGGAAGAAGGTGATCCGGGTGATCAGCCACGAGCTGAACAACTCGCTGGCGCCAATCGCCTCGTTGGCCCATTCGGGCGCCGAACTGGTGCGCCGGCAGAAGACCGATCGGCTGATCGAAGTCTTCGGCACCATCGAGGACCGAGCCCGCCATCTGGAAGGCTTTATCCGTGGCTACGCGCGCTTTGCCAAGTTGCCGCAACCGCAACTGCAGACCGTGCAGTGGGACCAGTTCATGGCGAGCCTGCAGCAACAGATTCCCTTCCGACTGCATGTGCAGACGCCGGAACTCTGCACCCGGGTGGATGTGGCGCAGATTGGCCAGGCCCTGCTCAACCTGCTCAAGAATGCCCACGAAGCCGGCGGTGAGGCCGTGCCGCCCAACGACGACGTCGAAGTACGGATGAGCCGCGTACCCCAGTGGCTGCGGATCGAGGTGCTCGACCGCGGCAACGGCATGAACGAGGCGGTGTTGCAGAACGCGCTGATGCCGTTCTATTCAACCAAGCGCAACGGCACCGGGCTGGGGCTGGCCCTCACCCGCGAGATCGTCGAAGCGCACGGCGGGCGCATCTCGCTGCAGAACCGCAACGATGGCGGCCTGTGCGTAGTGGTGCTGTTGCCCTTGTAGGAGCGTACGGCGGCGGTTACTTCTTCTTCGGCCGCTGCCAGCCTTCGAAGGTGGTCTGCTTGGCACGCGCGACGGTAAGCGTGTCGGCCGGCGCATTGCGGGTCAGCACGGAACCGGCACCGATCGTTGCATTGGCCCCGATGTCGATCGGTGCCACCAGCGCACTGTTGGACCCAATGAAGGCGCCATCGCCGATCCGGGTCACGAATTTATTCACGCCGTCGTAGTTGCAGGTGATCGTGCCTGCACCGACGTTCACGCCCGCACCGATCTCGGCATCGCCCAGGTAGGTCAGGTGATTGGCCTTGCTGCCCAACCCGATGCGCGCTTTCTTGGTCTCGACGAAGTTGCCCACGTGCACGCCGTCGGCCAGGACGGTGCCTGGGCGCAGGCGCGCGTAGGGGCCGATCTGGGCCGCGCCCTCGGCAACGACGCCCTCCAGGTCGCAATGGGCACGCACCAAGGTGCCGGGGCCCAGGCGCACGTCGCGCAGGCGGGTGAAGGGGCCGATGACTACGCCGTCGCCCAATTCAACATCACCTTCGAAGATCACATCGACATCGATGCGTACGTCCATGCCCACCTTCACCGTACCGCGCTGGTCCACCCGGGCCGGATCGGCCAGGTGCGCGCCCTGCAGGCACAGCGCCTTGGCCGCGCGCCACTGCCAGGCGCGCTCCAGCTGGGCCAGTTGCCAAGGGTCGTTGGCGCCTTCGGCCTCCTGTGCATCGGCCACCAGTACCATCTCGGCCGGGCTGAACTCGGCCGCGGCGCTGGCGAAGACATCGGTGAGGTAGTACTCGCCCTGGACGTTGTTGGGCGCCAGCTGCGAAAGCCAGCGCCGCAGGGCGGTGGATTCGGCGGCGATGATGCCGGTGTTGACCACGCGGATGCGGCGCTGCTCATCGTCGGCGTCCTTGTGCTCGACGATGGCTGCGACCCGCCCCTCGGCGTCGCGCACGATGCGCCCGTAGCCGCTCGGGTCGACCGGCTCGGCCACCAGCACCGACAGGCGTCCGGGCGCGGCCAGCAGTCGCTGCAGGGTGTCGGCGCGGATCAGCGGGACGTCGCCATACAGCACCAGCACGTTGGCCGCATCGGGCACCTGCGGCATCGCCTGTTCGACCGCGTGGCCGGTGCCCAGGCGCTGCGCCTGCTCGGCCCACCGCAGGTCGGGTTGGCCATCGAAGTGGTCGCGCACCTGCTCGCCGCCGTGGCCATACACGATGTGGATCGCATCGGGCTGCAGCTGGCGCGCGGTGTCGATGACGTGCGCCAGCATCGGCCGGCCGGCGATCGGCTGCAGTACCTTCGGCAAGGCGGACTTCATGCGCTTGCCTTCGCCGGCAGCGAGGATGATGACGTGCAGGGGAAGCGACATGGGCGGCAGGCACGGGAGGATGACGGGACGATTCTAAGCGCTGGCGGTTAGCATGGCGTTCCCGCCGTCGCGACTTCCGCAATGACCCTTCTGCGCCAAGGCACGCACTACGTATTGGTCGGCCTGTTGCAATTGCTGTTGGACTGGGCCGTGTTCGTCGCCGCGACGGCGCTGGGCATGCCGGTTGCCGGCGGAAATATCGTCGGCCGCGTTGCCGGCGCACTGCTGGGTTTCTGGTTGAACGGCCGCATTACTTTCGCCAGCGACGGCGCACGGCTGGGCTGGCGGCGCTTCGGTCGCTTCGTGCTGGTGTGGTCGCTGATGACGATGCTCAGCACCTGGCTGGTCGGTGCGGTCGCGCACAGCCTGGGATTGCAATGGGCCTGGCTGGCCAAGCCGCTGGTTGAAGGGGCACTGGCCGCGATCACCTTCTTTCTGTGGCGCCATGTGGTCTATCGCTAGCGCCCTGCAATGAAAACGCCGGCACTGGGCCGGCGTTTCCGTTCTCATCGAACCAAGCCGTGGCTCAGTGCTTGAGGGTGCGGCGCAGGCGCTCCAGCGCCTGGAGCTGGGCGGTGACTTCGGCCAGCTTGGCCTGGGCCTCGGCCACTTCCATTGCCTCGCCACGGTTGGCCAGGATGCGCTCGGCTTCTTCCTTGGCCTGGCGCACCGCCGCTTCGTCGATGTCCTGCGCACGCACGGCGGTGTCGGCCAGCACGGTGACGACCTGCGGCTGCACTTCCAGGATGCCGCCGGAAATGGCGAAGTCCAGGTGCTCGCCGCTGGCGGTGGTGACAACCACCTTGCCCGGCTTGAGGCGGGTGATCAGCGGCGCGTGCTTGGGCGCGATGCCCAGTTCGCCGAGCTCGCCCGTGGCCACGACCAGGGTCGCCTCACCGCGGAAGATTTCCTGCTCGGCGCTGACGATGTCGCAACGGATGGTGGACATGATTTCTCGCTCTGGATGACGGGGTCAGGAGAGGGCGGCTCAGGCCGCCATCTTCTTCGCCTTCTCGACGGCTTCGTCGATCGTGCCGACCATGTAGAAGGCCTGCTCCGGCAGGTGGTCGTACTCGCCATCGACAATGCCCTTGAAGCCGCGGATGGTTTCCTTCAGCGACACGTACTTGCCCGGCGAGCCGGTGAACACTTCGGCCACGTGGAACGGCTGGCTGAAGAAGCGCTCGATCTTGCGCGCGCGCGAGACTGCCTGCTTGTCTTCCTGCGACAGCTCGTCCATGCCCAGGATCGCGATGATGTCCTTCAGCTCCTTGTACTTCTGCAAGGTCTGCTGGACGCGCTGGGCGGTGTCGTAGTGCTCGTTGCCGATGACGTTCGGATCCATCTGGCGGCTGGTGGAATCCAGCGGGTCCACGGCCGGGTAGATACCCAGCGAGGCGATCGAACGCGACAGGGTCACGGTCGAGTCCAAGTGCGCGAAGGTGGTGGCCGGCGACGGGTCGGTCAAGTCATCGGCGGGCACGTACACGGCCTGGATCGAGGTGATCGAACCGGTCTTGGTCGAGGTGATGCGTTCCTGCAGCACGCCCATTTACTCGGCCAGGGTCGGCTGGTAGCCCACTGCCGACGGCATGCGGCCCAGCAGCGCGGACACTTCGGTGCCGGCCAGGGTGTAGCGGTAGATGTTGTCGACGAAGAACAGCACGTCGCGGCCCTTGCCGTTGGCGTCCTTCTCGTCGCGGAAGTACTCGGCCATGGTCAGGCCGGTCAGCGCGACGCGCAGGCGGTTGCCCGGCGGCTCGTTCATCTGGCCGTAGACCATGGCCACCTTCGACTCTTCCGGCTTCTCGACGTTGACGACCTTGGACTCGATCATCTCGTGGTAGAAGTCGTTGCCCTCGCGGGTACGCTCACCGACACCGGCGAACACCGACAGGCCCGAGTGCGCCTTGGCGATGTTGTTGATCAGTTCCATCATGTTGACGGTCTTGCCGACGCCGGCGCCGCCGAACAGGCCGACCTTGCCGCCCTTGGCGAACGGGCACATCAGGTCGATGACCTTGATGCCGGTTTCCAGCAGCTCGGTGGCCGAGGCCTGCTCGTCGAAGCTCGGCGCGGCGCGGTGGATTTCCCACGCGTCGGTCGCAGCGACCGGGCCGGCCTCGTCGATCGGGCGGCCCAGCACGTCCATGATGCGGCCGAGCGTGGCGGTACCGACCGGCACCGAGATGCCGCGGCCGGTGTTGGTGGCGACCAGGTTGCGCTTCAGGCCGTCGGTCGAACCGAGCGCGATCGCGCGGACGATACCGTCACCCAGCTGCTGCTGGACTTCCAGCGTGATCTCGGTGCCTTCGACCTTCAGCGCGTCGTACACACGCGGCACTTCACTGCGCGAGAACTCGACGTCGACGACCGCGCCGATGATCTGAACGATCTTGCCCTGACTCATGGATGGATCCTCTAGATAGATGCTGTTGAGCCGCGCGCGTCAGACTGCCGCAGCGCCGCCGACGATTTCGGAAATTTCCTGGGTGATCGCTGCCTGGCGGGCCTTGTTGTAGACCAGTTGCAGGGTGCCGATCAGTTTGTTGGCGTTGTCGCTGGCCGACTTCATCGCCACCATGCGCGCGGCGTGCTCGGAAGCCACGTTCTCCAGCACCGCCTGGTACACCAGCGACTCGATGTAGCGCGTCATCACGTGCTCAAGCACGGTCGCGGCATCGGGTTCGTACAGGTAGTCCCAGTCGTGGTGGGCCACCTTCGCCTCGGACGCCGGCAGCGGCAGCAGCTGGTCGAAGCTGGCCTTCTGCGTCATCGTGTTCACGAAGTGGTTGTAGACCAGGTACACGCGGTCCACGCGACCATCGGTGAAGGCATCGAGCATGACCTTGATCACGCCGACCAACTGCTCGACATGCGGCGTATCGCCCAGGTGGGTGACGCTGCCGACCATGTTGACCTTGATCCGGCGGAAGAAGGTCGACGCCTTCTGGCCGATGGTCACCACGTCGACCTCGGCGCCCTTGTCCTGCCACTGGCGTACTTCGCCCAGCATCTTGCGGAACAGGTTGTTGTTCAGGCCGCCGGCCAGGCCGCGGTCGGACGAGATCACGATGTAGCCGACCCGCTTGACCTGCTCACGCTCGAGCAGGAACGGGTGCTGGTAATCGGTGCTGGCCTGGGCCAGGTGGCCGATCACCTGCTTCATCGCCTGCGCGTAAGGGCGGGAGGTCTTCATCCGGTCCTGCGCCTTGCGGATCTTGGAGGCCGAGACCATTTCGAGCGCGCGCGTCACCTTGCGGGTGTTCTGCACGCTCTTGATCTTGGTTTTGATTTCGCGTCCGCCTGCCATGTTCGCTCGCTCTGGTCGCTGTCTGGGTGGCGGCCGGCCCCGGTGCCATGCACCAGGTCCGCCCGCTTTTCCCGTTTACCGGTGGCTTACCAGCTACCGGTGGTCTTGAACTCTTCGATGCCCTGCTTGAAGGCGCCTTCGATGTCGCCGTTCCAATCACCGGTCGTGTTGATCTTGTTGACCAACTCGCCCTGGGTGTTGGCGAAGTGCGCATGCAGGCCTTCTTCGAACGACAACAGCTTGGCCACCGGCACGTCGTCGAGGTAGCCCTCGTTGACGGCGTAGATGGTCAGCGCCTGGTTGGCGATCGACATCGGCAGGTACTGCTTCTGCTTCATCAGCTCGGTGACGCGCTGGCCACGCTCGAGCTGCTTGCGGGTGGCTTCGTCCAGGTCCGAGGCGAACTGCGCGAACGCCGCCAGCTCACGGTACTGCGCCAGCGAGATACGAATGCCGCCGGAGAGCTTCTTGATGATCTTGGTCTGGGCAGCGCCACCGACGCGCGAGACCGAGATGCCGGCGTTCACGGCCGGGCGGATGCCGGCGTTGAACAGGTCGGTTTCCAGGAAGATCTGGCCGTCGGTGATCGAGATCACGTTGGTCGGCACGAACGCCGAGACGTCGCCGGCCTGGGTCTCGATGATCGGCAGCGCGGTCAGCGAGCCGGTCTTGCCGGTCACGGCGCCGTTGGTGAACTTTTCCACGTACTCGGCCGAGACACGGGCGGCACGCTCGAGCAGGCGCGAATGCAGGTAGAACACGTCGCCCGGATAGGCTTCGCGACCCGGCGGGCGCTTGAGCAGCAGCGAGATCTGGCGGTAGGCCACGGCCTGCTTGGACAGATCGTCATACACGATCAGGGCGTCTTCGCCGCGATCCATGAAGTACTCGCCCATGGTGCAGCCGGAGTACGCCGAGATGTACTGCATGGCAGCCGACTCGGACGCAGTGGCGGCAACCACGATCGTGTGCGCCATGGCGCCGTTTTCTTCCAGCTTGCGCACGATGTTGGCGACGGTCGAGGCCTTCTGGCCGATCGCCACGTACACGCACTTGATGCCGGTGCCCTTCTGGTTGATCACCGCGTCGATGGCCATCGCGGTCTTGCCGGTCTGGCGGTCGCCGATGATCAGCTCGCGCTGGCCACGGCCGATCGGGATCATCGCGTCGACCGACTTGTAGCCGGTCTGCACCGGCTGGTCGACCGACTTGCGCCAGATCACGCCGGGGGCCACGCGCTCGACCGGTGCGGTCATGCTCGCGCCCAGCGGGCCCTTGCCGTCGATCGGTTCGCCCAGGGCGTTGACCACGCGGCCAAGCAGTTCCTTGCCGACCGGCACTTCGAGGATGCGGCCGGTGGTCTTGGCGACGTCGCCTTCGCGCAGGTGCTCGTAGTCACCCAGGACCACGGCGCCGACCGAGTCGCGCTCCAGGTTCAGGGCCAGCGCGAAGGTGTTGTTCGGCAGTTCGATCATTTCGCCCTGCATGGCGTCGGCCAGGCCGAAGATGCGCACGATGCCGTCGGCCACGCTGGTCACGGTGCCTTCGTTGCGCGACTCCGCGGACAGCTTGACCTTCTCGATGCGGGTCTTGATCAGTTCGCTGATTTCGGAGGGGTTGAGCGTGGTTGCCATCGTTCAGTCCTAGGTGCCGGCCGCAAGGCCGCGCGTTTATGGGTATTCAGTGTGCGAGCGAGTTCTGCAGGCGCTCGAGCTTGCCCTTCAGCGAACCGTCGATGACGACGTCGCCGGCATCGATCACCGCGCCGCCGATCAGCGAGGCATCGACCGCGGTGGTGACTTCCACCTCGCGGCCAAAGCGCTTCTTCAGCGCCGCGACGATCTTTTCGAGCTCGGCCGGTGCCAGGTCCGCCGCGCTGGTGACGTGGGCCTTGACCACGCGCTCGGCCTCGGCGCGCAGTTGGTCGTACAAGCCGGAAACTTCCGGCAGCGCGGTCAGCCGCTGCGACTGCGCCAGCAGGCCCAGGAAGCGCAGGTATTCCTCGCTTGCCCCTTCCGGTGCGAGCAGGCCCACGGCGGCATCCTGCCCCAGTTCCGGATTCAGCAGCAGTGCCGACACACGCGGATCAGCGGCGACCTGCGCGGAGAACGACAGCGCGTCGCCCCACTGCACGAAGCGGCCTTCCTCGCGCGCGATCGCGAAAGCGGCGCGGGCATACGGGCGGGCAAGGGTCAGGGCCTGGCTCATGAATCAGATCTCCGAAGCCAGTTCGTCCAGCAGCGCCTTGTGGGCGTTGGCGTCGATCTCGCGCTTGAGCAGCTTCTCGGCGCCACTGACGGCCAGCGTGGAAACCTGCTTGCGCAGTTCCTCACGGGCACGGTTGGCGGCCGCGTCGATTTCGGCCTGGGCCAGTTCCTTCTGACGGGTGGCCTCGGCGATGGCTTCGCTCTTGGCCGCGTCGATGATCTGGTTGGCGCGCGCGTGGGCCTGGTCGATGATCTCGTTGGCCTTGCCGCGGGCGTCCTTGAGGGCCTCGTTGACCTTCTCCTGGGCCTGCGCCAGATCCTTCTGGCTACGATCGGCGGCAGCGAGGCCTTCGGCGATCTTCTGCTGGCGCTCTTCGATGGCGTTCATCAGCGGCGGCCAGATCTTGGTCGCAACGATCCAGATCAAGCCGGCGAAGGCCAGTGCCTGGGCAACGAGTGTAAAGCCGATATCCATGGGGTTCGCTCAATCGATGTTGACGGGGTGGAAGCGCCGCCGCGAGGACAGCGCTTCCGAACCTTCATCCGTGGCCGGCGCCCGCAGGGCGGTAGCCGGCCACATCCCGCTTTCGCTGGATCAGCCCGCGACGGCCTTGGCAGCGGCGTCGGCCAGGGCCGAGGACAGCGGGTTGGCGAAGGCCAGCAGCAGGCCGACGGCGACGCTGATGATGAACGCGGCGTCGATCAGGCCGGCGGTGATGAACATGCGGACCTGCAGGACCGGGATCAGCTCCGGCTGGCGGGCGGCCGATTCCAGGAACTTGCCGGCCATGATGGCCAGGCCGAGACCGGCGCCCAGCGCGGCGAGGCCGATCATGATGCCGACGGCAAGGGCGGTGGAGCTCTGGATCTGGGCGAAGTTGGTCAGGACGGCGAGGTACATGATGATCTCCAGGAACGTTTGCTTAAGGGTAAAGAGGCGGATGAAGGGTGAAGCGGAAAATCAATGACTGTCTTCGGAGAGGCTCAGGTAGACGATCGAGAGCATCATGAAGATGAAAGCCTGCAGCGGGATCACCAGCAGGTGGAACAGCATCCAGCCGAGGCCGAACGCGCCGCCGGCGACAGCACCGAGCAGGCCAGCGCCGCCCAGCACCCAGATCAACAGGAACACGATCTCGCCGCCGAACATGTTGCCGAACAGTCGCATCGCCAGCGAAATCGGCTTGCTCAGCCACTCGACGATGTTCAGGATCAGGTTGAACGGCAGCATCCACTTGCCGAACGGTGCGGTCAGGAATTCCTTGGTGAAGCCACCCAGGCCCTTGGAGCGCAGCGCGAAGAACAGCATCAGGAAGAACACGCTGATCGACATGCCCAGGGTGGCATTGACGTCAGCGGTCGGCACCGGCTTCCAGTAGTGCACGCCCATTAGTTCGAGCGGCTTGGCGATGAAGTCGGCCGGGATCATCTTGATGAGGTTCATCAACAGGATCCAGAAGAACAGGGTGATCGCGATCGGGGTGACCAGCTTGCTGGTGCCGTGGTAGGTGTCCTTGACCTGGCGGTCAACGAACTCCAGGCAGATCTCCACGAACGCCTGCCACTTGCCCGGCACCCCGGCCGTGGCCTTGCGGGTCGCCGTCCAGAAGGCAAACACCATCAGCAGGCCCATCAGCAACGAGGTCACGATGGTGTCCACGTGGATCGCCCAGAAGCCCCCTTCCTGGATATGGAAGGTCAGGTTCTTGAGGTGATGCTGGATGTAGGTGGTAGGGGTTAGTGCCTCGCCCGCCATGTGTCCGGAACCTTGAGATTATGAATTTGGTCAGCGCTTGGCCAAGGCCAGCACCTGGAAGATGAGCCCGATGGCGATACCCGCCAGCAGCCCCACGGGCGGCAGCCGCCACAGGCCGAAGCCCAGGACCAGCGCCGCGATGATCAACACCCACTTGAACACCATCGCCAGGATCAACCGGGCCATGGCCGCCCCGGCTGCCTGGACGCCGCCGCCGAGCGCGGTTCGCGCCGCCAGCCAACCGCCCGCCACCGTCGCCAGGCCGGTCAACAAGACCGCCAGCGCCGTTTTCAGGCCCATCAGCAGGTAGAAGCCTGCCGCGGCCGCCGCCACCGCCAACAAGGGGTACAGCGCTGCGCGCAGCATCAGCCGCCGACCCGAGTCAACGGAGTTCAGCACACGTATCCCTTGCGGTTGTTTGCGGTTTTTGAGGATGGGCGGGCGCGGTTGCGCCTCGTCGAGCCGCCAAATTATAGCAATTGGAACAATTTGGAGACAACCGGGACAAGTCACGCCCCCATGCTGCACCGCGCCATGCAATCACCGGGAACTTCCGCCCCTCGCCCGGGTCCGACCTTGCAAGGCCTGTGATCCAACCTCGTCGATAGCTCCCAAGCCAGGCCCCCAGGCGTCCCCGGGCAACCGGGGCGCCTGCTCTTCGGCCGACCGCCGCGCAACGCGGCTCCTGCTGGCAGCCTACCCACGCGCGCCGTGCACACGTGCGCGTTCACATGCGCTGGACACCCTGTTCACCGACGTTCGACCGCCGATTGCCGATAGTCGCCGCACTTGGCGTTCTTGCCGCACCCGGAGTCTCCCCCGCATGAAGTGCTTTGCCCTCACCTCCCTTGCCCTGGCCCTGTCCGCAGCGGCCGTACCGGCGCTGGCCGCCGATACCGACGACCGCTTCCAGCTCCGCCTGGGCATGATGAACATCGATAACGACAACACCCTGCGCGGCAGCACCGACGTCATGGGTAACGACATCTCCTTCGCCCAGGACTTCGATTTCGGCGGCAAGGAATGGGAGCCGCGCGTAGATGGCCTGTTCCGCATCAGCCAGCGCCAGCGCCTGATCTTCGACTACTTCAAGTACGACAAGGACCGCCGCGAAGAGCTGGGTGACAGCTATACCTTCGACGACATCACCGTGCCGGCCGGCAGCTTCATCAAGGGCGAATTGAAGTACCAGGTCGCCAGCCTGATCTACGACTACTCGGTGGTGGATACCGAGAAGTTCAGCCTGGGCCTGCAGATCGGTGGCGAATGGGCCAAGGTCAGCGCCAAGGGCTATGCCGACCTCGGCCCGGACGTGTACCAGGGCACCTTTGTCGACGAGAGCGAAGACGGCGCAGCACCCGTGGTGGGCGTGCGCTTCACCGCACATCCGGCCGAGCACTGGCTGATCAACCTGCAGGGCCAGTACCTCAACACCAGCTGGGGCGACTTCGGCGACTACGAGGGCGACCTGAGCCGCGCCAATGCGATCGTCGAATATCGCTTCACCGACAACTTCGGCGTGTTTGCCGGCTACGACTGGTTCAAGCTGGACGTGGACCGCGAAGGCAGCGATGGCCTGATCGGGTTGAAGCAGGAGTTCAAGGGCCCAGTGGCCGGCGTGACCCTGGCCTTCTGATCGGCCAGGCCCGTGCAAATGGCAAAGGCCGCGCAATGCGCGGCCTTTGTTTGTTTCCGCAGGTCGAAACGCCGACCTACTTCTTCTTCGGGATATACAGATCGGTGATCGTGCCGTCGTAGATTTCCGCGCTCATGCCGACCGATTCACTCAAGGTCGGATGGGCATGGATGGTGTGGCCGATGTCTTCGGCCTCGGCACCCATCTCGATCGCCAGGCCGATCTCGGCAAGCAAGTCACCGGCATGCACACCGACGATGGCACCGCCGATCACGCGATGGGTTTCCTCATCGAAGATCAGCTTGGTGAAGCCTTCGGTGCGGCCGATGCCGATCGCGCGGCCGCTGGCGGCCCACGGGAACTTGGCCACGCCGACCTTCAGGCCCTTGGCCTTGGCTTCGGTCTCGGTCACGCCGACCCAGGCAATTTCCGGGTTGGTATAGGCCACCGACGGCACCACGCGCGCCACCCATTCCTTCTTCTCGCCGGCGGCCACTTCGGCGGCCAGCTTGCCTTCGTGGGTGGCCTTGTGCGCCAGCATCGGGTTACCGACGATGTCGCCGATGGCGAAGATGTGCGGCTGGTTGGTGCGCATCTGCCGGTCGACCGGAATGAAGCCACGGTCGCTGACATTGACGCCGGCCTTGTCGGCGCCGATCTTCTTGCCATTCGGCGAACGACCCACTGCCACCAGCACGCGATCAAAGGTGCCCGACTCCAGCCCCGGCTTCTCGCCTTCGGCGGCGGCCTCGAAGCTGACGGTGATGCCGGACTTGTCGGCCTTGACGCCAGCGGCCTTGGTCTTGAGGTGGACCTCGATGCCCTGCTTCTTCATGCGGTCGGCCAGCGGCTTGACCAGGTCCTTGTCGGCGCCCGGCATCAGCTGGTCCATGAACTCGACCACCGTCACCTGCGACCCGAGCGCGCTGAACACCGTGGCCATTTCCAGGCCGATGATGCCGCCGCCGACCACCAGCAACTTCTTGGGGATCTCCTGCAGTTCCAGCGCGTCGGTGGAATCCATCACGCGCTTGTCGTCCCAGGGGAAGTTCGGCAGCTTCACCGCCTGCGAGCCGGCGGCGATGATGCATTGTTCAAAGCGCAGCAACTGGGTCTTGCCGTCGCCGCCGACAATCTCCAGCTCGTTCGGCGAGACGAAGGTGCCGGTGCCCTGCACCACGCGTACCTTGCGCTGCTTGCCCATCGAGGCCAGGCCGCCGGTGAGCTTGTTGACGACCTTTTCCTTGTAGTCGCGCAGCTTGTCCAGGTCGATCTTGGGAGCGCCGAAGCTCACGCCAAAATCGCCGGCATGGTTGGCCTCGTCGATGACGTTGGCCGCGTGCAACAGCGCCTTGGAGGGAATGCACCCCACGTTGAGGCACACGCCACCGAGCGCGCTGTAGCGCTCGACCAGCACGGTATCCAGGCCGAGGTCGGCCGCGCGGAACGCGGCGGTGTAGCCGCCGGGGCCGGAACCCAGGACGACGATTCGGCATTCGATGTCGGCCGGCTTGCCGGTGGACAGTGCCGGCTTCGGCGCGGCCGGCTCGGCCGGGGCGCGAGGCGATGGGGTCACCGGCGGCTTGCTCGCCGGCGCTTCGGCCTGGGTCGGCTCGGCCTTCGCCGGTGCGGGCGCAGCACTCTCGCCTTCGGCTTCGAGCAGCACCACCACATCACCCTGCGACAAAGTGTCGCCAAGCTTGACCTTCAGCTCTTTCACCACGCCGGCGGCGCTCGAAGGCACTTCCAGCGTGGCCTTGTCCGACTCCAGCGTCACCAGGCCCTGGTCCTTGGCGACCTTGTCGCCGACCGCGACCAGCACCTCGATTACCGGCACGTCGCTGTAGTCGCCGATGTCCGGTACCTTGATTTCGATGACAGCCATAAATCCTTCTCCTGTGGGGGATCAGCCGGCGTTGCCGGCCAGCGTCTGCTGGAGCTCATCCAGCGACGACTCGATTTCGTTCCAGCGCTTCTCGCGCTTCTTTTCCTTGCCTTCGCTGGCCTCGATCAGCAGCGCCGCCTGCTCCAGCATTAGCTGGCCGGCGCCACAGGTCGGGCGCGTGCCGCTGTAGCGCACGCCGTTGACCACGAACGACAGCACCTCGCCGTCGAGCACCGGCGCGTTGCGCCCTTCCGGCGACATCTGGCCCAGTGCGGTGTTCCAGGTATCGAGCAAGCGCTTGGCCAGCGGGGCCGGGATCGGCACCTCGTACCGCTCGGGGGTCTGCGCGGTGCGCAGTTCCACGCCGCTGCGCTGGCCATTCTCGACCCGGTTATAGACCCGCTCCTCGGCACGGCTATAGCGCAGGATCCAGTCGGCGCCCTGCGCCCCCGGCACCAGCGCCATCGCCGACTCGACGCCGCGCGGCGGCAAGGTCAGCAGCGACAATGCCGGCGTAGCCTCGCCATCGAACAGCTTCTCCACCGCGCCACCGTAGTTGCCCACTGCCGGCGGCCAGCCCCGTCCGAGGTCGATGTTGCAGCTGCCCCAGGCCAGCGCCGGCAGCGGCGCGGCCGCCACCAGCGCGGCGGCTACCAGCAGGCCGGCCCTCACAGCAGGACGCGCCGCATGTCGGCCAGCACCTGCGACAGGTACGTGGTGAAGCGTGCGGCCAGGGCGCCGTCGATGACGCGATGGTCGTAGCTCAGCGACAGCGGCAGCATCAGCTTGGGCGCGAACTGCTTGCCGTCCCACACCGGCTGGATCGAGGACTTCGACACGCCGAGGATCGCCACTTCCGGCGCATTGACGATCGGGGTGAACGCCGTGCCGCCAATGCCACCCAGCGAGCTGATCGAGAAGCAGCCGCCGCTCATGTCGGCCGGGCCGAGCTTGCCGTCGCGCGCCTTCTTGGCGAGCTCGCCGGTTTCCTGGGCGATCTGCACCACGCCCTTCTTGTCGACGTCGCGGATCACCGGCACGACCAGGCCGTTCGGGGTGTCGGCGGCAAAGCCAATGTGGAAGTACTTCTTCAGCGTCAGGTTCTCGCCGCTGGCATCGAGCGAGGCGTTGAACTCGGGGAACTTCTTCAGCGCCGCGGCGCTGGCCTTGATCAGGAAAGCGAGCATGGTCAGCTTGATGCCCGCCTTCTCGTTTTCCTTGTTCAGCGCCACGCGCAGCGCTTCCAGGTCGGTGATGTCGGCCTGTTCGAACTGGGTGACGTGCGGAATCATGGCCCAGTTGCGCGCCAGGTTGGCGCCGGAGATCTTCTTGATCCGCGCCAACGGCTGGGTTTCGGTCTCGCCGAACTTGCTGAAGTCGACTTTCGGCCACGGCAGCAGGTTGAGGCCATTGCCCGCGGCGACGGCGCCGCCGGCGGCCGGCACGCCACCGGCGAGCGCGGACTTGACGTAGCGCTGCACATCTTCGCGGGTGATGCGGCCACCCTTCTCGGTGCCCTTGAGCTGCAGCAGGTCCACACCCAGCTCGCGGGCGAACACGCGCACCGCGGGGCTGGCGTAGGCCACCTTGGAAGGCAGGACGCTGTCAGCGTCGAAGGTGACCGGCGGAGTGCCGGGAGTGCCGGCCGAAGGTGCGGCGGCGGCCGGCGCAGCCTGCGCCTGGGCGATCTCGCGCTGGGCCAGCTTGTCCGGCTCGGGCGAAGGTGCCACCGGCTCGACCTGGGTGCCGGTCTCGGCCGCAGCCACCGGCTTGGGCGCTTCGGCGGTCTTGGCGGGGGCGGGCGCAGGCTTGGACTCGGCGCCCTCGCCCACTTCGATCAGCGCGACCACACCGCCCTCGGACAGGTTGTCGCCGACCTTGACCTTGATTTCCTTGACCACGCCGGCGAACGCGGACGGCACTTCCATCGTGGCCTTGTCCGATTCCAGCGTCACCAGGCCCTGGTCTTTCTTGACCGTATCGCCAACGGCGACAAGCACTTCGATCACCGGAATATCGCTGTAGTCACCGATATCGGGGACAAGTGCTTCCTTGATTTCGGCCATACGGTACTCCGGGGAACTGGTGGGGAAACCCCTATTGTGGCTGGCTGCGGCCGACGCGCCAACCGTTACCAGCGAAATTGTGGCCCCGGCGGCGGGACGAAGCGTTCGCCGCAGGGACGATACGGCCCCGAATAGTGGGACATGGCCGGGACAGGGAACACGACTCTAGAGGGCCTCCGCGGCCTGCAGGAAATCGAGCAGGCGCTGCCACTCACCTGCCAGGCGCTCCAGACTGAAAGCGGCATTGGCCGGGCTGGTAGAGGGCAGCGCCAACAGCGGAATTGCCCGCAGCCCTGGCGGCAGCCGTGGCGCAACCCAGTGCTGCCAGAGTCGGTACGCCTCCGCACCATTGCAGGCGACGGCTCGCAATTGGCCGAGCTCGGCCAGTCGCCCGGGCAAGGGATTGGGCACGACGCTAGCGCGCACGATCGCGGCATCGAGACTGCCGGGGCGCGCGCATGCGCCGATCACGTCCCACAAGCCGACGCCTGCAGCCTGCAGCTGCGCCAGGCGTTGCTCATAGGCGACGCATTCCACGGCCAGCAACCGCGCCATCAACGGCCAGAAGCGATTGCGCGGATGTGCGTAGTACTGCGCTGCCCGCAACGAGGCAACACCCGGCAACGAACCGAGCACCAGCACCCGGCAGTCATCGCGAACCTGCGCAGCCAGGCCGCGCACGACAGCCGATTTGCTCACAAGCGTTTCACCTGCATGAAAGCCCTTTTCGCGCTCATCCCAGCGTCAATGCGGCATCGCGCGAAAGTTCCTGAACGCATCGCGCCGACGGCTTCGGTGAGCTCGCTGCGATTCATCTCCGCCCACTTAGGTTGGCCACGCCCGCAAACATGCGGGCCCACAGAATAAGAGACAAGAGGAGTCACCTCATGCGTACTGTTTCCATCCTGAGCCTGGCCGCTGCTTCGGCCATTGCCTTCGCCCCGTCCGCCTTCGCGCAGGACGCGACCACCACCACCGATACCGCGTCGGGCAAGCACTGGGCCGTCACCGGCGGCGTCACCTTGCTGCAGCCGAAGGACGACGCCGGTGCGGGCATCCGCAAGATCGATGGCGGCCCGGCACCGACCGTGAGCGCCAGCTACTACATCAACGACAATTTCGCCGTCGAGCTGTGGGGCGCGGCGGATAAGTTCAACCACCGCGTGCGCAGCGACGCCGGCAAGGTCGGCACCGTCGAGCAGCAGCCGATCGCGCTGAGCGCGCAGTACCACTTCGGCCAGGCCGACAACGTCTTCCGTCCGTTCTTGGGCGTGGGCTACTACGAGTCGAACTTCAGCAACGAGAAGGTCGGCGGCCTGGCAGGTACCGGCCAGCATGTCTCGCTCGATACGGCCAAGGGCGCCATCGGCACGGTCGGCGTGGACATGAACATCAACTCGACCTGGTTTGCACGCGCCGACGCGCGCTACATGCATGCGCGCCCGGAGCTCAACGTCGCCGGCGCCGGCACCGGCCAGGATCTGAAGGTGGATCCGTGGACGGTCGGTATCGGCCTGGGCGCGCGCTTCTAAGCCCACGAGCTGCTGCAATGGAAAACGGGCCCTGTCGGGCCCGTTTTTTTTTGCCATTCGGACTTAGAACGCCGGCAGCACCGCGCCTTTGTACTTCTGCTCGATGAAAGCCTTCACTTCCGGGCTGGTCAACGCCTTGGCCAGCTTCTGCACGCGCGGGTCGTCCTTGTTATCCGGCCGCCCGACCAGGAAGTTCACGTAGGGCGAGTCCTTGCTCTCGATCACCAGCGCGTCCTGGGTGGGGTTGAGCCCGGCATCCAGCGCATAGTTGGTGTTGATCATGGCCAGGTCCACCTGCTCCAGCACGCGCGGCAGCATCGCCGAATCGAGCTCGCGGAACTTGAGTTGCTTCGGGTTCTCGATGATGTCGCGCTGGGTGGACAGCGCATTGCTCGGATCCTTCAACTTGATCACCCCGGCCTTGTCCAGCAGGATCAACGCGCGGCTGTTGTTGCTGGGGTCGTTGGGGATCGCCACTTCGGCGCCCTGCGGCAGCGCGTCGAGCGACTTGAAACGCTTGGAGTAGGCGCCGAACGGCTCGATGTGCACCCCGACAATGGTCACCAGCTGGCTGCCGCGGTCGCGGTTGTAGGCGTCCAGGTAGGGCTCGGTCTGGAAGTAATTGACATCGATCTGCTTCTGCGCGACCTGGTCGTTGGGCTGCACGTAGTCGTTGAACACGCGCACTTCCAGCTGCACGCCCTCCTTGGCCAGCAGCGGCTTGACCACTTCGAGGATCTCGGCGTGCGGCACCGCGGTGGCGGCAACCGTCAGGCGGTCACTGCCGGCCTCGCCGCCGGAACGGCCACACGCTGCCAGCACCAGGGTGGTGGCGAGCAACAGGGAATAGCGCAGGAATTTCTTCATGTTCGATCCGGTCCAGGAAATGCGGCAAGGGCGCCGCTGAACGTAACAGGTTCGGCGCTGGCGCGGCATCGCCAGGCGGCGTCAACTCAACGCCGCGAGTAATGGGCCACCAGGCGATCGCCAATCATCTGCAGCACCTGCACCAGCACCAGCAACGCGATCACCGTGACCAGGGCCACGTCGGCGTGCGAGCGCAGGTAGCCTTCGCGATAGGCGACATCGCCCAGGCCGCCCGAGCCGATCGCGCCGCCCATGGCGGTAAAGCCGATCAGGGCGATCGTGGTGACGGTGGCACCGGCGATCAGCCCTGGCCGCGCTTCGGGCAGCAGGACCTTCAGCACCAGCTGCCAGGTCGTGGCACCCATCGCCTGGCTGGCTTCGACCACCCCGCGCTCGACTTCGCGCAGCGCGGTCTCCACCAGGCGCGCATAGAACGGCGCGGCGCCCACCACCAGCGGCAGGATCGCGCCGCGCACGCCCAGCGAGGTCCCCATCAGCGCCAGGGTGAGCGGGATCATCGCGATCATCAGGATGATGAAGGGCACCGAGCGCAACAGGTTCACCACCAGCGCGAGCACGCCATGCAGGAGCGGCCGACGGCGCAGTTGCGGTGAGCCGCTGAGGAACAGCAGTACGCCCAGTGGCAGGCCGATCAACAACGTCAGCGGCAGCGCGCCGCCGAGCATCAGCAAGGTATCCAGCGTGGCCTGGCCGATGTCGGCCCACTTGCGAGCGTCGAGATTGCGGAAGAAGCCATCGGCGGCGGCGATCAGTACGGCGCTCACGGGCGCAGCTCCTCGACGGTGACGCCGGCAGCGGCGAAGGTGGCCCGGGCCGCGGCCTGGTCGCCGCCGACCAGGGCGACGGTCAGCTGGCCATACGGCGTGTCCTTGATGCGGTCGATGCGGCCGGACAGGATGTTGTAGTCGACCCCGGTCTCGCGCGCGATGCGGCCCAGCAGAGGCTCGTAGGTGTCGCCCCCAAGGAATGTCAGGCGCACGATGCGGCCATCGACCGCGGCGAAATCGCGATGCAGCACCCCTTCGTCCACGTGCTCGGCTTCGGCGACAAAGCGCCGCGTGGTGGGATGCTGCGGGTGCAGGAACACCTGGGTGACCGGCCCGCTCTCCACCAGCTTGCCGGCATCGAGCACGGCGACACGGTCGCAGACGCGGCGGATCACTTCCATCTCATGGGTGATCAACACGATGGTCAGGCCCAACTCGCGATTGATTTCGGAGAGCAGCTGCAGCACCGCGCCGGTGGTTTGCGGGTCGAGCGCACTGGTCGCCTCGTCGCACAGCAGGATGCGTGGCTGGGTGGCCAGCGCGCGGGCAATGCCGACGCGCTGCTTCTGCCCGCCAGACAGCTGCGCCGGATACTTCCCGGCGTGATCCTGCAGCCCCACTCGTGCCAACAGCTCGGCCACGCGGCTGGCGATCTGTGCGCGCGGCGTACCCGCCAGTTCCAGCGGGAAGGCGACATTGGCCGCGACAGTGCGCGAGGACAGCAGGTTGAAGTGCTGGAAGATCATGCCGACGCGCCGGCGCAGCGCGCGCAGGCCATCGGCATCGAGCGCGGTGACGTCTTCGCCGTCGATCAGCAGCTTGCCGCCGCTGGGTTCCTCCAGGCGATTGATCAGCCGGATCAGCGTGGACTTGCCCGCGCCGGAATGGCCGATGATGCCGAACACCTCGCCGGCCGCGATCGTCAGGTCGAGCGGTTGCAGCGCGGCGACCGCGCGGCCGCCGACTTGATAGGACTTGTGCAGACGCTGGAACTCGATCACCGCGCGGACACCGCTTTGGGGGGCGTGCAGCCTACCAGCGCCGGGCGGGCCACGCCCGCGCCAACCCTGGGCTGGTTATTCCTTTTCGTTCTAAAGCAGCGCACCCCGACCATCAAGGGTGGTCGAGCTGGCGGGCGTGTGGCACCTGGCGCACGCGCTCGCGCCGCAACAGGTACAGGCCGCTGGCGACGATGATCGCCGCGCCGGTCCAGGTCCAACCGTCGGGCAACGTTCGCCACAGGAGCCAATCCCAGCCGATCACCCAGACCAGCCCGGTGTATTCCAGCGGCGCGATCATCGAAGCCTCGCCGCGCAGGAACGCCTGGGTCAGGGCGATCTGGCCGAACGCGCCGGCCAGGCCCATGCCGGCGATCACCCAGCCGTGCTCGGCGCGCAGGGGCACCCAGCCGGGTGCGGCGAGCACCGCGGCGCCCAGCGCCATCAACGCCAGGAACCACACCACCATCGACTGCGGGGTGTCGGTGCGGGTCAGCAAGCTCACCGTCACCGCCGCGACGGCATAGGCCGTGGCGGCGGCCAGCACCATCAGGCCCGGCAGTGAGATCAGGCCATCCACGCCGGGGCGCAGCACCACGATCACGCCGACCAGCCCAATGGCGATCGCCGTCCAGCGCCGCGGCCCCACCCGCTCGCCCAGCAGCGGCACCGACAGCGCCGCCACCAGCAACGGCGCGACGAAATACAGGGTATAGGCCGTCGATAGCGGCAGTTCCTGCAACGCGAAAACGAAGCAGGCGATCATCACGACCCCCAGCACCCCGCGCAGCAGGTGCAAACCCCAGCGCACCGGCAGCAGCGAGCGCGGCCCGGCACTGGCCAGCACCCACAGCAGCACGAACGGCAGTGAGGCGGCGCCGCGCAGGAAGGTGACCTGCAGCACCGGATACTGGGTCGAGAGCAGCTTCATCGCGGCATCCATGCCCGAGAAGCTCACCACGGCAACGAGCATCCAGGCCACGGCGGCAAGCGGGGATCGGGGCATCGACATGTGGGAATTATCGCCCGCGGCCCAGCCTTGGTCGCTAGTGCGCACCGTGGCCTGCCGCAAAGTATAATCGTTCTCATCTGCAACAACGCCTGGACCCCGAGCCCTCATGCAACACGCCCGCCTCACGCTTGCCCTCACCATTGCCCTCGCCTCGAACAGCGCGCTTGCCGCCGATGACGCCCGCACCCTGGACACGGTCCAGGTCACCGCGCCGATCGCCAAGGACAGCGGCACCGCGACCAAGACCCACACTTCGATCCTGGAGACCCCGCAGTCGATCTCGGTCGTCACCGACCGACAGATGCGCGATCGCGGCATCCACGGCGTGGAGGAGGCGGTGTGGTACATCGCCGGCACTCGCGGTGGCCAGTACGGTGAAGACACCCGCAGCGACTGGATGATGATCCGCGGCTTCAGCCCGGCCCGTTACCTGGACGGCCTGGCGATGGTCGATGGCGCCTGGACCGGGGGTTCGCGGATCGAACCGTTCGGCCTGGAGCGCATCGACGTTCTCAAGGGCCCGGCCTCGGTCAACTACGGCGCGATGCCGCCCGGCGGCATGGTCAATTTCGTCAGCAAGCGCCCCACCGAGGAGACGCTGCGCGAAGTGGAAGTGCAACTGGGCAACTACGATCTCAAGCAGGCGGCATTCGACTTC
>DATLJF010000324.1:0-4002 GCA_035539015.1 Stenotrophomonas sp. | reverse complement strand
CAAGCAGGTCAACAACTTCATCGGCAACACGGTCTCGCGCGAGACGATGTACGGCCTGCGCGATCCCACCTCCGGTCCGGATGCACAGGCGGCCCTGGCGTTCCTGCAGAGCCAGGCGTGCGTCACCCAGGTGACTGCGTCGGGCAACGACCCGGCGGCCTGTTCGGCCAACGACACCTCGCTGTTCGCCGCCACCGCCATGCTGCGCAACGCTGCCACCACCGGCGGCCTGGGTGCCTACAACGGCAGCTCGGCGCAGAGCCTGGCGCTGGAAACCGCGTATGACCTGGTGGGCGAAGCGGACGACCCGTTGTATGAGTTCGACGTCAACAAGCCGATCAACCAGAACAAGGCCAAGATCCACGGCTGGGAACTGGGTGGCCAGTACTTCTTCGGCCAGAGCGGCTTCGGCGTGTTCGCCAACTACACCATCGTCCAGGGCGACGTCGGCTTCGACAACAACGTGATCGACCGCGACCAGTTCGCCCTGCTCGGCCTCAGCGACACCGCCAACGTGATGCTGATGTACGAAAAGTACGGCTGGTCGGCTCGCCTGGCCTGGAACTGGCGAGATGAGTACCTGATTGCGGCGAACATGGATGGGTCCAACCGCAATCCGTACTACGTCGAGGCCTACGATCAGTTCGACCTGAGTGTCGGCTACCAGTTCAACGACAACTGGTCGGTGGGTTTCGAAGCGGTCAACCTGACCGGCGAAGACGTCCGTTGGCATGGTCGTTCGGACAAGCAGATCATCAAGCTGGTCGACCAGAGCCCGCGCTATACGCTCGGCGTGCGCTACAACTTCTGAGCCCGGCGGCGCGCACCCGCGCGCCCGCCATTCAGGGGATCGCCGCTCTCCGGCGATCCCCTGTCGTTTGCGAGGTGGGGCGGTGGCGGATGCCTTGCCGCTTGCCTGGATTTCTGCAATGTTCGGCGGACCGGCAGGCGGGGGAAGCGCCCACGCACCGGATCCCGATCTGCTGTTGGATGAGAAATGGCTCGATACGAATTGTTGAACAACGTCGCGCACCAGGATTTGCGCGTGGTGATGCGCTTTGGCCCGGAATTTGGCGACGACACCGGCCTGATCCCGGCCTTTCCAACCGAATTTGCGGAGATGCAGCGTGAGTACCCGCTGTTCCTGCGCAAGGACGACAGCACCGGCGAATATCATTCGGTTGCCCTGCTTGGGTTCGAGGGCAAGGAGAACCTGTTCCTGCAGGAAGGCCGCTGGAACGCCGGCTACGTGCCGGGCATCGTCGCCAAGGGCCCGTTCCTGATCGGCTTCCAGGAGCAGGACGTGGACGGCCAGCGCACCACGGTGCCGGTGATCCATGTCGACCTGGACCACCCGCGCGTCAGCTTCACCGAGGGCGAGCGCGTATTCCTGCCACAGGGCGGCAACACGCCGTACCTGGACCACATCATTACCGTGCTGCGCGGCATCCGCGACGGTGCCGAGGGCGGCAAGGCCATGTTCGCCGCGCTCGAGGCGGCGGGCGTGCTGCAGCCGTTGCGCATCGACATCCAGCTTGATGAGAAGAATGCGGTCAACCTCACCGGCCTGCATGGCGTCGATCGCGAGCGCCTGGCTGCGCTGGATGCCGAGGCCCTGCACCGCCTGCACCAGGCCGGTTACCTGGAGGGCATTTATTTGCTGCTGTCTTCGCAGCACAACGTGCGCCGATTGATGGCCGAGAAGCAGCGTCGCCTGCGCCAGTCCGACGCGGCGGGCCAGGCTGCCTGAGTGGCATGGCCAGCCTGGCGCCCATTCGTGAGCTGAGCGACTGCAAGCCAGGCGCGTTGCCGTTGGATGCGCTGGTGGCTGCCGCCGAACCGGTGGTGCTGCGCGGCGTGGCGGCGGACTGGGGCCTGGTCCAGGCGGCGCGAGGCGGTACCGCCGAAGCGATGGCGTACCTGCACGGCTTCGACCAGGGCAAGGCCGTGCCGTACTCGTATGGCCCCCCGGCGATTGCCGGGCGGCCGTTCTACAACGAGGACTACACCGCGCTCAACTTCGAAGTGCGACGTGGCAGCGTGAGCCAGGTGCTAGACGAGATCGCCGCGCACCTGGCCGATACTGCGCCGCCGACCTACTACCTGGCTTCGCTGTTGATAGACGACAGCCTGCCGGGCTTGCGCGCGAACAACGATCTCGATTTCGCCGGCCATGGCCTGCAGGTACCGCCGAGCATCTGGATCGGCAACCGGGTCACGGCCTCGTGCCACCACGATGTGCCCAACAACATCGCCTGCTGCACGGTGGGGCGGCGTCGCTTCACCCTGTTTCCGCCCGAGCAAGTGAAACACCTGTATCCCGGGCCGTTGGAACTGACCCCCGGCGGCCAGGCGGTCAGCCTGGTCGATTTCGACGCGCCGGACCTGGCGCGCTTCCCCGAGTTCGAGCAGGCGCTGGCCGCGGGCCGCACCACCGTGCTTGAACCGGGCGACGCGTTGTTCATCCCCAGCATGTGGTGGCACCACGTCCAAGGGCTGGCGCCGTTCAACGTGTTGGTCAATTACTGGTGGGGGAGCATGCCGGCGTGGATTCCCGCGCCTGGCCAGGCGCTGTACCACGCGATGTGGTCGATCCGTGACCGGCCCGAAGCGGAGAAGCGCGCCTGGCGCGCGATGTTCGACTACTACGTGTTCGGCGATCCGGCGCGCGCCGGCGAACACTTGCCACCACAGGCGCGCCAGGCACTGGCACCGATCGACGAGACCATGGCGCGGCAACTACGCGCGATGCTCATCGCCAGACTCAATCGCTGAGGGGCCGTGGCCCCGGCATCGCATTCGCAGCAGAGGGGAAGAGCGTGGACAAGGGACGCATTCGCAAGGTCGTGATTGCAGGCGGCGGCACGGCGGGCTGGATCGCTGGCTGCGCGTTGTCGCATCAGTTCGGCAAGGAACTGGAGATCACGCTGGTGGAATCCGAGCAGATCGGAACCGTCGGCGTTGGCGAATCGACGGTGCCGCCGATCCGTGCCTTCCACCACTTCCTCAACATCGACGAGCGCGAGTTCCTGCGTGCGGTCGCCGGCACGTTCAAGCTCTCGATCTCGTTCGAGAACTGGCGCCGCCCGGGCGAGCGCTACATCCACCCGTTCGGCATGACCGGGCAGAACACCCTGGTCACCCATTTCCACCATTACTGGATGGAGAGCAAGCGCCGCGGCATGTCATCGGAGCTGGGCGATTACTGCCTGGAAACCCTGGCCTCGCGCGATGACCGCTTCTCGCTGCAGACCCAGCCGCAGGTCAACTATTCCTACCACTTCGATGCCAGCCTGTACGCGCGCTTCCTGCGTGCCCGTGCCGAGGCGCAGGGGCTCAAGCGGGTCGAGGGCAAGATCCAGCAGGTGGAGCAGGATCCGCATACCGGCGATGTAAGTGCGCTGCTATTGGAAGACGGCCAGCGCCTGGAAGGCGACTTGTTCATCGATTGCACCGGTTTTCGCGGGCTGCTGACCGAGCAGACCTTGCACACCGGTTACGAGGATTGGCACCAGTGGCTGCCGAGCGATCGCGCCGTGGCAGTGCAGACCGAGGCGGTCGGCCCGCCGGTGCCGTACACCCGTGCCATTGCCCACGAGGCGGGCTGGCGCTGGCACATCGCGCTGCAGCACCGCGTCGGCTGCGGCCTGGTGTTCTCCAGCAAGCATATGTCCGACGACGAGGCGCGCGCCAAGCTGTTGCGCGATGTCGGTGCGCCGCCGATCAAGGATCCCTGGCTGGTGCCGTTCCGCTCCGGGCGTCGGCTCAAGGCCTGGAACCGCAACGTCGTGGCACTGGGCCTGGCCAGCGGCTTCATCGAGCCGCTGGAATCGACCAGCATTCACCTGACCATCTCGGCAGTGGTGCGGCTGCTGCAGTTGTTCCCGGTGGACGGCAAGGAAGAATCGCTGCGCGAGCTCTACAACGAGGTCAGCCGCAAGGAGATGGAGCACATCCGCGACTTCATCATCCTGCACTACCACGCGACCCAGCGCGACGAGC
>DATLJF010000323.1:0-3202 GCA_035539015.1 Stenotrophomonas sp. | reverse complement strand
GGGCGGCGAGTTGCTCGTGCGTGGTCCAGGTCTGGCCGTTCCAGCCCACGTATTGGCGCTCGTCGGTGCAGACGGGGCAGGCGGCGGGCGGGGCGGGGGAATCGGCGAACTGGGTACCGCAGGTTTCGCAGATGGGGTGGCCCATGGCGGACTCCAGGGGATTGACTCGACGCCATCGTGCGCCAACCATGGCTCCCCAATGAGTCCAGTATCGGCCAGGAACAGGGAGCCAGTTTTCGCCGTGCCGCTGGATCTTCCCAGCGCTGGCGGGCAGCTGACCGATGCGCTGCACCGGCAACTGCGCGCGGCGATTATCGATGGCCGCCTGGCGGCCGGCAGCGCACTGCCGGCCTCGCGCCGCGCCGCCGATGCGCTGGGCATTGCGCGCAACACGGTGGTGGCCGCCTACGATTTGTTGATCGCCGAAGGCTACGTGTTGCCGCGCAAGGGCGCCTGCGCGGTGGTCGCCGATATCGCCGCGCGGCGTGCGTTTGCGAAGGCGGCCCCGTCGGTGCCGCGCACGCGCCCGGAATTGCTGGCGCCGGCCTGGCGTGAGCTGCCACCGGTGCACGGCCCGGGCCGGCCGTTACCCGCGCGCAGCTTCCGCCTGGGCGTTCCCGAACACCTGTACTTTCCGCATGAAGAATGGCGCCGGCTGATGACGCGTGCCTGGCGCCAGTGGTCGAAGCAGCCGTTCGGCTATCCGCCGCTGGTCGGCGTGCCGGCATTGCGCGAGGCGATCGCCGAGCACGTCGCGTTTGCCCGCGCGGTCGCCTGTAGTGGCGAAGACGTGGTGGTGACCTCCGGGGCGCAGCAGGCCTTCGACTTGCTCGCGCGCTTGCTGGTGACGCCAGGGGTAACCAAGGTGGCGGTCGAGGAGCCCGGTTATCCGCCGCTGCGACATGCCTTCCAGGCCGCCGGCGCGGTGCTGGTGCCGGTACCGGTGGACGAGGACGGGCTGCGCGTGGACGCCTTGCCGGACGATGTGCGCGTGATCTGCGTGACGCCATCGCACCAATCGCCCACGGGCGTGGCGTTGTCGCTGTCGCGGCGCACCGCGCTGCTGGCGCATGCGCGCGCCCATGACGCCGTGGTGATCGAAGACGATTACGACGGCGAGTTCCGCTACGGTGGCCGGCCGTTGGACGCCTTGCAGACGCTGGATCGCGATGCCCGCGTCTTCTACGTGGGCACCTTCTCCAAGAGCCTGTTCCCGGCGGCGGACACCGGCTTTGCCGTGGTGCCGGCCTGGGCACGCGCGCCCTTGCTGGCGGTCAAGCGCATGGGCCAGTCGCATGCGCCGGCACCACTGCAGGAAGCGTTGGCGGCGTTTATCCGCGAAGGCCACCTCGCGCGCCACGTGCGGCGGATGACGCCGATCTACGCGGCGCGGCGCCAGGCCATTCTCGATGGGCTGCAGGCGGACCTGGCCCGCTGGCTCACGCCGGTGCCCGCCGTGGCCGGCCTGCATCTGGCGGCGCGGATCCGCCCCGGTGTCGATCCGCGCCTGCTGGTCGAAGCCTTGCATCGTCACGTGCCGGGGGCGACCTCGGTCGCCGAGTACTCGATGCAGGCCGATGCGCCGGCGATGGTGGTGTTTGGCTTTAGCGTGATCGACGTCGAGCTGATCCGCCCGGCGTTGGCGCGGCTGGCCCAAGCCCTGGCGCGCTGAGCGTTACCCGAACTGGCTCCCCGCTTTCGCGCAGAAGTGGCCTGCCGGGGTGCCGCGGGTGCAGCCATCATCAGCGCTCGCACACACCAGGCCGGCCGCATGATCAACGCACGCCACCAGCACACTCCCTCCGCCGAAGACGGCCTCTGGATTCCCGAAGGACCGGGCAAATGGTCGCGGCCGCTGCGCTTCCTCAACGACAACCGCGGTTGGGTCGAGCTGATGCGCCTGGCCCCGGGCACCCGCCTGGGCCTGCATCGCCACGACGGCGAGGTGCACGCCTACAACCTGCAGGGCGAGCGCCGCCTGTGCACCGGCGAGGTGGTGGGCGAGGGCGACTACGTGCACGAGTTCGACGGCAACATCGACTGGTGGGAAGCCATCGGCGACACACCGCTGGTGCTGTTCGTCGTGGTGCTGGGGACGGTGGAGTACCTCGGCATGAAAGGGGAAGCAGGCCGCCGCATCACTACCGCAGACCGCATCGCCGACTACCTGCGCTACTGCGACGAGGTGGGCATGGTGCCCGCCGTCCAGGTGCAGGCCTGAGACCTTCAACACAACCTATAAGAGCAACCCCATGACTACAGCGGCCAAGTTCGGTTTCATCGTCGAGTATGTCCAGGACATCGACGCGTCGGTCAACTTCTATACCCAGGTGCTGGGCTTGCAGGTGCAGCGCCGCCATCCCACTTTCGTGCAATTCGAGACCTTCGCCGTGGCCAGCGACGCCCCGATGGGCGGCGGTGATCGCTGCGAGCTGTATTGGCTGGTGGACGATATCGAGCAGGCGCTGGGCGAGATATCCGCACGCACGGAAGTCACGCTGCCGCTGCGTGCGCTGCCTTTTGGCCAGGTGTTTGGCGTGCGCGATCCCGATGGGCGGGAGCGCTATCTGCTGCAGTTGGCCAAGCACCGGCCCAGCGTGGCGGAGTAACCCGCCAGCGCTTACGGCGCCACGTCGCCCGCCTGCTCGGCAATCGGTCGCACCTGCTCCACCAACGTGAGCAAGGTCTTGCCCGGCTCCTCGTTCATCACCTCATGGGCCGACTGCTCGAACCAGACCACCTGCTTCTTCGGCGCCCGCACCGAGGCAAACCACTCCGCGGCCACTTCCGAAGACACGTTATGGTCGTGCCGGCCCAGGAACAGGAACACCGGCACCTTGAACTCGCGCGCCTGGCTCATGTCCAGCGTCAACACCTCGGAAAGCAAGTGCTCCATCGAGAAGTCGTTGCCTTTCCAGACCCCGGCCACTTCCGCATCCGAATACTCCGGCGCCAGGCTGAGCGCGGCGGCTTCGGCATCGCCGCCCTTGCGGTTGTAGACCATGCCGCCGTAATGGTTGAGCCACTTGCGCTGCTTGAACAGTTGTTCGAGCGGCACGGGTGTGTTGCCCTGCGCATACGGCGCCAGCGATTCCAGCTCCGCCACCGCTTCGGCGTTGCCGTCCTGGCGCGCCTGCTGCAGCGTCCATGCCCAGCCGCGGCGTTCGCTTTCCGGCGCGTTGGAGATCTGGCCCACGCCGAT
>DATLJF010000322.1:0-14537 GCA_035539015.1 Stenotrophomonas sp. | reverse complement strand
AGATGGCCTTGGTCTTCGGCGATTCCTGGAAATTGGAGCCCAGGCAGTTCATCAGCAGCTGCTCGACCAGGCCGGTGCACGAACCGCAGGAACTGGCCGCCTTGGTCTGCTTCTTCACCTCATCGACGGTAAACAGGCCCTGTTCGGTGATCGCCTTCACGATCGTTCCCTTGCACACGCCATTGCAGCCGCAGACTTCATCGCTGGCAGCCATGGCGCTGGCGCGGTCCTGGCCGCCGGTGCCGGCATCGCCCAGTGCGGTCTCGCCGAAGATCAGCTGCTCACGCAGCGATTGCACCGGCGTGCCTTCCTTGAGCAACTTGAAATACCAGCCGCCATCGGCGGTGTCGCCATACAGGCAGGCACCGACCAGGCGGTCGTCGCGGATCACCAGCTTCTTGTAGACGCCGGCGGCCGGGTCGGACAACACGATTTCCTCGCTGCCACCGCCCCCCATGAACTCTCCGGCCGAGAACAGATCGATGCCGGTCACCTTGAGCTTGGTCGAAGGCACCGAACCGCGATAAATGCCGATTCCCAGCTGCGCCAAGTGGTTGGCGCAGACCTTGGCCTGCTCGAACAGTGGCGCCACCAGGCCGTAGGCGGTGCCGCGATGGTTAGCGCATTCGCCGACCGCATACACCCGTGGATCGAAGGTCTGCAGGCTGTCGTTGACGACGATGCCGCGCGCGCAGTGGATGCCTGCTTCTTCGGCCAGGCGCGTATCTGGCCGTATCCCGGCAGCCATCACCACCAGGTCGGCCGGGATCTCGCTGCCATCGGCCAGACGCACGCCGGTGACCTCGCTGTCGGCATTGCCGAGCAACGCGCTGGTCGACGCCGCCAGGCGGAAGCGCAGGCCGCGCGCTTGCAGCGATTTCTCCAACAGTCCCGCCGCCACCGGGTCGAGCTGGCGCTCCAGCAGCCAGCCGGCGAGATGAACCACGGTGACCTCCATCCCGCGCGCGGCCAGGCCATTGGCTGCTTCCAAACCGAGCAGGCCACCGCCGATCACCACCGCATGGCGCTTGTGCCGCGCCGTCTCGATCATCGTGCGGGTGTCGCGGATATCGCGATAGCCGATCACGCCCGCCAGGTCATTGCCGGGAATCGGCAGCACGAAGGGCTGCGAGCCGGTCGCGATCAGCAGGCGGTCGTACTCGGCCTCGGTGCCATCGGCGGCAATCACGCGCCGGCGTACGCGGTCGATGCGCGCTACCGCCTTGCCCAGGTGCAGGCGGATGCCGTGTTCCTGGTACCAGGACAGCGGGTTGAGGACGATGTCCTCGAATTCCTGTTCGCCCGCCAGTACCGGCGAAAGCAGGATGCGGTTGTAGTTCGGATGCGGCTCGGCGCCGAACACGGTGATGTCGTACATGGCGGGCGCAAGCTTGAGCAGTTCTTCGACCGTGCGGATGCCGGCCATGCCATTGCCAATAACGACGAGCTTGGGAGTCTGCATGGGCATCTCTCCTCAAACCCGCGCCGCGCCAGCGGCGGCCCAGCGGCTGCGCCACTCGTGGCGCACCCCCGCCAACCAGGCCCACGCCGCCAGCGCGCAGCCGGTGAATAGCCACAGGCCGGGCGCATAGCTGCCGGTGTGCTGCTTGATCACGCCGAGGCTGGCCGCCAGAGCAAAGCCGCCCAGGCCGCCGGCCATACCGATCAACCCGGTCACCACGCCGATCTCGGCACCAAAGCGCTGCGGGACCAACTGGAACACCGCGCCATTGCCGGCACCCAGGAACAGCAAGGTCAGCACGAACAAGGCCAGGGTGGCGCTGGCGCCGCCAACCCCGCTGGCCGCGGCGCCAACGAACAGGGCCACCGCCAGGTACACCGCCAGTAGCGAGCGCGTGCCACCGATACGATCGGCGATGACGCCGCCCACCGGGCGCATCACTGAGCCGGCCAACACACAGGCTGCAGTTGCCCAGCCGGCGCTGCGCGCATCGAATCCGAATTGGTCGTGGAAGTAGCCCGGCAAGGCGCTGGCGAATCCGGCGAAGCCGCCGAAGGTGATCGCGTAGAAGAACATGAAGCGCCAGGAATCGCGGTTGCCGACCAGCACTCGCCCGTAGTCGGCCCAGCGCTTCTTCGGCACCACGCCGGGCGCTTCGCGTGCGGCCAGCGCGAACACCAGCAGTGCCACCAACAATGGCAAGCAGGCCAGGCCGAACACGTTGCGGTAACCGAATGCGGTGGCCAACATGGGCGCAAACAGCGCAGCCAATACGGTGCCGGAGTTGCCGGCTCCGGCGATCCCCATCGCAGTGCCCTGGTGCTGCGGCGGATACCAGCGCGACGCCAGCGGCAGGGCGATCGCGAACGAGGCCCCCGCCACGCCGAGCAAGGCGCCCAGCAGCAGCACCTGGGCGAACGAACCGATGCCCCAGTGCCAGGCTGCCAGCAAGCTGGCGATCACCACCCATTGCGCCAGCAGGCCAGCACGCTTGGCGCCGATACGGTCGGCCAGCATGCCCAGGAATAGCCGCAACACCGCGCCACACAGGATGGGCACGGCGACCATCAGGGCGCGCTGCTGCGTATCCAGCGCCAAGGCCTCGGCGATCTGCACCTGCAGCGGCCCGAGCAAATACCAGACCATGAAACTCAGGTCGAAATAGAGGAACGAGGCGAACAACGTCGGGGTGTGACCGGATCGCCAGAACGAACGATTCATGCATCCATCTCCGCGGTGCGTTGGCGAAAAAAAAGCGCCCCTCCGGTTACCCGGAAGGACGCCTTTGTCCTGATGCAGCCGACCGCCGTTGGCCTGCTGCGTCGTGTACGTGTTGTGCGGGAACGCCGTTGCCCCCGCGGGAGACTACGCAAGGGTCGTGCCAAGCCCAACGCCTGGCTTCACCGTCCGCGCAAGTCACTGATCGACAACGCGATGCGGCTCGCAGCGTTGTTGGGTTGGCCGTGCCACTTGATCCAGCCGCGCCCCGATTGCGTGCGACTGCACGCCCGTTGTGCACCGCAATAGTGCGGGCAACCGTGCGCTACTGGCTCGGCGGCGTGGCGCGACGGTCGCTGAGCGGGACGTCCACGCCGATGCCGGCCGCTACCTGCCGGTAGCCTTGCAGCCGATGGATTTGTTGCAGGCGCCCGGGCTGCATCGCCTCGGCCGGACACCATCCCCAGCGCACGAACTGGCTGGCGAACCATTCGCCATCGGACAACCATGGCAGGTTGACGTTGCCGTCGCGGTGGAACGCCAGCGCCTGCGGGTCGGCAGGGTCATCGCCCAGGCAAGCCGCCAGCTGCTCCTCGGGTGCGCCGATAACCTCCGGCGCCGACAGCCACGCCGCGCACTGGCGACGGTGGGCAGTCGATTCGTCCAGCCAGCGGCAGGCAGACAGCACGCAGGCGGTGAGCGCCTCCACCAGTTCCGGTTGCAGCGCCGCCAGGTCACGCCGGCAGGCCAGCGCTTTTTCCGGATGGCCTGGCCAGATCGCGCCGCTGCGGATCACCCGCTTGCCACTGCGGCGTGCCTCTGCGACCGATGCCCAGGGCTCGCCGCTGCAAAAGCCATCGATGTCGCCATCGGCCAGCGCTGCCGGCATTTCCGGCGGCGGCAGCGTCAGCGCGTCAATCTCCTTCATCGGATCGACACCGGCGCGCGCCAACCAGTAGTAGAGCCACAGCGCGTGGGTGCCGGTCGGAAAGGTCTGCGCCAGGCGCGGGCGCCGCCGCAGCGTCGACAGCGCCTGTGGCAATGGTTGGCCTGCAGCCAGGGCATCGGCCAGGGCGTTGGCCAGGGTGATGGCCTGGCCGTTCTGGTTGAGCGTGAGCAACCACGCCATCGGCGCGCCGGGACCGGCAATCCCCAGGTCGATGCCAAGAACCATGCTGGCCGGCAGATGCGCGGCCTGTACTTCGCCACTGAGCAAGCGGTCGCGCACCGCGGCCCAGGAGGCCTGGCGGCGCAGTTCCAACCGCAGGCCGTGCGCGCGATCCAGCCCCAGCCGGCTGGCTGCGACCAACGGCGCGCAATCGATCAGCGGCATGTAGGCGACCGCCAGCGCAGTCTCTGGTTGCGTCATCTCCTCATCCCCACAGTTCGGCCATGTCCACGATCCGACGTGCCACCTCGCCCAGCTTCAGCCCCTGCTTCATGGCCTGTTGGCGCAAAGCGGCGTACGCGTCAGCTTCACTCAGGCCGCGGCGACTCATCAGCACGCCCTTGGCGCGCTCAACCAGCTTGCGGTCCTCAAGCGCCTGCTGCACCTCGCCCAGGCGCTTGCGCATGCCCGCTTCCTGCTCGAATCGCGCCAGCGCGACCTGCACGATCGGCGCCAGCCGCGCCGGCGAGAGTCCATCGACTACATACGCGGTGACCCCGACTCCCACCGCGGCCCGGATCAGGGCGTCCTCGCCATTGCCGGAAAACATCACCACCGGGCGCGGAGCGTGACTGTGCAGCGTGGCCAGTTGTTCGAGCGTGTCGCGCGAGGGCGAGTCGACGTCGATGATGACCACGTCCGGCTGGCCGGTTTCCACTGCGCGCAGCAGCGCCGAGGTCCCCGCCACTTCCGCCAGCACCTCGTAGCCGGCCGACACCAGGGCCTGGCGCAGTTCGCCGATGGGCTTGTCGGTATCGTTGACCAGGAGGACCCGCATGGCGAACCTGCACGTGGACAGAGCCCGATGTTGCCATGCAACATCAGTCCTTGCGAGACCCCCTGCCCTGACTGGAGACGGCATGCCGTTGTTCCCGATGTTCGTCGGCTTGAGTGAGCGCGCCGTGCTGGTGGTGGGTGCCGGCGAGGTCGCCACACGCAAGGTGCAGGCGCTGCTGCACGCCGGCGCGCGCGTGCGCGTGCACGCGCATCACTGGTCGCCAGCCTTGCTGGCACTGCTGGCACAGGGCCGGGTGGAACGCCTGGAGGGCCCCTTCGACCCAACCTGGATGGACGACGCCTGGCTGGCAGTGGCCGCCACCGACGACGAGGCGCTGAACCAGCGCGTGGCCGAAGCTGCGTCTGCGCGACATCGCTGGGTCAACGTGGTCGACGATGCCGCACGTTCGACCTACCAGGTGCCGGCGGTGATCGACCGCGCGCCATTGCAGATCGCCATCTCCTCGGCAGGCGCGGCACCCATGCTGGCGCGGCGCCTGCGCGAACGCCTGGAAACGCTGCTGGAGCCTTCATTGGGCCCGCTGGCGACATTGTTCGAACAGCATCGGGCGGCGATCCGCAGCGCACTGCCCGAGCCGGCCATGCGGCGGCGCTGGTTCGACCACATGCTCGACGGGCCACTGTCGGCCTGGGTGCGCGCAGGCGACTTGGCGGCTGCAGAAAGTGCCCTGCTGGCCAGCCTGGCGGGTCCGCAATCCGATGATGCCGGGCACGTGGCGCTGGTCGGCTGCCACGCCGCGCAAGCGGACCTGCTGACCCTTCGCGCCCTGCGCCTGTTGAACCAGGCCGACCACATCATGGTGGTGGGCGAGGTAGCTGACGCGGTCCTGGTGATGGCCCGGCGCGATGCGCCGCAGGAACAAGTGGGCGCGGAAGAGAACGCGGCCGCCTTGCTGGCGCGCCGTGCACAGGCTGGCCAGCGAGTGGTGTGTCTGCGCGCGGGCGGCTTCGACGACGCCTTCGGCGGTGCATTGGCCACGGCGCTGCAGGCCTTGGGCGTGAGCTGCGAGCGCGTCCCGGCGGTGCGCGAAGCCAGCTAGCGTTGCGAGGCCTTACCGCTTCTTGGCGTTGGCCAGCACCGCTGCGCGGATCAACGCCTTGAACGCCGTAGCGTTCACCTGGTCGCCCTCGAAAATATCCAGGACCCTGCGCGTGTTGCCTTCCAGGCTCGAATTGAACAAGCCCTTCGGGTCCGGCAACGAGGCGCCCTTGGCAAAGGTCAACTTGATCTTGTCCTTGTAGCTCTCGCCGGTGCACAGGATGCCGCCGTGCGACCACACCGGCGTGCCGCGCCACTTCACTTCTTCGACCACATCCGGATCGGCGGCATGGATCAGTGCGCGCATATGTGCCAGCGCCTCGCCGCGCCAATCGCCCAACTCGGCGATGCGCGCGTCGATGTGGGCGCTGGCGTCTTCCTGCGCGGCAGGATTGGCCGGTGCCTTCCTGGCCGCCCTCTTGGTCACGGTCTTCTTGGCAATGGCTGGGCTCATGGTCGGTCCTTTGAGCAACGAACAATCACATGCGTGCGCCAGGCAAACCGCTGGCCTGGGTCACCCAGGCGCCGAGAACGGCATCGTCGATGGCATCGCCCTGGTGGATATGCAGATAGCGCACTTCGGGCTGCTTCGACGCAACCGGCGGCATGGGCTGCAACGAAGTGCCGCGGAAGAACGCCACCTTCAAGTAACGTTGGCAACAATGGAAACTGAGGAACCAGCCGCCACCGGCCGGCCCGTAGAAGGGCGAATTCCACTTCACCGCCTTGCGGACGTCGGGCACGCTGCGGCCGATCAACGCATCAAGATGGCGCGCGACGGCCTGCTTCCAATCGGGGATGGCCGCGATATAGGCCTGGACCGGGGCATCGCCTTCGCCCATGGGAATCTGTGGGTTGCCGCCGGCAAGGATTTTCGGAGATGCCGAGCCGGCCATCGTAGCCTTTGGCTGCTTTGAAGCCGCTCCGGTCATGCGCCATCTCCACGAAGCCCAAGGGCCAATCAACGTTGCCTGCGGGAGATCCTAGGCACTGGCCACCGGTTGGACAAGCGGCGATGCGGAAACAGGCAGGGCCGCCCTCACGGCGGCCCTGCGTCCTGTCGACTTACTTCCGCTGCGCCGCGCTGGTGTCGCGGGTCGCGCGGAATTCCGAATCCGCGCTCCAGTTCGGCCACTGCTGCGAATCGGCCAGCTGCATGCCCAGGGTGTAGAGGATCGAGAGATCACGCGAGGCGCCAGCGAAGGTCCAGTCCGGCTGCCACCGGTCGCCCTGCTGGTGGTAGCGCTTGGCGGTGTAGTCGTCCGAGGCGGCCTTGCCGGCGGCCACGCCGCCGACTTCCCAATCCTGGCCTGCCGAGTACGACAGCGCCGGCACACCGCGCTTGGCGAAGGAGAAATGGTCCGAGCGGAAGAAGTAGCCGGCTTCCGGTTTCGGGTCCGGGGTGTAGCGCAGCCCGCGCTTGCCGGCCACGGCCTTGAGGTCGTCGAGCAGTTCAAGCTTGGCGGTGCCGTAGATGCCGAAGTCGCGCGAGGGCACGGCCGGGCTCATGCCGTCCATGTTGATGACTGCTACGGTCTTCTCCAGCGGATACAGCGGCTTGGAAGCGTAGTACTCCGAGCCGAGCAGGCCCTTCTCTTCAGCGGTGACGGCCAGGAACACGACCGAGCGCTGCGGCCGCGGCCCGGAGGCGAAGCCCCGCGCCAGCTCCAGCAGCGCCGCCGTGCCGCTGGCGTTGTCGAGCGCGCCATTGAAGATGGTGTCGCCATTGGCGTCCGGCTTGCCGACGCCGATGTGGTCCCAGTGCGCGCTATAGACCAGGGTCTGGTCTGGCTGCTTGCTGCCTTCCAGGCGGGCGACGACATTGTGCGAGGTGATGACTTCGCTGTTGACCGCATAGCGTGCGCTCAGGCCTTCGCCCTTCAGCTCCACCGGCTTGAAACTGCGCGATTGCGCCTGCTGCTTGAGGGTCTCGAAGTCCAGGCCGGACTGCTTGAACAATTGCTCTGCGAGATCGCGCTGGATCCAGCCTTCGATCTTCGGGTGCACCGAAGCCGGCTGGTCGCGGACCACGTCGAACATGGTGTTGGTATTGGAGCTGGCCACGGTCGCCCAGCCGTAGGAAGCCGGTGCGGTTTCGTGCACGACCAGCACACCCAGCGCTCCCTGGCGCGCGCCTTCCTCGTATTTGTAGGTCCAACGGCCGTAATAGGTCATGCCCTTGCCGTCGAAGTCGCCGCGGCCGCTCTCGAAATCCGGGTCGTTGATCAGGACCACGGCGATCTTGCCTTTCAGGTCCACGCCCTTGAAGTCGTCCCACTTGCGCTCAGGTGCGTTGACGCCGTAGCCGACAAACACCAGCGGTGCATTGGCCACGTCCACGTCGCTGGAACCATCCAGCGCGGCGCGGACGGCGATCTCCTTGCCCTGCGTCAGCGGCTGGCGCTTGCCGTTGAGGTCCAGGGCCAGGCTCGGCGCGCCGACGATATCGGCCTTGCGCAGCGGCACGGCCTGGGTCCACAGGCGCTTGCCGTCCTTGAGGTCGCCGCCCGGCTGCAGGCCGGCAGCCTGGAACTGCTGGCTGAGGTAGGCAATGGTCTTTTCTTCACCGGCCGTGGCCGGGCCCCGGCCTTCATAGGCGTCGGACGCCAATTCCTTCACGTCCCGGGAAATGCGCTGGCCATCGAACTGCGGCGTGGCCGCGAACAGGGCGCTCGATACCGACAACGCCAGGATACCTACTGCGACTCGCTTCACCGTGCACCTCGAAGAATTGGAAACCCGTCGAGTGTAGGCAGGCCGGCACGACGCTGGCATGTGACTTTTGGGAGGGGATGCAGCGCGGTACTGTAGGAGGGGCTTCAGCCCCGACAATTTCCGAACCCCGAAGGGTCGCAGGTCGCTCGAGATCTCCGCTCGCGGCTGAAGCCGCTCCTACCATTCCTCCCGCAGGGTGGGTCCTGGGGCGAGCGCCTCTTATAAGGCCGGTTCCAAACCTTCGTCCTTGCCCACCCGCGCCAACAGGCGGCGGCTGTTGGCGTCCAGGCCCGAGACACGCACCTCCAGTACGTGGTGGCGCAGGCGTTGCACCGCCTGGTCCAGCGCCGCGGCAGCGGTGATGTCCCAGAAATGCGCGCGGCTGACGTCGATGCGGACTTTGCTGGCTGTTACCTGGCGTGGATCGAAGGCGTCGAGGAACGCGTCGGCCGAGGCGAAGAAGACCTGGCCGCTTACCGTCCAGACGTGGACCTCGCCGGTCTCGGTGCTCTCCACCCGCAGCAGGCGCGCGACCTTGAAGGCGAAGAACACGCCGCTGAGCAGCACCCCGACGCCGACACCGGCCGCCAGGTTGTGGGTGGCCAGGGTAACCGCCACGGTGACCAGCATCACTGCCGAAGAGGTGCGCGGATGCCGCACCAGCTGGTGCAGCGAGCGCCAGTCGAAGGTCTCCACCGAGACCATCACCATCACCGCCACCAATGCCACCACCGGCACCTTCGCCACCCACGGCCGCAGCAGCACCATCAGGACCAGCAGCAGCACCCCGGCGAACAACGTGGACAGGCGCCCGCGGCCACCGTATTTCACGTTGCCCACGGTCTGGCCGATCATGCCGCAGCCGGCGATTCCACCAAACAGGCTGGCGGCGATATTGGCCAGGCCCAGGCCGGTGCATTCGCGGTTCTTGCTGCTCGGGGTATCGGTGAGTTCATCGACCACGCGCGCGGTCATCATCGATTCGAGCAGGCCAACCATGGCGATGGCCAGCGCCGGCCCGGCAATGATTCGCAGCGTCTCCCACGACATCGGCACGCCAAGCCATTGCCACTGCGGCAGCGCGTCGGGCAGGCGACCGAGATCGGCGACGGTCTTCACCGGCAACTCGAAGGCCACCGCTGCCGCAGTGAGCAGGCCCACGCACAGCAGCGGGGAGGGAATAGCGGCCAGGCCAGGAATCCGCAACCGCGGCAGGCCATAGATCAGCGCCACGCCGAGCACGAGCATGGCCCAAGTGGCGAGGTTGGCACCGAGCACATGCGGCAGCTGCGCCGAAAAGATCAACACCGCCAGCGCATTGACGAAGCCGGTGCGCACCGAGCTGCTGACAAAGCGCATCAGCACGCCGAGCCGCAACAGGCCGAAGACGATCTGCACCAGGCCCGCCAGGGCACCGGCGGCAAGCAGGTACGGCAGCCCGTGCGCTGCCACCAGCGGCGCGGCCACCAGCGCAACCGAGCCGGCGGCGGCCGAGATCATGGCCGGCCGCCCGCCGCTGAAGGCGATGACAATACCGATCACGAAGGAGGCGAACAGACCGACCTGGGGATCGACCCCGGCGACCGCGGCGAAGGCGATGACCTCTGGGATCAGGGCGAAGGTAGCGACCGCGCCGGCCAGCAGTTCGCGCAAGGGCGCCGCGCGCCACTGCAGCAGTTCGTTACGGAGAAAGGACATGGGGGACAACCTGGGGCTCGATCGGGAGCACGCCGCGGTCGGCGCAGCTGACGTAGCGCGGCAGGCAGGCGTGGGACATGGATTTTCCCATGTGACCGCCGGCCGCACCATGGCCCTGTCTGGCGGCTGCAAATCCCTGCCATTGGTCACTTTCCGGCGGCGGCGCGAACGTCTAGCCTCGACGGTTCGTTACGTCCAGGAGGACTTCATGATCCGACCGCTCTCGCTGTTGATTGCCGGCGCCCTCGCCGCCGGCGCCGGGCTCGCCACGCCGAACGCCTTCGCCGCTCCCGATTCGCTGGCCAAGACCCGCACCGCCGAGGCCGGCATCCCGGACATCGCCTATACCCGCTTCACCCTGCCCAACGGCCTGACGGTCGTGGTGCACGAGGACCACAAGGCGCCGGTAGTGGCGGTCAGCATCTGGTACCACATCGGTTCGGGCGACGAGCCCGAAGGCCGCACCGGCTTTGCCCACCTGTTCGAGCACCTGATGTTCTCCGGCTCGGAGAACCACAAGGGCACCTTCTTCCAACCGTTCGAGAAGGTCGGTGCCACCGACCAGAACGGCACCACCTGGTTCGACCGCACCAACTACTTCGAGACCGTGCCGACCACCGCGGTGGATACGGCGCTGTGGATGGAATCCGACCGCATGGGCCACCTGCTCGGCGCGATCGGCCAGGCCGAGCTGGACACCCAGCGCGGCGTGGTCCAGAACGAGAAGCGCCAGGGCGAGAACCGCCCGTACGGCCGCGTTGACCAGAACATCCTGTCCAACGTGTTCCCGGCCAACCATCCCTACCAGCACAACACCATCGGCTCGATGGCGGACCTGGATGCGGCCTCGCTGGCCGACGTCAAGAAGTGGTTCACCGACAACTACGGCGCTGCCAACACCACCCTGGTGCTGGCCGGCGACATCACCGTGGCCGAAGCCAAGGCCAAGGCCGAGAAGTTCTTCGGCGACATTCCGGCCGGCAAGCCGGTGCCGCGCCAGCAGCCGTGGATCACCGCGCTGCCCAAGCAGACCCGCGGCGTCCAGCACGACCACGTCTCGCAGCCGCGCATCTACCGCACCTGGGTAGCGCCGCAGCTGGGCACCGACGATGCGATCTCGCTGGACCTGGCCACCACCGTGCTCGGCGGCGGCAAGACCTCGCGCCTGTACCAGCGCCTGGTCTACCAGGACAATCTGGTGGACGACGTGTCCGCGTCGATCCAGCCGTTCGCGCTGGCCAGCCAGCTGCAGATCGAGGCCGACGTCAAGGACGGCGTCGACCCGGCCAAGGTCGAGGCGGCGATTGCAGATGAACTGCAGAAGTTCCTGGCGCAAGGCCCGACCGCCGACGAACTGCAGCGCGCGCAGGTGGCGTTCCGCGCCGGCTTCGTGCGCGGCCTGGAGAAGGTTGGCGGCTTCGGCGGCAAGGCCGTGATCCTGGCCGAGGGCCAGGTCTATCGCGGCGACCCGGGCGCCTACCGCAAGGATCTGGAGCGCGGCGCGGCGGCGACCCCGGCCAGCGTGCAGAAAGCTGCGCAGACCTGGTTCGGCAAGGGCGATTACCTGCTGACCGTGCTGCCCGCCGACGAAGGTTTCGACCCCGAGGCCGAAGACAAGGCCGTCGTCGCCCTGCCGGCCGCCGAAGGCAAGCCGGCGGCCAAACTGCCCGCCAGCGCCGAGAGCAAGTTCAAGGTTGCCAAGAGCGCGGTGGACCGCAGCACCGGCGTGCCGGAAACCACCCAGTTCCCGAGCCTGAGCTTTCCCGAACTGCAGCGCGGCAAGCTGAAGAACGGCATCGAAGTGGTGCTGGCCGAGCGCCACACCATTCCCGTGACGCAGGTGCAGTTGATGTTCGATAGCGGCTACGCCGCCGACCAGGGCGCCAAGCTCGGGACCGCCAGCTTCACCAGCGCGCTGATGGGTGAGAGCACCAAGTCGCTGGATTCGGTGGAAGTGGCCAAGCAGCGCCAGCGCCTCGGCGCGATCATCGACAACGACTGCGACCTGGACGTGTGCAGCGCCTCGCTCGACGCACTGAACGACCAGTTGCAACCCTCGCTCTCGCTGTTCGCGGACGTCGTGCGCAACCCGGCGTTCAAGGCCGAGGACATCGAGCGCATCCGTGCGCAGTGGCTGGCAGGCATTGCCCAGGAAAAGACCCAGCCCAACGGGTTGGCGCGGCGCACGCTGCCGCCGCTGCTGTACGGCAAGGGCCATGCCTACGGCATCCCGCTGACTGGCAGCGGCGACGAAGCCTCGATCAAGAGCCTGACCGCCAACGACCTGCGCAGCTTCCAGCAGAACTGGCTGCGCCCGGACAACGTACGGATCCTGGTGGCGGGCGATACGACGCTGGAGAAGATCATTCCCCAGCTGGACGCGGCCTTCGGCGACTGGCAGGCCCCGGCCGGCGCAGTGCCGAAGAAGAACATCGGCCAGGTGTCGGCGCAGCCCAAGCCGCGCGTGTTCCTGATCAACCGCGACGATGCACCGCAGTCGCTGATCCTGGCCGGCCTGCTGGCGCCCTCGACCAAGGCACCGAACAACCTCGCCATCGGCGTGGCCAACGGCGCCTTCGGCGGCACTTTCACTTCGCGCCTGAACATGAACCTGCGTGAGAACAAGCGCTGGGCGTACGGCGCGCAGAGCTTCCTGGTGGATGCGCAGGGCCAGCGGCCGTTCCTGTTCTTCGCCCCGGTGCAGACCGACAAGACTGCCGAGTCCGCAGCCGAGGTGCAGAAGGAGGCCATGGCGGTGATCGGCGACAAGCCGCTGACCGAGGCCGAGGTGACCAAGATCCGCAACCAGCGCATCCGCGCCCTGCCCGGCAGCTACGAGACCACTGATGCAGTGCTCGGCGCGATGGGCGCCATCGTCAAGTTCAACCGCCCGGACGACTACGTGCAGACGCTGAAGTCGCGCCTGGAAGCGGTGGACCAGCCGAAGGCACAGGCGGCGATCGAGGAAATCGTGCAACCGTCGGCGATGACCTGGGTGATCGTCGGCGACCTGGGCAAGATCGAGGCCCCGGTACGCGCGCTCAACCTGGGCGAGGTGCAGATCCTCGATGCCAACGGCAAGCCGGTCACCGGCACCGCCAAGGCCGCGAAGAAGTAAGCCTCATCGCAGGCAAAAGGCAAAGGCCGCGGGGTGCGAACCCCGCGGCCTTTTGCTATGGGGCCCGGCAATCGGCGCTTTTCTCGCGCGCATACCAGAGCGCCCGGCGCGCCAGGTCGTAGGCGCTGTCGGCCTGGCGCGGCAGCAGGTGTTCCGCCATCACCGGGTCGGGGCCCTTGGCGTAGGCGCGTTCGACCTGCTCCAGATCGGCGAGGTGTCCACGCACGGTGGCCAGCAGTGGCTGCATCCGCGCCGGCGTGCATCCCGCGGTCTGTGCCTGCAGTTCGGCCAGTGCGGCGCGGATGCGACGGCTGGCCTCGCCCTCGTGGCCAGGCGCCTTCTCGAAGGCGATCGGTGCCGCCTTGTAGGCATCGCCGGTGGCCTCGCTGCCCAGGTCCCGACGGCCCTCGGCCAGCGCGGGGTTGAAGCGCACGTCGGGTGGCGGCCGCGCCTTGGCGGCCTGGACCTCCGGACCAAAGATAACCTTGTTGATCTTCTTCATGCCGCGGCCGATGCCCTGCATGGCGACATCGCCCAGCGTGCCGTCAGTGGCCCAGTCCTTGTCGAACGCGGTCGGCTTGTAGTCGATGGGATTGGGCCGCTCCATCACGCGGCGGGCGCGCTCGAGCTCGGCCTGGTTGGCCGTGCCCGGCGGTGAGCCTGAAGGCGCTGCCAGGGGATCGATGGCGGTTCCCTGCGGCAGTCGCGCCGCGCCCTCGCGCGAATACAAGGTGGCGGCCATTGGGTTGCCGGAAGCAGTGGGCGTCGGCGCAGGCACGGGCTGCGGCGGGCGGGTGGCCGCCGCGGTGGGCGGCGCCGCGGGCTTCGTGCTGGATGTGCGCGCTTGCGCCACACGCGGCGCATCGACCGGCGAAGCAGCTTGCGGCGTCGGGGGCGGCACAGGCGTGCGCGTGAGGAAGGTGACCTGCAGGGCCGAATCGGCCGCTGCCGCCGCTGGCCGCGGCAGGTGCAGCAGCACGCGGAACATGAGCACCAGCACCAGCACGGTAAACAGCGCGGCGCCGACGCGATGCGCGAAAGTCTCGTCCCAGTTTGTATGTTTGGATGCCGCCACCGGATTCCAGTACCTGTTACGCAACGCCCGCGTTGCAGGCGCCGGCCTTCCTGTCGCTCCGTTCCGTATCCTGGCGCCCGGTCGAGCGCGACGAATCTATCGGGCCGCGCCGCAGCGTAGGTTCGGAATTCGTTGGTCGCCCGGAAAGGTGCAGCGCGCGTTCACCTTCACGGCGCCGGCCGCTCCAGGGGCTGGCCCATGGCTTGACGATACCCGGCGTAGAGCGTGAAGACCTTGGCCACATAC
>DATLJF010000321.1:0-18613 GCA_035539015.1 Stenotrophomonas sp. | reverse complement strand
GCCGAGTAGGCCAGCATCACCGGCGCTTCGAAGCCCGGGACCAGGCGCTTGTAGCTGTTGGTGCCGGAGTTGGCGAAGGCGTTGATCGCCTTGGCGTGCTTGAAGATGCCGCCGATGTACCACAGCGCCAGCTGCGACAGGCCGCCGTAGCCGTCGCCGGAGAACAGGTTGGTGCCGCCCTTGGCCAGCGACTGGTGCACATGCATGCCCGAGCCGTTGTCGCCCACGATGGGCTTGGGCATGAAGGTCGCGGTCTTGCCGTTGCGGAAGGCGACGTTCTTGATGATGTACTTCATCGTCAGCAGTTCGTCGGCCTTCTTGACCAGCGAGCTGAACTTGGTGCCGATCTCACACTGGCCGGCGGTGGCCACTTCGTGGTGGTGCACCTCGGTCTCGATGCCGACCTGTTCCAGGGTCTTGACCATCTCGGCGCGCAGGTCGTGCAGCTGGTCGGTCGGCGGCACCGGGAAGTAGCCGCCCTTGACCGCCGGACGGTAGCCGCTATTGCCGCCTTCGATCTTGGCGCCGGTGTTCCAGGCCGCTTCTTCCGAATCGATCTTGAAGAAGGTGTGGCCCATGTCGTTGCCGAAGCGGACCGAATCGAAGATGAAGAATTCCGGCTCCGGGCCGAAGAACGCCTGTTCGGCGATGCCGCTGGACTTCAGGTAGGCCTCAGCGCGCTTGGCGATGCCGCGCGGGTCGCGCGAGTAGCTCTGCATGGTGGCCGGGTCGAGGATGTCGCAGGTCAGCACGACGGTCGGGTCGGCGTAGAACGGATCCAGGTAGGCGGTGTCGGCGTCGGGCAGCAGGACCATGTCCGACTCGTTGATGCCCTTCCAGCCCGAGATCGAGCTGCCGTCGAACATCTTGCCTTCCTCGAACAGCGAGGCTTCAACGATGCTCGCGGGGAAGGTGACGTGCTGCTGCACGCCGCGCATATCGACGAAACGCAGGTCGACGAATTCGACCTTGTTGTCCTTGATCAGCTTTTCCACGTTTTGCAGGGACATCGGATGCAACCTCGAGGGCAGGGTGACAGTGATGGCTCAGTGAAGAGCAATTGCCGTGCCAACCTGTGAATCGTCACAAGTTATTGATTTTATTGTGGACGCGCACGGCGGCGCATCAGGCTTACGCCCCCTAATGGTGCATCTCCGCATGCGTGCACCGCATTGGTGCTTTTGCCGATGCACTATGCTGGAGCACCCTCCCCACCTGTTCCTTGCCGATGTCCGACCTGCTTTCCGCCCTGTTGCTGGGCATCCTCGAAGGCCTCACCGAATTCCTCCCGGTCTCCAGCACCGGCCACCTGTTGATTGCCGAGCACTGGCTTGGCCGTCGCTCGGACTTCTTCAACATCGTCATCCAGGCCGGCGCGATCCTCGCCACCACGCTGGTCCTGCGCAAGCGCCTGTGGTTCATGGCCACCCACCTGCACCAGCGCGACAACCGCGACTACGTGGCCAAGCTGGCCGTGGCCTTCCTGGTCACCGCCTTGGTGGGCCTGCCGGTGCGCATGGCCGGCTGGGAGTTGCCCGAAACAGTCGTACCGGTGGCCTGGGCGCTGGTGCTGGGCGGCATCTGGATGATCGCCGCCGAAGGTTGGGCCTCGCGCTTGCCGCCACGTGACGACGTCACCTGGAAAGTCGCCATTGCCGTTGGCCTGGCCCAGGTCGTGGCCGGTGTATTCCCCGGCACGTCGCGCTCGGCCTCGGCGATCTTCCTGGCGATGCTGCTGGGCCTGAGCCGGCGTTCGGCGGCGGCGGAGTTCGTGTTCCTGGTCGGTATCCCGACCATGTTCGCGGCCAGCGGCTATGCGTTCCTGGAACTGTTCAAGCATGGGCAGATCGGCAACGAGAACTGGCTGGATGTCGGCGTGGCGTTCGCCGCGGCGGTGGTCACCGGGTTTGCCGTGGTGAAGTGGCTGCTGGGCTATATCAAGACCCACCGCTTCACCGTATTTGCGGTGTACCGGATCGTGCTTGGCGTGGCGCTGTTGCTGTTCCTGCCCGCCAGCGCCTGATCCGGCGTCATCATCCCGGCTGAACCCCCGGCGCGGTATTCCTCCCTGCCCCGGGAGGAATTCGCCATGAAGACGAGCATTGCGTTGCTGTCGTGCGCGCTGGTGTTGTCATTGGTCGGCTGTCAGAAACCTGCTGAACAGGCCGCCGCTCCTGCGGCCGAAACACCCTCCGCCACGCCGGCACCGCCGGCGGCGGCGGCCCCCACTGCTGCTGCGGCGGAAGACCCCCGAGCGCGGCTGCGCCGATTCCACTGGCGCTTGAGCGATGCCAACGATGGCGGCGGGCAGAAGCTCGCCGCCCTATTCACTGACGGCGAGCCCGTCCAATTGGATTTCGGACCGAACAGCGTCAGCATCGACCACCTGTGCAACCGGATGTCCGGCGACTACAGGCTGCGGGGCGACCAGCTCGAGTTCGGTGCCCTGGCTTCCACCCGCATGGCTTGCCCCGACCCCGCCCGCACCGCGCAGGAGCAGGCGGCCACCACGGTATTCAGCGGTGGCTTCGAACTTGCTTTTGAAGGCGATGCGGCCGCGCCAGTACTGGTGCTCAAACGCGCCAACGGCACCACCCTGCGTTTTGCTGGTGAGGAAACCGCCGAGAGCCGCTACGGCGCTGGCGAGACCGTGTTCCTCGAGGTGGCCGCGCAAACCAAGGCGTGCCCGCACCCCCTTATCAAGGACAAGCAGTGCCTGCAGGTCCGGGAAGTGCGCTTTGACCAGGAGGGCCTGCGCCAGGGCGAACCCGGACCGTGGCAGAACTTCAATGAAGACATCCAGGGCTATTCGCACCAGCCGGGCGTGCGCAATGTGCTGCGGGTGAAGCGCTATACGCGGCCTAGTCCGCCGGCGGATGCTTCGTCGAACCTGTATGTGCTCGACCTGGTCGTGGAGAGCGAGCAGGTGCACTGAGCTATCGGGAAAGCTGTCGGGGCTGAAGCCCCTCCCACAGGGACAGCCAGTTCGCTGTCACACCGGTTTTTTGTGGGAGGGGCTTCAGCCCCAACGCGGGCAAATCAACCGCGCAGCTTTTCGTTCAACGTATAGGTACCCCACACCGACGCCTCGCCCAGCACGTGCCCGTGCATCGCGCGCAGCACCGCGGCGGCATCGAAGCGTTCGGGGACGTCCAGTGTGGCCACGTCCAGCGCGAAGACGCGGAAGAAGTAGCGGTGCACGCGCTGGTCATTGAACGGTGGGTAGGGACCGTCGTAGCCGAAATAGTCGCCGCCCATTTGCGCATCACCGGCAAACCACTGCGTGTAGCTGTTCAGGCCTTGGCGCGCACCGGCCGGCCCGGCCGGCGATTGCTTGCCCTTGGCGGTAATGCCGTCGCTGCAACTGCCGGCGGCAATCTCGCGCACGTCCGCGCCGATATCGACCATGGCCCAGTGCACGAACTCGCTGCGTGGCTGGTCCAGCGGCACTTCGACGTCCTGGCGGCCGACCAGCTCGGGCACCGTCGGCGCATCCGGGTCGATGCACAGCAGCGCGAAGGACTGGGTGCCGGCCGGCACGTCCTGCCAGGCCAGCTGCGGGTTGCGGTTGCCGCCGAAGCCGCTGGGCGCGCCCATGGCGAATTCGGCGGGAATCGGCTGGCCGTTCTGGAAACTATCGGTGCTCAGGCGCATGGGGGCATCTCCGTTGGCAGGGACATCATTCGGCCGCGTAACCCAGGCGCACGGCGACAGGGGTCAGCAGGGCAATCTCGGCGGCCAGCAGTTCGCGATACAGGCGCCAGTGGCCAGCCGGCAGGCGCGGCGCGCCGAGCGAAGGCAGCACCGGGAACGGCGCGCCGAAGGCGTCGCCAAGCAAGTGCGCGGCCGCTTCCGGGTTGTCTTCGTGGCCGTCCAGGCGCAGCAGCTTGTGCGGGTATAGATCCTGTTCGTGCAGGGTGGCCACCTGCGAGAGGCTTTCGGCGAGCCAGCGTGCCGCTTCGTCCGCCGAATGCACTGCCAGCGGCACCGGCGCGCCATAGGCCAGCCAATCCATCAGCATGTCGCGCGGGTCGCGCAATACGATCGCCAGGCGCCCCTCCGGCAGGTACGGGCGCAGCGCCAGCAGCAAGCTGTTGTCCCACCACAGCAACCAGTCGATGACATTGCCGTCGTTGATACCGCGGTTGGGCAGCGCTTGCTTCCAGCTGCCCACCACTTGCGCCGGCGACAGCTTGCCACTAGCCAGGCCGGGCACGGTGCGATAGCTCTGCAGGGCATCTTCGGGTGCCGGCTGGCCGAAGCGGTCACGCCGCAGCACGCCGCTGGCCGCGCCAATGACATTGGCCAGGCGCTCGACCTGCGAGCCGGGCGCGCCCCACAGCAACAGCGGCCGCGCGCGGTTGGCGGCGTCCACTTCGCCCAGGGCAGGCCATTGCACCGGTTGCGGGCTGGCATGCGGCGGCAGCGGCAAACGGTGCTGGGCCTGTTCGGCGTGGAATTCCAGCCAGGTGGCCAGGGCGGCGGCGCGTTCCCCGGCGCGGTCCTGCACCTGCGCCAGCCAGGGTCGCAGCACCGTGCGGTCGCGCTCGGGCAGGCCGTCCATCAGCGATTGCACGCAGGCAATGGCCGCAGGCGGGTCACGCTGCAACAGCGCCTCGACGATGCGTTGCTCACCGGCCAGGCGGCCCGGCTCGATCGCGACGATCTGCCGCGCGACCATTTCCGCCTCTTCCGGACGCTCCTGCAGGTCGTGGATGCGCATCAGCGTTTCCAGCGCCGGCAGGAATTCGGGCATGGCTTCGACCCAACGCTCGGCCACTTCGAGCGCCTCTTCGCTACCGAAAGGGGCCAGTGCCAGGCGCGCCTGCCAGAGTTCGTCTTCGCGTGGCTGCCGCGTCAGCGCAGCGTCGAGCACGTCACGTGCTTCCTCGCCGTTCCCGAGCTGTTGCCAGGCGATCAACAACGCCTGCAGGACGCGACGATCGACCGAGCCCTTGGCCAATGCGGTGCGTAGATGGGTGACGGCTTCGGCCGGCTGCCCGGCGCGCAACTGCAGTTCGCCGGCAAGCCGGTGCATGGCCACGGTGTCGCCATCGACCTGGGCCAGGGCGTCGTTGACCATCTCCAGCGCATCGTCCAGGCGACCCTGGTTGGCCGCCAGCTGGGCCATCAGTGCGCGCAGCGGTGTGCCGGGCGGGTGCAGGGCAATGACGCGCGAGAAGGCACGCTCGGCAAAGGCGAAGTGCTGCTTCTGCAAGTACGCAAAGCCCAACGCGAACAGCACCTGGGGGTTGTCCGGCAACTGCGCCACGGCCTGGCTGAGCAGGGCCAGTGCGCGATCGGCGTCGCCGCGACGCAAGGCGACGATGCCCTCGATGGTGGGGATCTGCGGATGGTCGGCCTGGACCCGCGCGGCGAGCCGGCCGAGTCGCTCAGCTTCGTCGATATCGCCGCGGCCGATGGCCAGGTGCGCCTGCATGACATAGGCGTCGAACTGGTTGGGATCCAGCGCCGTGGTGCGATTCAACGCGACTTCGGCGGCGCTGGTCTCGCGCAAGGCCAGCAGCAACCCGGCCTGCTGCAGGTGCAGGTCGGCGTCTTCGGGCGCCAGCGCGATGGCCTGGCGCAGGACCGCCAGCGCCTCGTCGTACTGTCCCTGCTGCTGCAGCGACAACGCCAGCCAGCGCAGCGACTGCGGCGTTTCGCCCGCGCCGGCGATCCAGTCCCGGGCCAGGGCCACGGCTTCGTCGGCCGCATTGCGGCGCAAGGCTTGGATGATGTTGTCTTGCATGGGGTCCGGCTCTAGGGCAAACCCTTATTGTAGCGGCGCGGCCGAAGCCTCCGGCTTCAGCCGGCAGGGCCGAGGCGTTCGGCCACCCAACGCTCGGCGAAACCATCGCCGCGGGCGTTCTCCAGGAACCCGCAGTGCCCGCCCCAGCGCGCGATCTCCAGCCGCGCCGCGCTGGGCAGGTGCCACTGGCAGAAGTCGGACACCGGGATCACCGGGTCGTCGGCCGCCATCAGGATGTCCGAAGGCAGCTGCAACGGCGCCAGGCGGTCGCCGGCAATGGAATAGCTCTCGAAATAGGCCTGCAGCGAGCCATGCGGGGTATGCCGCTCGGCCAACCAGGCCATCAGCCCGCGCATGTCCAGGGCCAGGGTCTGGTCGTCGTAGTGGTGGCGCTCGGGAAACAGCGCGCGCTTGCGCAGCAGCGATTCGCGCCACTTGCGGCGGAAATACCAGTCGTAGAACTGCGGGCCGCGCTCGATGCTCTCCATCGTGGTGGCCGGGTCCAGCAACGGGCAGACCGCCGCTACCCGCTCCAATGGCAGGCCGGCGCCCGGCGCACGCAAGGCCAGGCGCAACACGTGGTTGCCCCCCAACGAATAGCCGGCGGCGAGCAGCCGTGGCGAGGGAAAGCGCCGCCACAGGTCGGCGGCCGCATTGACGACCTCGTCGATACGGTCGGAATGGAACAGGTCGGCGTTGAGGTGGTGGGTGCCGCCGTGGTCGCGGAAGTTCAGCCGGAACACCTGGTAGCCCAGCGCCAGCAGGCGCGCGGCGGTCATGCGCATGTAGCTGGAGTCGGCACTGCCCTCCCAGCCGTGCAACAACAGCACGGTGGCGCGCGGCGCCAGGTCGCGCGGCACATCCAGCCAACCCTGCAACCGCACGCCGTCGCCGCCATCGAGGATATGCGAGGTGCTGTGCGCGCCACTGGCGCTCATCAACTGCAGGCCACGCCGGCGGCGCAAGGCACTGGACCCCAGCACCGATTGCACGTGCGGATTGCGCAGCCAGCGCGGCGGCGCGTATTGATCGGCGCTCAGCATGCGCACCTCGGCGCGGCCTGGCGGCAGCGGCTGTGCGAGTGCCGGCACACGACCATGGCGGTTCAGTCCTCCATGGCCGCGACGATGCGCGCGCGCGAGGTCTCGGCGATACGCCGGCGTCCCTCGACATCCTGCACCGACAGCGGTTCCAGGAAATGCACCTCGGCCACCCGCGAAGGCTCGCCGAGCAAGCGCAGGAAATTGGCGAAGAAGCTCTCGCGCGCACCGAAGGCAACGATGGTCTGGGCCTTGCCATGCTCGCCATAGCGCAGGGCCACCGGCTGCACCGGAACCGGGGCCTCGACCGCAGCCTGGAAGATGCGGGCGTGGAACGGGCCCACTTCATGGCCGCCGCGGGTGCGGCCTTCCGGGAACACGCCCACCGACTTGCCGCTACGCAGCCGCACCACCATCTCCTGCAGCACGCCGCCAAGCGACTCGGTGCTGCCACGTTGGTGGAAGATGGTCTGCCCGCGCGCGGCCAGCCAGCCCACCAGCGGCCAACCAGCGATCTCGCGCTTGGCGACGAAGCCCATGACGCGCTGGCTGTGCAGGATCGAAATGTCGATCCAGCTGACGTGGTTGGCCACGAACAGGGTGGCCCCCGGCAACGGCGTGCCGAAGCGACGCAGGCGGAAGCCGAAGATGCGCATCAGGTTGCCCTGCCACCAGCGGATCATCGCCTGGTCGAGGGTGTCCTCGCCGCCCAGGCGAATGCGCGCCAGCGGGGTCACCACGACGCAGGTCATCGTCACGGAAAGCCCCAGCAACACGTGCAAGGCCAGCAGGGGCACGCGGTACAGGTATCGGAACCAACGCAGCGTGCCGCCAGCTTCGCGCGTGGCGGGCAGGGAAGACTCGCTCATTCTGGCAAGGTACCGGAAATACGTGGGGAAGGAACGCCCCTATTGTGGCAGTACTGGGCGCGGCGCGCAGTGGCGTTGGCGGCCAGGCGTGTTCCAGCGGTAGCACCAACGCCACCGCCAGTCCCAGCACCGGTGCTCAGGCCCCGGCCGGGCGCGGCACCACCGCCAGGGTCAGGCGCGAGGCGCAAACGCGCCGGCCCTGTTCATCGGTGATGCCGATCTCCCAGACCTGCAGGCTGCGCCCCACATGCAGCGCCCGGGCGGTCCCGGTCACCCGCCCGGCGGTGACCGCGCGGATATGGTTGGCGTTGATCTCGACGCCAACGCACATGTGGGTTGCCGGGTCTACGCAGAGGTTGCCGGCGCTACTGCCCAAGGTCTCGGCCAGCACCACCGAAGCGCCACCGTGCAGCAGCCCATAAGGCTGGCGCGTACGTGCATCCACCGGCATGGTCGCGCTGAGCCAATCCTCGCCGGCGGCAGTGAAGACGATGCCCAGGTGTTCGAGCATGTTGCCGCGGCTCAGGCCGTTGAGGACGTCGATGGATACGGGTGCGCGGAAAACCATGGCAGTTCCTGGGCAAAGGCTTTAGAGAATCGGCACCAGACCGGCGCCGAAGGCAGTGAGCATGCGCACCAGCAACCACTTCGGCCCGACATTGACCTCGGGAAAATCACCGACCGGCTGGTAGCACTGCAGGAATTTCGGATCCTGCCGGCGCAACGGCCAGGGGCAGTCCGGCCCCGGCTTGAATTCGTAGTTGGTGGCATAGCGCCACGGCCAGAAGTCCAGGATCGGCAGCGCCTCGAACATCTTGCCGGCACTGTAGTTGAGCCCCGACAGCACTGGCGGCTTCTCGCGCGGGGCGACCACCCAGGAGTTGTCTGGCGAGATGTCGCGCTCGATGCTCGCCGCCAGCGCCTGCGCGAAGGTGGGGTCGAAGATGACGATGGCACCTTCGGTGTTGTAGTTCTCGCTGCGCGGATCGAAGTTGTGGGTGCCGATGACCGCCACCCGGCGATCGACCACCAACGACTTGGCATGCAGGCCCATGCGCGCACCTTCGCGGGTCACCGGCAACGGTTTGTTCGCCGGCCGCGTGCTGAAGAACGACGGCCGCGTTTCGGTGCGCTGCAAGCGTCGGTCGACTTCGCTGCCGGCTGGCGCGCGTGCCGGGTCCTTGTCCGCATTGCCGGACGTGCCCGGCTGGCCGCTGCTGCCACGCACTGCATTGCCGATCGCGCTACCACCGAGCACGCGGTTCTCGCGCTCGCCCGTACCCTGACCCAACGGGGCCCACACCAGGTTCTCGTAATCGACCGGCGCGTCCAGCGGGAACGGCTTAAATTCGTAGATGTTGAAGCCCAACTCGCGCAGGTTGCGGCGTTTGTACTTGTAGGACAGCGCGTAGACGATGGGATTGTCGGTGGCGGCCAGGCTGTTGGTGGAGACCACCACCCGCGGCGGCGCGGGCTGCTGGCGCAACTCGCGGAAGATCGCCTGGGCCGGGTCGGACAGCACCAGGTAAGGCGTCTGCAGCAGCACTTCGTGCTGGGCGCCGGCAATCAGGCCATCGAGTTCGGGCGCGGTGGACACGGCCTGGCGCGAGTGCTCCTTGCGGTGCTTCTGCGGCAGGTCGGCCACGTACAGCACCTTGCCCACCGGCAGCGCGGTCGCGACGAAACGCTCGGCGATGAAGTCGCTGTCGACCGCTTCCTTGCGTACTCGCTTGATCCGGTCCGGCTGCAGGAATTGCGCCGGCGGCATGGCCGGGACGCCTTCGCGCAACAACGTGCGCCCGACATCGTTGAGGCGTTCGGCCGGCACGCTGCGCTGGGCGTGCCAGTAGGCATCGAAGTTGGCGGCCATGCGCCGCGCCTCGGGGCCGGCGACGATCACGTCACGGTCGCGGAAGTTGTACTCCGAGTCCCAGTCGTAATAGTCGTCCTGGTAATTGCGCCCGCCGACCACGCCAATCACGCTGTCGATCACCAGCAGCTTGTTGTGCATGCGCTGGTTGAACCGGCGGAAACAGCACAACACGCTGCCGGCGTAGTCGAAGTAGTTGAGCTTGGCCTTGCCGAAGGTGGGGTTGTAGATGCGCAGCTCGAAGTTCTCGTGCGCGCCGGACAGCGCGCCGAGGATCTCCAGGTCCGAGATCGCCGAGAGCTGGTCGATCAGCAGGCGCACCTTGACCCCGCGCCGTGCTGCGTCGAGCAAAGCGTCCATGACCAGCCGCGCGCTGTCGTCCTTGTCGAAGATGTAGGTCTGCAGGTCGATGCTGCGGGTGGCGCTTTGGATCAGGTTGAGCCGCGCCACCAGCGCTTCTTCGCCGTGGTCGAGGATCGTGGCGTAATGCTGCGGTCGGGCCGGGCTGGATTCGGCCATGGCCTGGCCACCCAATGCGCGCAATGGCGAGGGTTGGGCGCAATGGTCTTCGCGCTGGCAATCCACCGTGGTGTCGCGGGCCGAGACGGCAATGGCAGCGGCGCGCTCGCGCTGGCTGTGCGACAAACCAGTACACCCGCCGGCCGTCAGCATCAGCGCCAGCGGCAGCAGGCACCTCCAAAGGGGATTCACGGCCGGGGCGCCTCCGCCAGCCGGGCGCGCAGAATGAAAGTCACCCTGTCGCCCAGGGCCACCTCCCAACTGTCCATTCCATAGCGTCCCCGCAGGACCGTACCGCGACTGATCACGTCGCAATCATACCCGGCCCGCGGGCACTCGGCCGGCATCACGGTGAGGGTCTCGGTGTGGGTGATGCCGCGGATACTCAGGCGACCGACCAGATCGCCGCCGTGCACCGTCATCTCGGGCAGGTAGGGCTCGGAGTCGAACTCCACCAGCGGGAAGCGCTCGACATCGAAGAAATCTTCGCCGCGCATCCATTCGGTATAACGGGGCTTTCCGGGGATTTCGACGTGGCGCGCGTCCATGCGCAGGCGCACCTGGTGGCGCCCATCGGCCAGCTTCAGCACTTCGCCTTCGAAACGCGGGAACAGCCCTTCGATCTTCTGCCCGAAGCGCGTGCGGATCTCGAAGCCGCACCGCGAGCGCACCGTGTCCAGCGGCAGGCGCTGTTCGATGACGGGCCCGCCAGCGGTGGCCGGCGGGTTGGGCGAAGGCGGGACAGGCGCGGGCTGGGCGGGCGCGGGCCGCGCCCAGAGCAGCGCCAGCCCCAGGCAGACGACGCGCGCGCCTGTCAGGGCCACCAGAAGGCGGTCAGCCGGGCAATGCCCGGCTCGATCGCCGCGTCCAGCGGCAATGCCAGCAACACGACCGAGGCCGTCGGCATGCCCCGGTAGTCGCCGGACTGGCCACTGTTCATCAGGGCCACCAGTTGTTCGAGGCCCGGGTTATGACCAACCAGCAGTACCCGTTCGCATTCGCGATGGTCGTCGACGACCGCCGCCAGCGTGCCGGGGGTGGCCTCGTAGATGCGGTCGTCCAGCCGCTGCTCGATGTAACCGGTGAGGCCAAGCACGGCCTCCAGGGTTTCGCGGGCACGTCGGGCTGGCGAGCACAGCACCCGGTCCGGGACCAGGTGCTGCTCTTTCAGCCAGCGGCCTGCGGCCTCGGCTTCGGCCAGGCCGTGCGGGGACAAGGGACGGTCGATATCAGCCTGGCCTGTATCGGCCGGTTCGGCGTGGGCGTGGCGCAGCAGGATCAGTTCGCGCATGGGCAGTCCGAAAGGTGGTGGATCAGGCTTTGAGCCATTTGAGCAACGGTTCCCAGTCCTGCTGGTGCTCGCGCACCTGGGCCGAGCGATAGTCGAACAGGCTGCGGCCCAGGCCGGCAAGGACCACGTAGGCCTGGGTGTCGCGTAATTGCGCAACCAGCGGGTAAGGCCAGCTGCCGATCATTTCCACGGCCTGCTGTGCGGTCTGGGTCCAGGGCTTGCTGCGGTTGAGCACCAGGCCCACCGGCAGCTTGCGTTGGTGGATGCGGGGCACCTTGGCCAGGGTGTTGAGGAAGCCGACCACCGCCTCGATGTCCAGCGCCGAAGCCAGCACCGGCACGACCACGGCATCGGCGCGCTCCAGGAACGGCACCAGGTCGTCGGCCATCGCCCCGGCTGGCGCATCGATGATCAGCTGTTCGGTGTCATCGGGCAGCTGCGCATCCCATTGCCGGCGGCGGGTCGCGTTGATCGGCAACACGGCGCTGGCCAGGCCGGCCCGGCGTTCGGCCCAGCGCATCGCCGATTGCTGTGGATCGGCATCGGCCAGGACGGTCCGACGGCCTTGCAAGGCGGCATGGGCCGCCAGGTTCGTAGCGATCGTGGTCTTGCCGACGCCGCCTTTGGAGCCGGCCACCAGGAACGTCTTCATGCAAGCCTCGCCTCCCGAAACCAGCCCCGAGCGTACACCGCGGCCCGGTGAGGGGGTAGTCGAGATGCGCACATGCCAGCCGCCCCGCCCCCCTGCTATGGTGACGCCCGCAAAGGAGCGCACATGAGCGAACTGCAGGACCTGACCGCGCTGATCCGCGCGAGCACGCCGTTGATCGTGATCGAAACCCAGGAGGAACAGCGCATCGTCGAGCTGTTCCGGCAGAGCCTGATGCAGGTGTGGCGGGCCCTGTACCGCTGGACGATCACCGAAGGCCTGCGCCGGATCGACCTGGACCGCGAGGACGAGGCCGCTGGCCCGCCCGATGCCAGCGCCGCCCTGCAGATGATTCGCCAGGCCGACCAGCGCGGCATCTATCTGCTGCTGGACATGCACCCCTACCTGGGCTACGCCTCGCACCAGCGGCTGCTGCGCGACATCCTCGAGCGCCGCCACAGCCAGGCGCACGTACTGGTGATGATCGGCACCAAGGTCGAATTGCCACCGGAGCTCGAAGGCCTGGCGACCCGCTTCAGCCCGCACCTGCCCGATGCCAACGCGCTGCTGAAAATGTTGCGCGAGGAAGCAGCCGACTATGCGCGCGAGAACGGCGGGCGCCGGGTGGAAGTGGACACCGAGGTGGCACAGCAGATCCTGCGCAACCTCAAGGGCCTGGGCCTGCACGATGCGCGCCGTATTGCCCGCCAGCTGATCTTCAACGATGGCGTGCTCGGCGAGCATGACCTGCCGCAGCTGGCGAAGTTGAAGTTCGAACTGCTCAACCGCAGCGGCCACCTGCACTACGAATACGACAACGCACGCTTTGCCGACGTGGCCGGCGCCAACCGGCTCAAACGCTGGATCAACCAGCGCCGCGGCGTATTCGTCTCCGGCAATGCACCGCCTGGGCTGGATCCGCCCAAGGGCGTGTTGCTCCTCGGCGTGCAGGGCTGCGGCAAGTCGATGCTGGCCAAGGCCACTGCCGCCGGTTTTGGCGTGCCGCTGCTGCGGCTGGACTTCGGCAGCCTCTACAACAAGTACCACGGCGAGACCGAGAAGAACCTGCGTGATGCCCTGGCCTCGGCTGAGCAATTGGCGCCGTGCGTGCTGTGGATCGATGAGATCGAGAAGGGCCTGGCCAGTGGCGGCGAGGATGGCGGCGTGTCGCGCCGGGTGCTTGGCCACTTGTTGACCTGGATGGCCGAGCGCAAGGGCGCGGTGTTCATCGTCGCCACCGCCAACCAGGTCCAGGAGCTGCCGGCCGAACTGCTGCGCAAGGGCCGCTTCGACGAGATCTTCTTCGTCGACCTGCCCAGCCCGGACACCCGGGTGGAACTGCTGCGCCTGCATCTGGGCCGGCGCGGCCTGGATCCGGATACGTTCGCGCTGCCGGCATTGGCCGCCGCCAGCCATGGTTTTTCCGGTGCCGAGATCGAACAGGCCATCGTGTCGGGCCTGTACGCGGCGCATGCCGAGCAGCGGCCGCTGGACGACAACTTGCTGATGCAGGAGATCCGCGCAACCCGGCCACTGTCGGTGCTGATGGCCGAGCAGGTGCAGGGGTTGCGCGAGTGGGCCGCCGAGCGCACGGTGCCGGCCGACTGACGCCTCAGCCGTAGCGGGCCAGGAGCCAGGCCCAGAGCGGCAGCGTCAACAACGACAACAGGATGCTGTAGCCCACCATCGCCGCGGCCAGCCGCGGCGCCAGCCGGTGCGAGATGGCCAGCGCGGCGGCGGTGATCATCGTCGGCATCGCGCTTTCCAGCACATTGGCCTGCAGGCGCTCGCCCGCCAGCCCGAAGGCCAGCGACAACGGCCAGGCCAGCAGCGGCAACAGCAGCAGCTTGAGCACCAGGCCCGCGGCCAGCGGCCGCAGTTCGGAGGGCGGCAGGCGCAACTGCAGCGAAAAGCCTACCGCCAGCATCACCAGCGGCAACATGGCGTCGGACAGGCTCTTGAGCGCGGCGCCTATCCACGCCGGCGGTTGCGCCGGCATCAGCGTCAGGGCAAACAGCAAGGCCCACAGCGGCGGGAAACGCGCGATCCGCAGCGCGATTTCGCGTGCGCCCGGCGGGGTGTCACCGCTGTAGCGCGCCAGCACGTAGAGGCCGAAGGTGGACAGCAACACGAAGGTGCCGAACTGGTCGTAGACCACCGCGTAGGGCAATGCGTGATCGCCCAGCAGCGCGCGCACCATCGGATAGCCGATGAAGCTGGAATTGCTCAGCGCCACGCACATCAGCAAGACCGCGTGCTCCTGGCGGCGCAGCTTCAGCACCCGCGTGCACAGCGTGACCAGCACCACCGTGGCGGCGGCCAGCAACCATGGCGTGGCGACCAGGCCGAGCAGCGAGCGGTCCAGGTGCAGGCGGGGCACATAGGTGAGCACCGCCGCCGGCAGACACAGGTACAGGACCACGCGATTGAGCACATCGGCGCTGTTTTCAGGCAGCACCCGCAGCCGTGCGAACAGCAGCCCCAGGCCAAGGGTGAGCAGGATCAGCGCGAACGCGTCCAGGGCCATGCGCAGCGACGCCTTAGCAGGAGCTCGCGGTCGCCCGCGAGCGCAGCCCGCGCCGTTCCAGCCACACGCTGAGCAAGGTCAGGCCAATGCCGCCCACGGTCACCGCCGCGGCGGCGTAGCTCAGCTGCGGGTAGACCGCGCCATGCGCGAGCATGCTGGCGCCAAGCCAGGCACCGCCCGCGTTGCCCAGGTTGAACGCGCTCTGGTTGAGGGTAGAGGCCAGCAACGGCGCATCGTGCGCCTGCTGCATCGAACGCGCCTGCAGGCCCGGGTTGGCGGCAAAGCCCAGTACGCCGATCAGGAACACGCCCGCCACCGCGCCCGCCGCCGAATCCATCAGGCTGGCGAACACCAGGAAGAAGACGCACAGCGCGCCCAGCAGCAGGGTGATGCTGCGCATCAGGCGGTGATCGGCGAGCTTGCCGCCGAGCAGCGTGCCGAGGGTCGCGCCGATGCCGAACAGCACCAGCACGCGACTGATGGCATGTTCGTCCAGGCCAGCCTGGTGGGTCAGGATTGGGTCGATGTAGGTAAAGACGGTGAACACCCCGCCGAAGCCAAATACCGTCATCCCCAGCGCCACCAGCACCGGCAGCTGGACCACGCGCCGCAACTCCTGGCGCAGGCGCGGCGGCGGCATCGCCTCCAGGCGCGGCACATGGCGCGCCATCACCACCAATGCGATCACGCCGAGCACGCTCACCGCCCAGAACGTCGAACGCCAGCCCAGCGCCTGGCCGAGGACGGTGCCGGCCGGCACGCCGAAGATATTGGCGATGGTCAGCCCGGCGAACATCAGCGCAATAGCCTGGGTGCGCCGCCCCGGTGCGGCGATATGTCCGGCCACCACCGCGCCAGCGCCGAAGAAGGAGCCGTGTGCCAGCGAGGCGATCACCCGCGCCACCATCAGGATTTCGTAGTTGGGCGCCAGCGCGCACAGCACGTTGCCGAAGACGAACACGCCCATCAGCACCAGCAGCACGGTCTTGCGCGGCAGCCGCGCGGTGGCCAGTGCGAGCAGCGGGCCACCGACGACCACGCCCATCGCATAGCCGGACACCAGCATGCCGGCGGCGGGAATGGATACGCCCAGATCGGCGGCCATCTGCTGCAGCAGGCCCATGACCACGAATTCGGTGGTACCGATGGCGAAGGCACTGACGGCCAGCGCAATGAGCGGAAGACGCGAGGACATGCGGCAGGTAGCCCCGGAGCCGGGGCCTGGGTAGCGGAAACGACGGCTCATTGTGCGCCGCAGCAATAGCGCTCACAACCCCGCCGCTGGAAAACAGCGGGGCATCTCCTTACGCGAACACTTTATGCGGCGGTGGCGGCCGGGCCAGCGGCCGCACGCCGGATTACGGCCAGGCCGGCGGGTTGGCCTGCCAGGCGGCAAATACCTGGCCCAGGGTGGCGCGTTCTTCGTCGGTCCAGTCCGGCACCGCCGCGGCGAAGCCACTGGGGTCGCCCCACTTGTCCGGCCAGGTCCGCACTGCGGCGGCGTACCAGCTCAGCGCCTCTTCCTTGCGCTCGAGTTTCCACAGCGTCAGGGCCAGGGTCGGCGGCAGCCAATCGGGCGTGGCCGGACGGCCGCTGGCCAGGGTCAGCCATTCGCGCAGGGCCAGTTCGGCATCGCCGGCGCGATACAGGGCCCAGCCGTAGTTCCAGGTCAGCTGCCGCGACTGCGGGCTGCCGTTGGTGGTTTGCGCCAGCGCCGCTTTGTACAACTGGTCGCCCAGTTCGCGGCGGCCGCCGCTGATGGCCAGCGTACCGAGCTGCGCGCGCGCTTCGACCGCACGCGAGTCGCGTTGCACCATCGCTGCAAGCTTATCGACCACGGCATCGCCCTGGCCAGGTACCACGACGATAGGACGCGTCGTGGTGCGGTCCTCGTCGAAATAGAACTCTTTCGGCTTGGGCACGCTCTGTGCCCACGCGCTACCGCACATCGCCCACACGGCCAGTACCACGGCCATGGTCTTTGCATGAGTCGTCTTCACGTTCACTTCCCCTGAAAACCGTAACAGCCCCTCCTCCCACCCAGCATCCTAACCGCAGCAGCGCACATCAGGGGAGTGCACGGGGTCGCAGAAAGCCCCGCTGCTACACTTGCGCGCTGCGCAGCGGGCCCTTGGGATGCCGCGCCGCCGTCCTGCCAACCCCCGGGCCAGCCATGACCAGCACCGCCGAACTTACCTCGCCCTCTTCCGCCAACACCCCGGCGCTGGGCACGTTGGACCGCGACTACACGCTGGAACACAAATACAGCCGCACCGATGGGCGCATCTACCTGTCCGGCGTGCAGGCCCTGGTGCGGCTGCCGCTGATGCAGCGCCTGCGCGACCAGGCCGCCGGCCTGGACAGCGCCGGCTTCATCAGCGGCTACCGCGGCAGCCCGCTCGGCGGCTTCGACCTCGAATTGTGGCGCGCGCGCCGGCACCTGGACGCGGCCCAGGTCAAGTTCACCCCGGGGCTCAACGAGGACCTGGCGGCGACGATGGTGTGGGGCACCCAGCAAACCCACTTGTTCCCCGGCGCCAAGGTCGATGGCGTGTTCGGCATGTGGTACGGCAAGGGTCCGGGCGTGGACCGCAGCGGCGACGTGTTCAAGCATGCCAATGCCGCCGGTACCTGGCGCAACGGCGGCGTGCTGGCGCTGGCGGCCGACGACCATGCCTGCCGCAGCTCGACCCTGCCGCACGGCAGCGAGGACGAGTTCGTCAGCGCGATGATGCCGATCCTCAACCCCGCCGGGGTCCAGGACATCCTCGACCTGGGCCTGGTCGGCTGGGCAATGAGCCGCTACACCGGGCGCTGGATCGGCTTCAAGACCATCGCCGAAACGGTGGAGTCTTCGGCCTCGGTTGAGGTCGACCCGTTCGCGCGCTCGATCATCGTGCCGGACGACTTTGAGCTGCCGACCGGTGGGCTCGGGATTCGCTGGCCGGACCCGCCGCTGGATCAGGAAATGCGCCTGCACCGGTACGCGGTGAAGGCTGCCCAGGCGTTTGCGCGGGCCAACGGCATCGACCGCGTGGTGCTGGACTCGCCCAATCCGCGCCTGGGCATCGTCACTACCGGCAAGAGCTACCTGGACGTGCTGCAGGCGCTGGAATACCTCGGCCTGGACGAGGCCGCCTGCGCCCACATCGGCATCCGCGTCTACAAGGTCGGCATGACCTGGCCGCTGGAACCGGTGGGCATCACCCGCTTCGCCCAGGGGCTGCAGGACATCGTCGTAGTGGAGGAGAAGCGTGCCTTCATCGAGCGGCAGATGAAGGAGCTGTTCTACAACTGGCCGGCCAGCGCAGGGCAGCGGCCCAGCATCGTCGGCAAATACGATGAAGCCGGCGAATGGATCCTGCCGTCCACCGGCGAACTGACGCCGGCGACGATCGCCGGGGTGATCGGCAAGCGCATTCAGAAGTTCTTCAACACCGAGTCGATCGAGCAGCGCCTGCGCTGGATGGAGGCCAAGGAAGCGGAAATGGCCTTGCCGCGCGCGCAATTCCCGCGCGTGCCGCACTACTGCTCGGGCTGCCCGCACAACACCTCCACCACCGTGCCGGAAGGCTCGCGCGCCATGGGCGGGATCGGCTGCCACTACATGGTGACGTGGATGGACCGCGCCACCGACACCTTCACCCACATGGGCGGCGAAGGCGTGACCTGGTCCGGGCAGGCGCCATTCACCGAAACCCCGCATGTGTTCCAGAATCTGGGCGACGGCACCTATTTCCACAGCGGCACGCTGGCAATCCGGCAGTCGGTCGCCACCGGCGTCAACATTACCTACAAGATCCTCTACAACGACGCCGTGGCGATGACCGGCGGCCAGCCGGTGGACGGTTCGCTGAGCGTGCCGGATATCGCCCGGCAGATGCATGCCGAGGGTATCCACACGATCGTCGTGCTCAGCGACGACATCGCCAAGTGGACCCGCCGCCGCGATTTGTTCCCCCATGACACCGAGTTCTACGACCGCGCCGAACTGGACGAGGTGCAGAAGCGCCTGCGCACGGTGAAAGGCGTGAGCATCCTCATCTACGACCAGACCTGCGCCACCGAGAAGCGCCGCCGCCGCAAGCGCGGCAAG
>DATLJF010000320.1:0-26619 GCA_035539015.1 Stenotrophomonas sp. | reverse complement strand
CCGAAACCGCCGCCACCAAAGCCGCCCCAGCCCCCATGGCGGGCGACCCGGCCGGGCGTGCCGGACGACAGGCCCAGCACCAGGCCGATCAAGCCGGCCAGGCCACTGGCGAAGAACAGCGAGGTCAACAGCAGTGCCGCGCCACCGGCCGCACCGGCCGTGAGCAACGCACGCAGCGGTCGCGGTGCGCCGGCAAAGACGCCGCGGGCGATGCTGGCAGCGACAAAACCAATGAACAACGCCACGATCCAGCCCGCGCCGCCGCCGCGTTTGCGTTCGCCGGCAGGGTTGTCGGCCACTGGCGCCGGCAACGGCTCGCCGTCGATCAGCTTCACCAGCATGCCGGTGGCCTCGGTGATGCCGCCGGCGTAATCGCCCGCCCGGAAGCGCGGCACCATGTACTCCTGGATGATCCGGTTGGCGATCGCATCGGGTATCGCGCCTTCCAGGCCATAGCCCGGCTGGATGCGCACGCGGCGGTCGTCCTTCGCCACGACCAGCAGGACGCCGTCGTCCACGCCCTTGCGGCCCAGTTTCCATTGGTCATAGACGCGTTGCGTATACGGCGCAATATCTTCGGGCTGCGTGCTGGGCACGATCAGCACCTGCAACTGGCTGCCCTTGCGCTGCTGCAAGGCCAGTGCCTGCTGGGTGAGCTGCTCGCGCTGGGCGGCATCGAGGGTGCCGGTGGCGTCCACCACCGGCGCATCCAGCGGCGGGATCGCCGCCAGGTCCTGCGCCAGGGCAGGCAATGCGACCCACGCAAGCAAGCCGGCGGCCAGCCACGCGGCGACCTGTCCCCAGCGCGATGACCGCGCGCTCATCTGCACGGGGGTGCGCTCAGTGACCCGGCTGCGGTTGCTGCTGCTGGGCCGGCGGCTGCTGTGCCGGCGGATTTGCTGGGGCGGTGCCGAAATCCACCGCCGGCGGCCGCGCCATCTGCGCTTCGTTCTCGACGCTGAAGTTTGGCTTTTGCTTGTAGCCGAACATCTTGGCGGTGATCACCTGCGGGAACTGGCGGATGAAGGTGTTGTAGTCCTGCACCATCTGGATATAGCGGCCGCGCGCGACGGTGATGCGGTTCTCGGTGCCTTCCAGCTGCGCCTGCAGGTCGCGGAAGTTCTGGTTGGACTGCAGCTGCGGGTAGGCCTCGCTGACCACCATCAGGCGGCTCAGCGCGCTGCCCAGCTCGCCTTGCGCGGCCTGGAACTGCTGCAGCGAAGCGGCATCGTCGGCGTTGACCTGGATCTGGCCGACGCGCGAGCGCGCATTGGTGACTTCGGTCAGCACCCGCTCTTCCTGCTGGGCGTAGCCCTTCACGGTGTTGACCAGGTTGGGGATCAGGTCGGCGCGGCGCTGGTACTGGTTGAGCACCTCCGACCAGCCGGCCTTGACCTGTTCGTCCTTCTGCTGGATGGCGTTGTAGCCGCAGCCGGACAAGCTCGCGACCAGCATGAGCAGCAACAAGCTACGCAACAACGACATGGCATATCTCCGATGCAACCCGGGAAAGGGCGGCCAGCTTGCCATGCCGGGGGTTAAAGCGCATTCACCGCCCGGCAATGAGCGTGGCGGGTACCGCAGCACCCGCCCCGCCCCCGGTTCACCACTTGCCGGCGCCGGGCACCGCGTGCGCCGCGGCACGGCGGCGCATCAGCAGGTTGAGCCATTCCACCAGTACCGAGAAACCCATTGCCGCGTAGATGTAGGGCTTGGGTACGTGGATCTCGATACCGTCCAGGATCAGCACCACGCCGATCATCAGGATGAAGGCCAGGGCCAGCATCTTGACCGTCGGGTTGGCATCGATGAAGCGGCCCAGCGGGTTGGCCGCCAGCAGCATCAGCGCCACCGCGATCAGGATCGCCGCCACCATCACCGGGATGTGCTGGGCCATGCCCACGGCAGTGATGACCGAGTCGAGCGAGAACACGATGTCGATCACCGCGATCTGCGCAATCACCATCCAGAACACGCCCGAGGCTTTGCTGGTGGTGGGATCGTGGTCTTCACCGCCGGAGATCATCTCGCGGATTTCCATCACCCCCTTCACCAGCAGGAAGATGCCGCCGAGGATCAGCACCAGGTCGCGCACCGAAATGCCCATGCCACCGACCGCGAACAACTCCCGCTCCATCCGTGACAGGAATGCCAGCGACACCAGCAGCGCGATCCGCGTGATGCAGGCCACCGCAATGCCGATACGGCGCGCCAGCGGGCGCTGTGGCTCGGGCAGCTTGCTCACCGCGATCGAGATGAACACCAGGTTGTCGATGCCGAGCACGATTTCCAGCGCGCTGAGCGTAAAGAGCGTGACCCATACGTTGGGATCGGCCAAGAATTCAAAGGACATGGAAAACCTTGTGCAGCAGAAAGTGGAGGAATCAGGCCAGCCGCGGCCACAGGATCAGCGCCCAGCACAGCAGGACATTGAGCATCAGCACGAACACCGCCGCCGAGCCCATGTCCTTGGCGCGGCCAGCCAATTCATGGTGCTCGGGGCCATAGCGCTCGATCACCGCTTCGATCGCCGAGTTTGCCAGCTCCATGGCCAGCACCAGCAGCAGCGAGCCGATCAGCAGCACGCGCTCGATTGCACCGTGCCCCCACCACAACGCCAGCGGCACCAGCACCACCGTCAGGTAGACCTCCAGGCGGAACGAGGATTCGTGCAGCCAGGCGGCACGCAGCCCCTGCATGGACCAGATAGCGGCCTTGAAGACCCGCCCCGGCCCGCGCGGGAGATGTCCGGAATGGTCGGCCATGTCAGCGCGCCCCGTGCCCGGCGCGCAAGCCGGGAAACACCAGTGGAAAGGCCATTGGAGCCAGAAGAATCGAGGAAAGTGCGGATTTTGCCACAAAGGCCCGTGCCCGCGCCCTGCCGCTACGGTGCGGCCATCGCCCGGGTAGGCCACGCAAACGTGTCGGGTTAAGGTTGAGGCTCCCATGGATTCCCGCCCGAGGAGGCATCGTGTCCGCATCCCTGTTTCGCGCGCTGGCGCTGCTGCTGTTCACTATTTCCCCGCTGGTCCAGGCCAAGGGCCCGGCACCGCGGATTCCCGAGCAGGTCTCAAATCCCGCCTGGGAGGCCGATATCGCCCATTTCGAGCAGTTGGACGCCCAGTCGCCGCCGCCGCGCGGCGCGGTGGTATTCGTCGGCAGCTCGTCGATCCGGATGTGGGAGTCGCTGTCCAGTGACTTCCCCGGCCAGGCCGTGATCAATCGCGGCTTCGGCGGCTCGGAAGTGCGCGACAGCACCTGGTATGCCGACCGCATCGTGCTGCCGTACAAGCCGCGGCTGGTGGTGTTCTACGCTGGCGACAACGACCTCAATGCCGGACGCACGCCGCAGCAGGTGCGCGATGACTTCGTGGCCTTCGTCAGTCGCGTGCGCAAGGGCCTGCCCGACACCCGCATCGCCTACATCTCGATCAAGCCCAGCCCTTCGCGCGCGCAGTTGTTGCCGCAGATCGCCGAGGCCAACCGGTTGGTGCGCGAGGCCGCGGGCAAGTTCGCCAAGGTCGATTTCCTCGACGTCTACACGCCGATGCTGGGCGCCGACGGCCAGCCGCGGCCGGAGCTGTTCCGCGAAGACCAGTTGCACATGACTGCCGATGGCTATGCGATCTGGCGCAAGGTGGTGGGGCCGGAGTTGGCGCGGTAAGCGCCGCGTCGGCGGAGAGCCCCTTGGCTTCGGGCTTCGGACTTCGGGCTTCGGGGCTGAAGCCCCTCCTACAAAAGCCGGGTCAGACGAATACTACTGATACCGACGTTCCTACGCCGGGCTCGCTGCGCAGTTCGGTGCGCCAGCCGAAGCGGTCGCACAATCGCCGTACGATCGATAGCCCCAGCCCGGTGCCTTGCGGCCGCGCGGGGTCGGCGCGGAAGAACGGCTCGAACGCGCGCGCTGCCGCTTCCGTGCTCATGCCAATGCCGGTATCGCGCACGGTAATGCGGTCGGCGGCGATCTCCACCTCGACACTGCCGGCATCGGTGTAGGCGCAGGCGTTGCGCAACAGGTTGCTCAGCACCACGCGCAAGACCCGTGGCGGGGCGAACAATTGCAGGTCGGCGCTGTGCTTGATCCGCAGCGTCACTGGCCGTGCGCCCAACAGTTCACGCGCGCTTTCAACCTCGTCCTCGACCAGCTCGGCGGCATCGAAGGCTTCGCTCTGCGGTTCGATCTCCGCTTCGCGCGCGAGGATCAGGAAGGCATCGATCACCGCTTCCATGTCGCGGCCGGCGCGCTGGATGCGGCGCATGCTGCGCTCCAGGCGCGGCGGCAGGTCGGCGTCGGCCGAGGCCATGTCGCTGGCGACCCGGATCACCGTCAGCGGCGTGCGCAGTTCATGGCTGGCATCGCGGGTGAAGTTGCGTTCGCGCGCGACGTGATCGCGCACGCGCACGCCCAGCGAGTGCAAGGCCGAGGCCAGCTGGCGGGTTTCACCCTGCAGGTCCGGCGGCAAGCGCGAGGGCGCGAGCTCTTCGACATCCGGGTTGCGGGGATCCCAGCGCGCGACCCGGCGTGCCAGCCAGTTGATCGGCGATACCAGGCGTTTGGACGAGCGATAAGTGATCCATGACACCGCGTAGACCGCCAGCAGGATCAGCAGCACCGGCACGATGCCGAACCAGAACGCCATGCGCTGGGCCTGCGAGCGCAGGAACACCAGGTACAGCTTGCCTTCCTCGCGCTGGTCGACCAGCACCAGCTGGTTGTCGCCTTCGAGCTCGTGGTAGCCGGCGGCCAGCGGCCGCAGGTTGGCCGGCAAGGAAAGGTTGGAACGACCCGATGGCACCAGATAGCCGCGAATGTTGGCGGTGTTGGGCGGGGGCTGCGCTGGCGAAGCGCCGTAGAGCTCCCAGTAATGCGAGGCCTCGTCCTGCAGCACCGAGCGCACCAGGCCGTGCTTGATCACCAGGGACACCAGATAGCCACCCATGACGATGGCCAGGCTGGCGAGTACCGTCTGCAAAATGAAAGCGAGCCGGATTTTTCGCGGTAGGCCGTGCGGCATTACGACTTCCTGGGCATGCGCGACGATTATAGAAACCGCGCGCGTGATCCCGTTGTCAGCCACGCGATCTGGCCTGGAGACGGCTGCACGCGACTATCGACTGGCAAGGGGCGAGGCGGGAAACGTCTCCCGCGCCTGGCGCGGAAGACAGCAACCGCCCGGCCGCGGGGCCGGGCGGCGCATCCATGCTTCAACCCATCGGCTGGGCGATGTCGGCGATACGATAGCCGGCGCTCTGCACGGTGTGCAGCAGCGGGCGATCGAACGGCTTGTCGATGATCTTGCGCAGGTTGTACAGATGGCTGCGCAAGGTGTCCGAATCGGGCAGGCCATTGCCCCAGATCTCGCGCTCGATCTCCTGCCGCGTCACTACTCGCGGCGATTCGCGCATCAGGATGGTCAGCAGCCGCAGGCCGATCGGCGACAGCTGCAGTTCGGTGCCGGCGCGGGTGGCGCGCATGCTGACCGGGTCCAGCACCAGGTCGGCGACCTTGAGCACTTCCGACCCCACCTGGCGGCGCTCGCGGCGGATCAGCGCGCGCAGACGCGCTTCCAGCTCCTGGATCGCGAACGGCTTGGTCAGGTAGTCGTCGGCGCCGAAGCCAAGCCCGGTGAGCTTGTCGTCGAGCGTGTCGCGTGCGGTCAGCATCAGTACCGGGGTCGACTTGCGCGCATCGTTGCGCAGCCGCCGGCACACTTCGATGCCGTCCAGGCGCGGCAGCATCAGGTCGAGCACGACCACGTCGTAGCTGTTCTCGGCGGCCAGGCGGTAACCGTCCAGGCCGTCGCAGGCGTAGTCCACCTCGAAGCCACGGCCTTCGAGGTACTCGCCGATCATCTCGGAGATATTGCGGTTGTCTTCGACGACCAGCACGAGGCCGGACGTTTCCTTGGTCTGACGCATGGAGGTTCCTCGGTCTTCAGCTTTGTGAAACATGCCCGATCGCGGGTGGATGTCGTGTGAAGGCCGATCCGCACTTTCTCACGCTGCAGAATCAATTACTTAGCAGGGGCTTCAGGGCCGGCCAGACCGTATCGAGCACCTTGGGCTGGGCCGCGGCCGTGGGGTGGAGGCCGTCGGCCTGCATCAGTTGCGGCTGCAGGGCGACGCCCTCCAGCAGGAACGGCACCAGCGCCACGCCATGGCGCTTGGCCAGGTCGGCGTAGACCTGGCGCAGGCGGGCGCGGTAGCCGGGGCCATAGTTCGGCGGAACATCGATCCCCAGCAACAGCACCCTGGCGCCCTGGGCCTGGCCGAGCAGGATCATTTTTTCCAGGTTGGCCTGCAGTTGCGCCGGGCTCAGGCCGCGCAGCGCATCGTTGCCACCCAGTTCGATCACCAGCACGCCCGGAGAATGCTTCTGCAGCAGGCCGGGCAGCCGGGTCAACGCGCCGGAGGTGGTTTCGCCGCTGATGCTGGCATTGATCACGGCCGGGGGCGCCTTCATCTGTTGCTTGAGGCGCTGCTCGAGCAGGCTCACCCAGCCCGACGCTACCGGGATGTTGTGGGCCGCGCTCAGGCTGTCGCCGACCACCAGGATGGGCGCGGCGCCCGGACCTTTGGCATAGGCGAGCAAGGGCAGGAACAGCCAGCATGCCAACAACCAGCCGCACCATTGCCTGTAGCCCCCACGGTTCTTACGCATTCGGAGATTCCTCATCGACAGTCTGCCTGCTCAGCCTAACGTGATCGATGCGCACAGCGTCGGCAAGTCTGTCTCCGGCCCGGAGGGCACGTTGCACATCCTGGCCGATGTCGACCTGACCGTGGCCGCGGGCGACAGCGTGGCGATCGTCGGCGCCTCGGGCTCGGGCAAGACCACCCTGCTCGGCCTGCTCGCCGGCCTCGACCTGCCCAGCCATGGCCACATCAGCCTGGCCGGCCAGCGCCTGGATGCACTGGATGAAGAGCAACGTGCAGCGCTGCGCGCGCGCGAGGTCGGGTTCGTGTTCCAGAGCTTCCACTTGCTGCCGTCGCTGACGGCCGAGGAAAACGTCGCCTTGCCGCTGGAACTGGCCGGGCGCGAAGATCCAGCGCGCGTGCGCGAAGTGCTGCAGGCAGTGGGCTTGGCGGCGCGGGCGCGCCACTACCCGCGACAGTTGTCCGGCGGCGAACAGCAGCGCGTGGCGCTGGCGCGCGCCTTCGTCGGTCGGCCGCGCATCCTGTTTGCCGACGAACCCACCGGTAGCCTGGACCATGCCACCGGCCGCCAGATCAGTGACCTGCTGTTCGCACTCAATGCCGGCAGCGGCACCACGCTGGTCCTGGTCACCCACGATCAACACCTGGCGCAGCGCTGCGGCCACGTCTATCGCATCGATGAAGGACGCCTGCAGCGGCAATCCGGTGTGGCCGCATGAATCCCTGGCGCCAGGCCGCGCGCGCCACGCGGCGCGAATTCCTCGCCGGCGACCTGCTTACCGTCTTCGCTGCCCTGGTGCTTGGGGTGGCGGTGATGACGGCGGTCGGCACGCTGGTCAATCGCGTCACCCTGGCCCTGACTGCCAGCGCCGCGGAAGTCCTCGGTGGCGACCTGGGTGTGAGCGGGCGCCAGGAGATCCCGGTCACCTTCGAGCAGGAAGCCGCGCGGCGCGGCCTGCGGCATGCCCGCATCGTCAGCTTCCCGAGCGTGCTGTTCCACGGCGAAGACAGCCAGATGGCCAGCATCCGCGCGGTCGGCGCCGGCTATCCGCTGCGCGGCACGTTGCTGGTCAGCGACACAGCGGGCGGCGCTGCGCACGCCGCCACACCCCCGGCCGCGGGCCAGGCATTTGCCGATCCACGCCTGCTCGATGCGCTGAAACTGCGCGTCGGCGATGTGCTCGAATTTGGCGCCGGACATGTGCGCATCGCCGGTGTGCTGGCAGCCGAGCCGGATGCCTCCGGCGAGTTGCTGCAACTGGCGCCACCGTTGATGGTCAACCGCGCCGATGTGGACGGCGCCGGCCTGCTCGGACCGGGCAGTCGAGCGTCCTACCAGCTGATGTTCACCGGCGAAGCCGCCGCGATTGCGAGCTTCCGCGAATGGCTCAAGCCACGCGCTGGCGATTGGCGCCTGCTCGGCATCGAGGACACCCAGCGCGGCCTGCGCAGCGCCTTTGATCGTGCCGGCCGGTTCCTGGCGCTGGCCGCGCTGCTGGCGGTGTTGTTGTCCGGCGTGGCGACCGCGCTGGCCGCCAACCGCTTCGCAGTGCGGCGCATCGACCAGGTAGCGATCCTGCGCTGCCTGGGCGCGCGCCAGCGCGACATCCTGGCCACCTTTGCGCTGCAGTTGCTGTTCACTGCGCTGCCCGCCTGCGCGCTCGGCGTCGCCCTGGGCATGGCGGTGCAATCGGGCCTGGTTGAATTGCTCGGCAACCTGGTGCCCGATCGCCTGCCGCTGCCACAGGCAACGCCTGCCCTGGCCGGCGCCGGCATTGGGTTGTTGTTGCTGCTCGGCTTCGCGCTGCCACCGTTGCTGCGTTTGCGCGGCGTGCCGCCGATGCGCGTGCTCAACCGCAGTTTCGCCGCCACCCCACCGGCCTCGCTGCTGGCGTATGCGGCCGCGTTGGCCGCGACCCTTGCCTTGACCGTGCAAGCCACCGGCGATGCCGCTCTGGCGGCCTGGGTGCTCGGCGGGCTGGCGGCACTGGCGTTGGCGGCGGCGTTGGCGGGCACCGCCTTGCTGTGGCTGTTGCGCGCACTCCAGCACCGCACCCACGGCGCCTGGCGCCTGGGCCTGGCCGCACTGTCGCGCCGCAGGGCGCTGAGCGTGCTGCAATTGGTCGGGCTGTCGCTATCGCTGTGCGCGTTGTTGTTGCTGGCCGTGGTGGGCCCCGGACTGTTGAACCAGTGGCGTGAGCGCCTGCCGGCCGATACGCCCAACTATTTCCTGATGAACATCCAGCCTGACCAGTCGTCGGCGGTGCTTGCGCGTTTGCGCGCGCTCGGGGTGGCCGCGCCGGCGGTCGAACCGTTCGGTACCGGCCGGCTGGTGGCGATCAACGGCCGTCCGCCGCAGCGGATGGACCGCGAAGCCGACAACGACGATGGCAACCGTCCGATCAATTTTTCCTGGCGCCACGACTTCCCGCCCGCCAACACCTTGACCGCCGGCCGCTTCTGGGCCGCGGACAGCAGCGCCGCCGAAGCCTCGGTGGAAGAAGGCTGGGCCAAGCGCTACGGCGTGCAACTGGGTGATCGGTTGATGCTACTGCTCGGTGAGCAGCAACGCAGCTTCACTGTGACCAGCCTGCGCAAGGCCGAGTGGGATTCGTTCCGGGTCAACTTCTTCCTGTTGCTCAACGAGGGCGCGGTGGGTGATGCCCCGTACAACCTGATTTCCAGCTTCCACTTGCCGCACGCGCAAGCCAGCGCCCTGGGCGGGCTCACGCGCGAATTCCCGAATGTCTCGGTGCTGGATATCGACGCCATCCTGGTGCGCGTGCGCGAAGTGATGACGCGCGTCGGCCAGGCCGTGCAACTGGTGATGGGCTTCAGCCTGCTTGCCGGCCTGTTGGTATTGCTGGCGGCGTTGCAATCCACCGCGGGCGAGCGTCGCTATGACAGCGCCGTGCTGCGCACGCTCGGCGCGCGTCGCAGCCAGCTGCGCGGTGCGGTGCTGGTGGAGTTCGGTGCGCTTGGTCTGTGCGCGGCGCTGCTCGCCACGCTGGCCGCCGCGGCCATCGGCAGCCTGGTTGCGCGCCAGGTATTCGAACTGTCGCTGCCGGTGCCCTGGGCGGCATTGCTGCTGGGTGGCGGCCTGGGCGTGCTGCTGAGCATGCTCTCCGGTTGGTGGGGCACCCGGCGCGTGCTGCGCGTGGCGCCGGCCTTGGCCCTGCGCGAGGAGTGAGGCGGCCGCTGCGCCGCTTTATTCCTTGAACATGAAGAACGCCGCGGCCACGATCAATGCAAAGGCTACCCAGTGGTTCCATTTCAGCGATTGCCCCAGGTAGGTCGCCGAGAAGGTGGCGAACACCAATAGCGTGATCACTTCCTGGATGCCCTTGAGTTGCGGTGCCGAGTACACCGCACTACCGAGGCGGTTGCCGGGGACCTGCAGGCAGTACTCGAAGAACGCGATGCCCCAGCTGATGAGAATGACCAGCATCAAAGGCGCGGTCTTGTACTTGAGGTGGCCGTACCAGGCGAAGGTCATGAACACATTGCTGGCGAGCAGCAACAGCACGGGGTAGAGGTAGGCGGTCCAGGGCATGGCGCGGGCGCAATCGTGGGGAGTGCGCAGCATGCGGCATCGACCGCGCGCCCTCCAGCGGCGCGACGGCCATGCGTGGCACGCATTCGCCGGGGCTATTGGCGGCGGGTCGGCGGCTCCAGCCCAATGTCGGCAATCGCCTCGGCGTGGCGCCAACGTCGCGCCACCTCACGCCCCAGCGCCGAGGGCGTGGCCGCTTGCGCCGCAAGGGTCATGCCCAACGGCCCGGCCGCGCGCAGCCGCAGCACGGCCGCCTGCCAGACATCGCCACGCAAGCGGCACGCCAGCCGCCGCCACAGCCGCTCGGCGACGCCGGCGCACGGCACGTCGCTCGCGCTCGGCACGCCGGCCAGCAGGCGGTCCCAGGCGAGGAAGTCGCTGTCCGGCAGCAGGCACAGCTGCCAGCAGCACTGACCGTGTTGGTCGAAAAACTCCAGGCGTTCGTGCAGCCCATCACTATCCAGATGCTGGCAGGCCGCCATCTGCTGCGCGCGCCGCCAGCCTTCCAGCTCCGGCCCCAACGCGGGGCGATACAGGCACAGGACCACGCCGAGGGCGGCCAGTTGACCCGGGTGCGGGATACCAGGGGCCGGCAGATCGCCTGGTCCGCGCCAACGCAGCGTTGGCGCATCGGCCGGGAATTCCGGCACGACGTCCGGCAACCCGGCGACGTCTGATCCTATAAGGCGCGAAGCGTGCAGCATCGCTTTTCTTCCGGACAGGTGGCCCGGCGCGGCGAAGACCCCGACCGGGGCGCGCGAGGCAACCGCCGGCCGAGGGGAGAGAGCAGGCCTTCGCAGCGCGGGCGCGAGCGGGTTACTTGGTCAGGATCAGCTTGTCGTTGCTGGTATGGCGCAGTCGATAGACGCGGTCGCCGTGCTGGATCAGCACTTCACGCCGGCCCTTGAGCAACGCTTCGCTGCTGACGATGTCTTCGGCGGGCACCATGCGCGGCGCCTGGCGCTCGCGCAGGTGGAGGGTTTCGGGATGCAGCAGGATCGGGGTGGCAGTCATGGTTCCGTGGCTCCTTTGCAGTCACGCAGCCAATGATAATGATTCTCATCTCAACATCAATAGCCATTCTCAGCTTTGGCGATTTATTTCTCCGATCGCCAGCCGGCCACCATTAGGCGCAGACCATTCCTCCCTACGCCGTGGCCGCCGCGATTCGGTCCCAGGTTGCGTCGTCATAGCGGTCCATCAGCGCCAGCGCGCCGAGGTTCTCCAGCAATTGCGAGACCCGGCTGGCGCCGAGGATCACGCTGGAGACATGCGGGTTGCGCAAGCACCAGGCAATCGCCAGCGGTGCCGGGCTTGCGCCCAGTTCCGCTGCGATCGCGCTGAAACGACGCGCGCGCTCGATCCGCTGCTGCTCGGGCGTGCCCAGCACCAGGTCGCGCAACCATTCCTTGCCGGGCTGGCCCAGTCGCGAGTCATCGCCAATGCCGGCGTCGTACTTGCCGGTCAGCAGTCCCGAGGCCAGCGGCGACCAGATCGTGGTGCCCAGGCCGGCGGCACAGAGCTTGGCGTACTCGCGTTCGAGCCGCTCGCGATGCAGCAGGTTGTACTGCGGCTGCTCCATCGAAGGGCCGAACCAGCCGCCCGCGCGAGCAATGGACAGCGCCTCCTGCAATTGCCCGGCCGACCACTCCGAGGTTCCCCAGTACAACACCTTGCCCTGGCGCACCAGCAGGTCCATCGCGCGCACCGTTTCCTCGATCGGGGTGTCCGGATCGGGCCGGTGGCAGAAGTACAGGTCCAGGTAATCCACGCGCAGCCGCCGCAGGGCTGCCTCGCAGGCATCGGCGACGTGTTTGCGTGAGAGGCCACGCTGGGTCGGGCGCGGTTCGGCGGCGCTGCCGAAGAACACCTTGCTGGACACGCAGTAGCCATCGCGCGGCAGCCGCAGATCGGCGATCACATCGCCCATCACTTGTTCGGCGCGGCCCTGCGAGTAGACCTCGGCGTTGTCGAAAAAGTTGACGCCATGGTCCCAGGCGGCGGCGATGAGGTTGCGCGCTTCGTCGCGGCTGATCTGGCCGCCGAAGGTGACCCAGGCGCCGAAGGACAAGGCGGAAATCTGCAGGCCGGTGGCGCCGAGGCGGCGGTATTGCATGGCATCGCTCCTGAAGGACGTGGCGGCGCGCCCGCCGCGGCTGGGGCGGCAGTGTACCCGCGCACCCGCAATGACGGCGCAATGCCTTGAGCGCAAAGGAAAAGCATCGAACTGAATCCGCCGTCCTTGCCGGCCCTGCCCCCCTGCTCTAGGCTTCCTCCTTTTGCCGGGTTCCAGGGGACGCGCATGCTCGAGGGTTTGGGAAGGATCGGCTTCGGCCTGTTCGGGTTGGCCGTGCTCCTCGGCATCACCTGGCTGTTCTCCAATAACAAACGTGCGGTCGACTGGAAACTGGTCGGCACCGGCGTACTGCTGCAGATCGCCTTTGCCGCGGTGGTGCTGCTGGTACCCGGTGGCCGTGACGTCTTCAACTGGCTGGGCCAGGGCTTCGTCAAGATCCTGAGCTTCGTCAACGAAGGTTCCACCTTCATCTTCGGCAGCCTGATGGATGCCAAGAGCTACGGCTTCATCTTTGCCTTCCAGGTGCTGCCGACCATCATCTTCTTCTCCGCCCTGATGGGCGTGCTCTACCACCTGGGCGTGATGCAGGCGGTGGTGCGGGCGATGGCCTGGGCGATCACCAAGGTGATGCGCGTGTCCGGCGCGGAGACCACCAGCGTCTGCGCCAGCGTCTTCATCGGCCAGACCGAAGCGCCACTGACGGTACGCCCCTACATCGCCAAGATGACCCAGTCCGAGCTGCTGACGATGATGATCGGCGGCATGGCGCACATCGCCGGCGGCGTGCTGGCGGCCTATGTCGGCATGCTCGGCGGCGGCGACCCGGCGCAGCAAGCCTTCTACGCCAAGCACCTGCTGGCGGCGAGCATCATGGCCGCGCCGGCCACCCTGGTGGTGGCCAAGCTGCTGGTGCCGGAGACCGGCACCCCGCTCACCCGCGGCACGGTGAAGATGGAAGTAGAGAAGAACACCTCCAACATCATCGACGCCGCCGCTGCCGGTGCCGGCGACGGCCTGCGCCTGGCGTTGAACATCGGCGCCATGCTGCTGGCCTTCATCGCCTTGATCGCCCTGGTCAACGCGCCGCTGACCTGGCTCGGCGACGTCACCGGCATCGCCACGACGATCGGCCGGCCGACCAACCTGTCGACCATCTTTGGTTACCTGCTGGCACCGGTGGCCTGGGTGATCGGCACGCCCTGGGCGGATGCGACCACGGTCGGTTCGCTGATCGGGCAGAAAGTGGTGATCAACGAATTCGTCGCCTACACCGAACTGTCACGAATCGTGAACGGCCAGGTGCCCGGCGTCTCGCTGAGCGCCGAAGGCGGGCTGATCGCCACCTACGCGCTGTGCGGCTTCGCCAACTTCAGCTCGATTGCCATCCAGATCGGCGGCATTGGCGGCCTGGCCCCCGAGCGCCGCCACGACCTGGCCAAGTTCGGCCTGCGTGCGGTGCTGGGTGGTTCGATCGCCACTTTCATGACCGCGACAATCGCCGGCGTACTCTCGCACTTCGGCTGATCGCAGTCGGTTCATGCGTTACCCGTAACATCACCATAATTAGAAAGAGAAGCCTCCTATGAGTTCGGTCGTCGTCGTCGGTTCGTTCAATGTCGATCATGTCTGGCGCTGCGAATCGCTGCCCGCGCCGGGCGCGACGATCGCCGGCCGCTACAGCACCGGCCCCGGCGGCAAGGGCTTCAACCAGGCCGTGGCCAGCGCACGCGCCGGTGCCCGCACCCACTTCGTGTGCGCGCTCGGGGACGACGCCGGTGGCGCCATGGCCCGGGCCTTGGCCGCGCAGGAAGGCATCGCCGTGGTCGCCGAGGCCAGCAGCGAGCCGACCGGCACCGGCGGCATCTATGTCGATGCCCATGGCCGCAACACGATCGTGATCGGCCCCGGCGCCAACGCCGTGCTCAGCGAAGGCTTCATCGCCGGCCAACACGCGCTGGTTGGTGCTGCGCGCGTACTGCTGGCGCAGCTCGAATCGCCGGTGGAGACGATCGAGTCGGCCCTGGCCCTGGCACGCGAAGCCGGCGTGCTGACCGTGCTCAATGCCGCGCCGGCCAATGCCCCCAGTTCGATCGGCCTGCTCAAGCTGGCCGACGTGCTCACCCCCAACGAAACCGAATTCGCCGCCCTGCTCAGCCGCCATGTCGGCGAGCGGCTCAATGCCGACGACGTGGCCGCGCTCGATGGCGGCAGCCTGCATGCCCTGTGCCGCAAGCTCTCGGCCGGCACCGTCGTGGTCACCCTGGGCTCGGTCGGTGCGTTCATCTCGCATGCCGACGAACAGCTCCGCGGCGACAGCCAGGCCTACTACCGCGTCGCCGCCGAGCCGGCGCAGACGATCGACACCACCGGTGCCGGAGACGCCTTCAACGGCGCGCTGGTCGCCTCGCTGGCGCAGCTGCCGGCCGAGCCGTTCATCCAGCACGTGCGTTTTGCCACCCGTTTTGCCGCGCGCTCGACCGAAGCCGAAGGCGCCGCCGCCTCCATGCCGAGGCTTACGCCGCAGGCATGAGTCTTACCGGCTTTGCTCGTCGGGGCTGAAGCCCCTCCCACAATGTAGGAGGGGCTTCAGCCCCGAGTGCCATCCCGGGGCCCGCGACGGTCCGGCCACACCGCGGCAGTACAATGACGACATGCGTATCGGCCCCCACCTGATCGAACCGAACGTGGTCCTGGCACCGATGGCCGGGGTCACCGACAAGCCGTTCCGGCAGCTGTGCAAGCGCCTGGGCGCCGGGCTGGCCATGTCCGAGATGACGATCAGCGATCCGCGTTTCTGGAACACGCGCAAGTCGATCCACCGCATGGACCACGACGGTGAACCGGACCCGATCGGCGTGCAGATCGCCGGCACCGAGCCGCAGCTGCTGGCTGAAGCCGCACGCTACAACGTCGACCACGGCGCGCAGATCATCGACATCAACATGGGCTGTCCGGCCAAGAAGGTGTGCAATGCCTGGGCCGGCTCGGCGCTGATGCGCGACGAAACCCTGGTGGCGCGGATCCTCGAAGCCGTGGTCGCCGCGGTGCCGGTCCCGGTGACGCTGAAGATCCGGACCGGCTGGGACGCGGACCATCGCAACGGCCCGGTGATCGCACGGATCGCCGAGGACTGCGGGATCGCTGCGCTGACGGTGCACGGCCGCACCCGCGACCAGCACTACACCGGCCAGGCCGAGTACCGCACGATCGCCGCGATCAAGGCTGCGCTGCGCATTCCGGTCATCGCCAACGGCGATATCGATAGCCCGCACAAGGCGCGCCAGGTATTGCAGGAGACCGGCGCCGATGCGGTGATGATCGGCCGCGCCGCCCAGGGCCGACCCTGGATCTTCGGCGAAGTGGCGCACTTCCTGGCCACCGGCGAACTGCTACCGCCGCCGGGACTGGCGTTCGTGCGCGACATCCTGCTCGGCCACCTCGCCGACCTGCATGCTTTCTATGGCGACCCACAGGGCGTGCGCATCGCCCGCAAGCACCTGGGTTGGTACGCCAAGGACCATCCGGACAGCGGCCACTTTCGCGCCGTGGTCAATCGCGCCGAGACCCCGGAAATGCAACTCGCCCTGACCCGCGATTATTTCGATGCCCTGATCGCCGGCGTCGCCCCGCCCTTGCGCAGCGCCGCCTGATCTCTCCGCTGGAGCTAGCCATGGCCGCACCGACTGCCTCGCCCACCTACCTGCACGGCTTTTCCGACACCGAACAGAACCGTTTGCTGAAGCAGGCGCGGCTGCTTGAGGCCACGCTGTTCAACCAGATCGACTACACCGGCGCGCGGCGTTTGCTGGAAGTGGGCAGCGGCGTCGGTGCGCAGACCGAGATCCTGTTGCGGCGTTTCCCTGAGTTGCACGTCACCGGCGTGGACCTCAGCGAGGCGCAACTGGCCGCCGCCCGCGCCAACTTGCAGAACCTGCCCTGGTGCCGCGAGCGCTACGACCTGCAGCAGGCCGATGCCGGCAACCTGCCGTTCGAGCCGCGCCAGTTCGATGCCGCCTTCCTGTGCTGGGTACTCGAGCACGTGCCCTCGCCGGCCCGCGTACTGAGCGAAGTGCGCCGCGTGCTGGCACCGGGATCGCCGGTTTACGTCACCGAGGTGATGAACGCTTCGTTCCTGCTGCATCCCTATTCGCCAAACGTCTGGCGCTACTGGATGGCCTTCAACGATTTCCAGTACGACCATGGCGGCGACCCGTTCGTCGGCGCCAAGCTCGGCAATCTGTTGCTGGCCGGCGGCTTCCGCGATGTGCATACCGACATCAAGACCCTGCACCTGGACAATCGCGAGCCGGCACGGCGCAAGACCATGATCGCGTTCTGGGAAGAACTGCTGCTGTCGGCGGCCGAACCGCTACTGCAGTCCGGCTCGGTCAGCGAAGAAGTCGTGGCCGGCATGCGCCGGGAGCTGCACGAGGTCCAGAACGACCCGGACGCGGTGTTCTTCTACTCCTTCGTACAGGCGCGCGCGACGGTCTACTGAGCCGCGCCGCCTGCCGGTGCCGGCGGCTCGTTCCAGATCCGCCACCACATCCGCGCCAATGCCTCGCGCAGGTGCCCGCGTGCCACCGGTGCGCGATACGCCGCCTGCAACTGGCGCGGGGGAATCTCTTCCCAGCGCCCTTCCGGGGTCTGCCGGGCGACCACGAAGTTGAAGTTGTATTCCGGCTCCAGCCCCATGCGCAGGTCGCTCAGTACCAGCTCGCCGTCGACCACCTGCGCGCGCATGAAGCCACGATTGAACCAGGTCAGCCGCTCCACTGCCGGCAACGCCGCCACCTCGGCCAGCGCCTGCACCTGGCTGGGATGGCCTTCGAAGCGCATCGGCCCACGGTCGGCGGCCAGCGAACGTTCGCCGATGACATAGCCGTTCGGCGTCATCGCCACCACGCGCCACAACAAGGTATTGAACGGCATCGGCACCGAGAAGCGCGGGGCATTGGCCAGGCCCATGGCCGCCAGCGCACGCTCGGCCTCGCGATCGACGCAGTGCTTGGCCCACAACGACCAGCCCAGGTAAGTGCTGCTGAGCAGCAGACCGGCCAGCAGCGCGCGTTGCGCCAGCGGTCGCAACGGCACGCACCAGGCGATGACGCAGGCCAGCGCCAGCCAGACGGTATAGAGCGGGTCGATGATGAAGACACTGGAAATCATCGTCGGCGGCGGGTGCAGCGGCCACCATAGCTGCGTGCCGTAGACCGTAAAGGCGTCAAGCAACGGATGGGTGACCAGCGCCAGTTGCATCGCCCAGAACCAGCGCTTCGGCGCTGCGGCGACGCGGCCATGGCCGAAGTGGCGGTACAGCGACCAGATCAACGCAGCCACCAGCGGCAACACCCACAGCGAATGGCTGAAGCTGCGGTGCACGGTCATCAGCGCGACCGGGTCGGCGGTCAGCGGCAGCAAGATCAGTGAGTCAAGGTCGGGCAAGGTGCCCAGCGCGGCACCCGCGAGCAAGGCGGCGCGGCGATGGCGGGCGGGGGCAATGGCGGCGGCGACGGCGGCGCCGAGGACGATCTGGGTGAGGGAATCCATGGCTGGATCGTAGCGTGCTCCGAGGATCCAGTGGCATCCCGAGGCCTGGTACGAAGCTCCGCGGTCCAGCGTCGTGCATGCGCTTCCGCCACGCGGCAGTCGGTTGCAGCAGCCCAGGCAAGCCCAGGATCACTTAAGACAATTCGAACAAGCGGAGACCCGAGTCCTTGCCCTACCTACGCCTGGCGGTAACGGCGGTGGCCGACGCGCGTGATGAGTCTTGCAGATCTGAACGATGCTGCCCGCTTGTATTGGCGAACTGGGCTGCGGTGCCTTTGCATGGCTACGACCTTCCAACTCTGGGACTCGCCATTATGTGGGTTACCCCGTCAAGGGCACGCACCACGCTCTCGCTCGTCGTCTACATCGCGCTTGCAACCTCTTTCAACTTGCAGGCCAATCCATACCTGGATCAGCTTTCGCCCAACGCGCGCGCCGAGTTCCAAAGCACGCCCGGCTTGGCCACGATCAATGCGCAGTACGCCTATGCGCGTGGGCTCGACGGCCGGGGCCAAGTCTTGGGCCTCATAGATACCGGCGTGCACATGGGCCACCCGGAACTGGCCGGCCGTGTTTTCGGCGTGATCATGCGGGGGCTCGACAAGGCAGGTAATCCTTGCCAAAGCAGCCGCTACGTGAGCGGCGACAAAGCCTGTTTCCTCTCCGATGGCCAGCCGTTCATCAACTACCAGGTGCTTAACAGCAGTACGCCGCCCGGACAAGCCGGCCGGGAAAACCCCAAAATCACCTTCGACTCTCATGGCACGCATGGTGCCGGCACGATGGTGGCAGCGCGCGACGGCAAGGGGGTGCAGGGGGTCGCGCCCGAAGCGAAGGTGCTCAGCGCGACCTTTGCCGCCAACGCTTACACGCCCCTGGGGCCACAGGGGAGCCCGGTGGAGGACAAGATCCTTGCGGTCAATCCCACACCCGAAGCGCTCGAGAGTGGCTACGCGGCTTTACGCCAGGCCAACGTACGGGCAATCAACAACAGCCGGGGCCTTACCAATAGCCCGTCGGAATCGATGGCCTTGATGGACGAGCACTTCAAGAACTATGCCGCGGAGATCAAGCCGATCGCCGACGCCACCCTGAAAAGTGGCGTCATCCAGGTGTGGGCAGCCGGCAACACCGACGGGGCCATGCCCGATGTGCTCGCTTCGCTGCCGCACTATATCCCGGCATTGCAGCCGTACTGGCTGAGCGTTATCAGTGCCAGCGCCGATGGCAAACTCGATGAGTTCTCCTCACGCTGTGGCCCAAGTCGTCAGTGGTGCATCGCTGCGCCTGGCGACAACATCCTGTCTACCGTGGTCAAGGGAGTCGCTGACGCGAAACTGGTGCGCGAACAAGGCCGCATCGTCGGGATTGACGTCGCCACCCAGCAGCGACCGGTGTCGGACTACGCCAAGTATTTCGGCACCTCGGCGGCCGCGCCGCACGTCACGGCGTCGCTGGCGCTGCTGATGCAGCGGTTCCCGTACTTGAACAACGCCGGCATCCGCGACGTGCTGCTGACCACCGCGCGCGACCTCGGCGCGCCCGGGGTGGACGATATCTTCGGCTGGGGCATGGTCGACCTGCGCAAGGCCATCGACGGCCCCGGCCAGTTGCGCGTGGACATGACCGTCAACATGGATCGGCCAGGGGGCGGCACGCCGGTATGGCGTGGTCCGGCCTGGGACGATTGGCGCAACGCGATTGGCGGTAGTGGCCGCCTGATCAAGCAAGGCCCCGGCTGGCTGCGCTTGAGCGGGAACAATCGGTTCGGCGGGGCCACGGTGGACGGCGGCACGCTGGAGTTCGCTGGCGACAATGCACTGGCTGCGGCCGTGGCGGTGAACAGTGGCGGCAATTTGCACGTGAGCGGCCGGATGGCGGGCAGCGCCATCGACATCAACGGTGGCCACGCCTGGATCGGCGGCCGGGTCAGCGCTGCGCCCGTGCATGTCAGGCAAGGCGGGCGACTGCAACTGGCCGAGAGCGGACGTATCGAAGGCGGCGGCTTGCGACTGAGCGGATCGCAAGCCAGCATCGATGGGCAGGTGGCCGGCCGCGTGGATATCGACGTCGGCAGCCGCCTGGAGGGCAATGGTCAGCTGGGACCCACCTGGCTGGCCGGCACCATCGCACCGGGGCACTCGATCGGCAGGCTGACCATTGCCGGTGACTACGTGCAGCAGCCGGGCAGCGTCTACGAGGCCGAGGTCGATCCGAGTGGCCGCAGCGACTTGTTGCAGGTCCAAGGTCGAGCACACCTGCAAGGCGGCACCTTGCGCGTGGTACCGACCTCGGCGGGCGCCATGCTCGGGCAGCGCTGGCGCGTGCTGGCCGCGAGCTCGGTGAGCGGCCAATTCAGCGCAGTCGAAGCTGCCCTGCGCAGCCCCTTCCTGGCGATGGCCGCGCGCTACAGCATCGATGCCGTGGATGCGCAGGTCGCCCGCGGCCTGCCATTGGCCAGTGCCGCGCGCACCGCCAACCAACGCAGCGTCGCCGCTGCCGTGGATGGCACGCACGATGCACACGCGCTGCCGCAGCGCCTGACGCAACTGCAGCCCGCGCAGGTGCCCGCCGCGCTCGATCCACTCAGCGGTGAACTGCACGCCAGCGTGCGTTCGCTGCTGTTGCAGGATTCACGCTGGGTGCGTGATACCGCCCTGGCGCGCACACGCAATAGCCGCGATGCATTCTCGGCCCAATCAGCCGCCGGTACCGCGCGCGGTCCGTGGATGACGATCCACCAGGGCCAAAGCCGCCTGGATGGCGACGGCAACGCAGATACCGCCGTCCTCAGCGGCAGCGCCACGCTGCTGGGCTACGACCACACCTTCGGCCAGGGCTGGCAACTGGGCCTGTTCGGCGGTGCTGGCCGCAGCCATGCGCAGGTTCGGACCGGGCGGGATCGCGCCGAGATCCGGGCCACGCACGCGGGCCTGCATCTCAGCAGGCACTGGACCCACCTGTCAGCCAGTGCGGGCCTGGCCAACAGCTGGCAAGACCTTCGTAGCCGCCGCCAAGTGCCGGCCGGAGCCGAAGCCGGGACCACCTCCGCGCAGGCGCGCTACGACGTGACCACCACGCAGTGGTTCACCGAATTGGCTTACCGCATCGAGCGCGCGCAGGGCGGCATCGAGCCATTCCTGCAGTACGCGGGTCTGCGCCTGCGCACCGATGGCAGCCGCGAGCAAGGTGGCGAGGCGCCCCTGGAGGTGGCACCGGCGAGCCAATCCATTGGATTGTGGACAGGCGGGCTGCGCTTTGGCCTGGATCTTGCCGCCCGCGGACAGGCGCAACGTTGGCTCAGCCTGCGCGGCAGCCTCGCCTACCAACGTGCGCATGGCGATCTCACTCCCACCGCGCAGCTGCAGTGGCAACAAGGCCCTGGTTTCAGCGTATCGGGTATACCCCTGGCCAAGCGCAGCACGCTGGCGTCACTTGGTGTGGCAGCACGCCTGAGCGAGCGCAGCCTGCTGGAACTCGATTGGCGCGGCGCCTTTGCCAGCCACGCCCAGGATCATGGTCTCAGTGCGCGCTATTCGCTGCGGTTCTGAGTGGGGCGGCGCTTCTTCTGGAACAGAAGGGGCGCCTGGAGAATCGCTCAGGGCTAGGCGACCCGCGCCAGCAACGGCACCCGCGCCGGAATGGAAGACAGCACCCGCCCGGCATGATCGATCAACTGCAGCTCGCCGCTGGCGGCCTCCTGCAACGCGGTGAGGCTCTCCACCCAGTCGCCATCGTTCGCATAGACCAGGCCGTCGCGCTCCACCAGCGCGGCGCGATGGATATGCCCGCAGACGATGCCGTCCAGGCCACGTCGGCGCGCGTCGTCCAGGCCGGCGCTGACGAAGCGCTCGATATAGCGCTCGGCGGCACTGCTCTGGCGTTTGAGGTATTCGGCCAGCGACCAGTAGCGCAAACCGAGGCGGCGCCGCAGCTGGTTGGTGATGCGGTTGCCGGTGAGGATGCGGTAGTACAGCCAGTCGCCGAATTGTTCCTGCAGACCGCCGAAGTGGGTCACCGCATCGTAGTCGTCGCCATGCGTCACCAGCAGGCGGCGGCCGTCGCGGGTGGCGTGGATGGTGCGGCGGCGCACCTGCATCGCGGGCATCGCCAGGCCGCAAAAGCGCCGCAAGGCGCGGTCGTGGTTACCCGGCACATAGACCAGCGTGGTACCTGCGGCCGCTTGCGCGTGCAGGGCCTCCACCACGCGTTGGTGGGCGGCGTCCCAGTGCGCGCGGCGCTGCGACATCCACCACAGGTCGACGATATCGCCGACCAGGTAGAGCGTTTGGCAGCGCAATGCGCCGATGAAGTCGGCCGCTTCGGCGGCATGGCAATGGCGCGAGCCCAGGTGCAGATCGGAAACGAACACGGCGCGGCGCGGCGGATCGAGCACGGCAAGGTTCATGCGTGGATCTCCGGAGGCGTGGGTGAACCGAGGTAGCGTTCGCGTTTCTTCGGCTTGAGCCGATGCAGGTCTACTTCGATCAGGCCATCGACGCTGTCGCTGAAGTCCGGGTCCACGCCAAAGGCGAGGAAGCGCGCGCCGCCGGGTTCGCATAGCTCCACATACTGCTTGTAGAGCATCGGCACGCTGGCGCCGAGCGCATCGAGGTTTTCGCGCAGCACGCGCATGGCGGTGGCCGCGTCCAGGTTTTCGAACAAGGCCGGCTGCTCGACGGCGAACGGGCGCCGGGCCGCGGCGTGCGCACGGCCGTCGGCATGGTAGCGGGCGTAGTACGCCACGATCTGCGCACGCGCGCTGAGCGGCAGCGACGCGCTGATCGATACCGCCCCGACCAGGTAGCGGACCGAAGGATGGGCACGCAGGTAGGCACCAATGCCCTGCCACAGATAGTCGATGCTGCGGCTGCCCCAGTATTCCGGCACCACGAAGCTGCGCCCGAGTTCCAGGGCTTCGGCCAGGCGCGGCACCATGTCGTCGGCGTACTCGAACAACCCGGCCGTATACAGGCCGCCCAGGCCACGGTCTGCCAGCAAGCGCGCGCAGCGGGCCACGCGGTAGGCACCGGCGACCCGTACCGCTGCGGCATCCCACAGCACGATGTGTTCGTACCAGCTGTCGTAGCGGTCCAGGTCCAGGGCCTGGCCGCTGCCCTCGCCCACTGCGCGAAAGGTCAGTTCGCGTAGCCGGCCAAGCTCGCGCAGCAACGGGCTGTCTGCGGCCAGTACGCCGGCGCGCACCTGCTTGCCATCGGCCGTATGCCCGAGCAGGCGCAGCCGGGCCACGGCCGAAGCGACCTCGGCCGGCGGTGTCGGCGCAGCGAGCGCGGCCGGCGCTGGCAGCGGCCGGCGCGAAAGTGCGTAAACCTCGGCGCGCAGCGCCTGCAACGCTGCGCGCTCATCGCGCCCCTGCGGTTCTAGCTGGCGCAAGGTGCCCACGCGCAACTGCAGCTGTTGCTTGCGGCGGCTGAGGGTTTCGCGGGCCAGCAACACCGTCCCGGCCGGCCGATACAGCGCCGAGGCTCCGTAGAACAGCGCCGAGTTGCGCGCCTGTACGTGTACCGGCAGGACAGGTGCGCCGCTACGCCGGGCGAAACGCAGGAAGCCGCGACGCCAATGGCTGTCACGCACGCCGCGCCAGCCCAGCCGGGAAACCTCGCCGGCGGGGAACACGATCACGCATTGCTCCTGCGCCAGTGCCTGTTCGACCGCTTCCAGGCTGGCGCGGCTGGGCTGGCCACCGAGGATCCGCACCGGCAGCAGCAACTCGCGCAAGGGCGCGATGGTCTGCAGCCAGTCGTTGGCCACGATCCGCACGTCGGCGCGGCGACGGCCGACCAGATCGAGCAGGGCCAGCGCGTCGCGCGCACCGGAGGGGTGGTTGGCCAGCACCAACAGGCGGCCCTGCGCCGGGATGCGTCCCAGCGCGGCCGGGTCGCTGTGCCACTCCGTCCGCAGGAACGCCAGGGCTGCTCGTACGAAAGGCAGCCCGCCAGCATCGCCCTGCTCGGCCAGGAAGCGCTCGGCCGATGCCAGGCCCGACCAATGCCCGAAGCCGCGCAACAATGGCCGCAGCCAATGCCCCCGGCGCCCGGCGAACCAGTGCGGGTACCGCTGCCGCAGGGCCTGTTCCAGCATTGTCGCCATGTGCCGCGTCCTGCTCCCCCAACTGCCCGGGCATGCTGGGGGCAGCCGGCGACGGTTTCATGGCAGCGATGCGGCAGCCCGATGACGGCGCCAACGGCCCGTCCCGGCTACGCCTGCTTAACCCGGGGCAACCCCCGAGACGGCACAATGCAAGACCCCGCTGTGGCGTGTATCATGCGCGCCCATCTTTCCATCCGAATCAAAGGATATAAGCCTGATGTCCAGCTACCTCTTCACCTCCGAGTCGGTCTCCGAAGGCCACCCGGACAAGGTCGCCGACCAGATCTCGGACGCCGTGCTCGACGCGATCCTGGGCCAGGACGCGCGCGCCCGCGTGGCCTGCGAAACCATGGTCAAGACCGGCGTGGCGATCGTCGCCGGTGAAATCACCACCAGCGCCTGGATCGACCTGGAGGCACTGACCCGCAAGGTGATCGTGGACATCGGCTACGACAGCTCGGACGTCGGTTTCGACGGCGCCACCTGCGGCGTCCTCAACCTGATCGGCAAGCAGTCCCCGGACATCAACCAGGGCGTGGACCGCAAGAAGCCCGAAGAACAGGGCGCTGGCGACCAGGGCCTGATGTTCGGCTATGCCACCAACGAGACCGACAGCTTCATGCCGGCCGCCATCCACTTGTCGCACCGCCTGGTCGAGCGCCAGGCGCAGGTGCGCAAGAAGAAGAACTCGCCGCTGCCGTGGCTGCGTCCGGACGCCAAGTCGCAGGTCACCCTGCGCTATGAAGATGGCGTGGCGACGGCCATCGACGCGGTCGTGCTCTCGACCCAGCACGATCCGGGCGTCAAGCAGAAGGACCTGATCGAAGCGGTGCGCGAGGAGATCCTGCGCCCGGTGCTGCCGGCCAAGTGGCTGCACAAGGGCACCAAGTTCCACATCAACCCGACCGGCAAGTTCGTCATCGGCGGCCCGGTGGGCGACTGCGGCCTGACCGGCCGCAAGATCATCGTCGACACCTACGGCGGCTGGGCCCGTCACGGTGGCGGCGCGTTCTCGGGCAAGGACCCCTCCAAGGTCGACCGTTCGGCTGCCTATGCTGCGCGCTATGTGGCCAAGAACGTGGTCGCCGCCGGCCTGGCCGATCGTTGCGAAGTGCAGGTTTCCTACGCCATCGGCGTGGCCGAGCCGACTTCGATCTCGGTCACCACCTTCGGCACCGGCAAGATCAGCGACGACAAGATCGAGAAGCTGATCCGCAAGCATTTCGACCTGCGCCCGTACGGCATCATCAAGATGCTCGACCTGATCCACCCGATGTACCAGCAGACCGCCGCCTACGGTCACTTCGGCCGCAAGCCGAAGGAATTCACCTACACCGACGGCAGTGGCAAGCAGGTCACCGCGACCGCGTTCTCGTGGGAAAAGACCGACAAGGCCGATGCGCTGCGCGCCGACGCCAAGCTGAAGTAAGCGATCCCATCAGGGAACGTTGCGAGGCCGCCTTCGGGCGGCCTCGTTGTTTCCGCGCCCTCGCCGCGGCTCAGCCGGTGTTCTGCACGCCCTGCGAAACACCGTTGACGCAGGCCACCAGCGCCCGCAACAGCTCCTCGTCTTCGCCGTCGGTCGCGCGCCAGCGCCTGAGCAGGTCCACCTGCAACACGCTGATCGGGTCGACGTACGGATTGCGCAAGCGGATCGACAAGGCCAGCCGCGGGTCGTGCTGCAGCAGCGATTGCTGCCCGGTCAGCGACTTCACCCAGCGCTTGGTCAGCGCCAGCTCTTCGCCGATGCGCGGGAAGAAGCGTTCGTGCAGCGGCCCGGACAGGCGCGAGAACAGCTCGGCGATGTTGAGGTCGCCCTTGGACAGCACCATCGCCACATCGTCCAGGAACGTGCGGAAGAACGGCCAATCGGCCGCCATCTCGCGCAACGCATCCTCATGGCCGGCATCGACCGCCGCCTGCAGCCCGCTGCCGACGCCGTACCAGCCCGGCACCACCGCGCGCGCCTGGCTCCAGGCAAACACCCAGGGAATCGCCCGCAGGTTGGCCAGCGCCGCGTCCTGGCCAAGCCGGCGCGACGGCCGCGACCCCAGGGTCATGCGCTCGATCACGTCGATTGGCGTGGCCAGGCGGAAGTACTGCATGAAGTCGCGCTCGCCGACAAAACCGCGATAGGCACGGCTGCTGGCCTCGGCGACAGTGTCCATGACCTGCCGCCACTGCGGCTCGCGCGACTCCGGCGTGCGCGGTCGCAGGCTGTACTGCAACACCGCGCCGGTCATCTGTTCGAGCGAGCGCAGCGCCAGCGCGCGGATGCCGTACTTGCGGTGGATCACCTCACCCTGCTCGGTCACGCGCAGGCGTCCATCGACGCTGCCGCGCGGCGCCGCTTCGAGCGCGCGCGAGGTCTTGCCGCCACCGCGGATGATCGAACCGCCGCGGCCATGGAAGAAGGTCAGGCGAATGCCCGCTTCGGCCGCCAGCTCCAGCAGTTCCACCTGGGCCCGCTGCAGCCCCCAGCGCGACGCGGCGATACCGCCGTCCTTGCCGCTGTCCGAATAGCCGAGCATCACCATCTGCACGTCGCCGCGGGCACGCAGGTGTTGGCGATACACATTGTCTGCGAGCAGGTCGCGCAGGGTCTCGGTGCCACCGCGCAGGTCGTCGACCGTCTCGAACAGCGGGACGATATCCAGCGGCACGGCAT
>DATLJF010000319.1:0-2254 GCA_035539015.1 Stenotrophomonas sp. | reverse complement strand
CTCCAGGTTCCAGCACGAGGGAGTCCGGCCATGCATCACGCCCGCCAGCACGCCGAGACCCGCACCCGCGAACGCCGCCACCGGCTCGCCCACGAGGCCGCAAGGCTCATGGCCGAGGGCGGGATCCGCGACTTCCACCAGGCCAAGCTCAAGGCTGCCGACCGCCTCGGGATCCACGATGATGCCTCGTTGCCGCGCAACCGCGAGATCGAGGAAGCCTTGCGCGAGTACCAGCGCCTGTTCGCCGGACCACAACACGTCGAGGGACTACGCCAGCGGCGCGAGGCCGCGTTGCGCGCCCTGGAATTCCTCGCCCCGTTCTCGCCGCGCCTGACCGGCCCGGTACTGGACGGCACCGCCGACGCCAATAGCCCGGTGCAATTGCAGTTGCACAGCGACGATCCGGAGGCGGTGGCGATGTTCCTGGAGGAGCACCGCATTCCAGCCGAGCCACGTGCCCGGCGGCTGCGCCTGGACCGCGAGCGCACCGCAGATTTTCCGGTCTGGCTGTTCAGTGCCGAGGAGCTGACCTTCGACCTCACCGTGCTGCCCTACGACGCGCTGCGCCAGGCGCCGCTGTCGCAGGTGGACGAAAAGCCGATGGCGCGCGCCTCGGCCACGCAATTGCGCGAGTTGCTGGCGCAGGAGGAGATCCTTGGCTACACCGGCTGACGGCGGCGCGCCCCGACGCGGCATCCAGGGCCGCATGGCTGGCGTCTGGGCTGGGCTGCTGTTGCTGGTCGTCCTGGTAGTGGCCGCGTGGCATAGCGGCGGCTCGCGCCTGCACGAGAGCGACGCCAGCGCGCCGTGGATCGGCCTGCCGCCGGGCGGTACCGACCTGGCGACCTGGCAGGCGCGCGGCCTGATCCAGCAGACGATCATGGCCGCCCCACCTGAGAACGAGCTGCTGCAAGCTTGCGGCATCGATCCCAATCTGGGCCACGAGACCTACGTGGCGACGGTGACGGACGATCGGGGCGAGCAGGGCTGGCGCATCACGCTGACTGTACAGAACGAGGATGTCCTGGCGACTGCGTCCCCGGCAGCCTTCCGGCCACCGCCGCCGCCTGGCTCTCACGGGTATTCGGCGATTACTTCCCTGATCCACCGGCAGGTGCTGCGCCAGCGGCTGGCCGACGTGCGCGACCTCTGGCGCAGCACGTCGCTATGGAGCGAGGATCCAGGCCAGCCGACCGGCCTGGATGGCATTTCAGTCCGGCTGGAAGCGTGCATCGATGGCAGCTATGGGCTCCGGGTGCACCCTGCGAGCGACACGAGCGCCCGGTTGCACACCGCACTGGCCCGGGCCTTGTCATTGCCCGCGTCCACTCCCACGCACTGAGGACGCCAGCGAGCCACATAAATGCGGAAGGCCCCTTGCGGGGCCTTCCAGTCATACCTGCTGCCGCTGCGCTCAGCGCTTGTCGACAGCCTGGTAATCGCGCACGTCGTGCCCGGTGTAGATCTGGCGCGGACGGCCAATCTTCATTTCCGGGTCGACCTGCTGCTCCAGCCAATGCGACACCCAGCCGGAGGTACGGGCAATGGCGAACATCACGGTGAACATTTCCACCGGGATATTGAGCGCCTTGTAGATGATGCCCGAGTAGAAGTCGACGTTCGGGTACAGCTTGCGCTGCACGAAGTAGTCATCCTTCAGCGCGGCTTCTTCCAGCTTCAGCGCCACTTCCAGCAGCGGATCGTTCACGCCCAGCTCGCCCAGCACCTTGTGGGTCATCTCGCGGATGATCTTGGCGCGCGGGTCGAAGTTCTTGTAGACGCGGTGACCGAAGCCCATCAGGCGGAAGCCGGAGTTCTTGTCCTTGGCCTTGGCCACGGCCGAGTCGACGTTCTTGGCGTCGCCGATCTCTTCGAGCATCTTCAGCACCGCTTCGTTGGCACCGCCGTGGGCGGGACCCCACAGCGCGGTGATGCCGGCGGCGACCGAAGCGTACGGGTTGGCACCAGTCGAACCGACCAGGCGCACGGTCGAGGTCGAGGCGTTCTGCTCGTGGTCGGCGTGCAGGATGAACAGCAGGTCCATGGCCTTGGCCACGACCGGGTTCAGCTCCAGCGGCTCGCTCGGCACTTCGAACATCATGTGCAGGAAGCGGTCGACGTACTCGAGGTTGTTGCGCGGGTAGCGGATCGGCTGGCCCACCGAATAACGGTAGGCAGCCGCGGCCAGGGTCGGCATCTTCGCGATCAGGCGGATCGCCGACTGGCGGCGCTGCTCCGGATCGTTGAGGTCCAG
>DATLJF010000318.1:0-7907 GCA_035539015.1 Stenotrophomonas sp. | reverse complement strand
GATCGGCTTGGCGCACAGCACCGCGTGGCCCAGGCCCAGCGCTTCGGTCTGGGTGACGAACACCGCGCGCACGCCATTGGGCAGGACGTGACGCACCAGTTCCAGCTGTTCGGTCTTGCCGGCGCGCTCGAGCTTCTGCTCCAGCTCGTAGGCCTTGTCGAAGTAGTCCGCCACGGCGTGCTTAGCGGTTGGTGACGAACACCAGGGTGTCGCAGCCGGCCTCGATGGCCTCGTCGACCGCGTATTGGATCAACGGCCGATCGATGATCGGCAACATCTCCTTGGGAACCGTCTTGGTCGCCGGCAAGAACCGGGTGCCGAGACCTGCCACTGGAAAGACGGCTTTGCGGATGCGCCTGTTCATCAAATTCTTCTGACCTCGCGTGCGGGGAAAGGAACCACGGTGGCCGAGCGCTCGCTTTCCTTGTCGCGCGCCGCGGCGAAGTCCGGCATGAAGTTGCCGAGGATCGCCTCCATGGCGTCAGTGTCGTAACGGTCGACCGCTTCGCGCAGCCGCGCCACGTACTGCAGCACCTGCTCTTGCGGGAAACTGCGCGCGTCGGCCTCCAGGATCTTCGGATGCAACGTCGGCCGGTAATTCTCGTCGGCGTAGAACAGGGTCTCGTGCAGCTTCTCGCCCGGGCGCAGGCCGGTGTAGACGATGGCGATGTCCTGCCCCGGCTGCTTGCCGGCCAGGCGGATCATCTGTTCGGCGAGCACGCGGATCGGCACCGGCTCGCCCATGTCCAGGGTATAGATGGCGCCGTGCGATGCCGAAGCGGCGGCCTGCACGATCAGCTGGCAGGCCTCGGGAATGGTCATGAAGTAGCGCGTGACTTCCGGGTCGGTCACCGTCACCGGGCCGCCATGGCGGATCTGCTCGCGGAATAGCGGCACCACGCTGCCGGCCGAGTCGAGCACGTTGCCGAAGCGCACGGTGACGAAACGCGTGGTGGCATTACGCGCATCCAGGCTCTGGCAGATCATCTCGGCGTAGCGCTTGGTCGCGCCGAGCACGTTCGCCGGCTCGACCGCCTTGTCGGTGGAGATGAAGAGGAAGGTGCTGACACCGGCCTGCACGCAGCTGCTGGCGACGTTGTGGGTGGCCAGCACGTTGTTGCGCACCGCCTCGCGCAATTGCCCTTCGAGCAGTGGCACTTGCTTGTAGGCGGCGGCATGGAAGACAGCGTCAGGGGTGGCGCGCTCGAGGGCGTAGCGCATCACCGCCGGGTCGCCACAATCGCCCAGCACCCGCACTACTTCCATATCGGGGAACAGGCGACGCAGATCCGAATCGATGGTCAGCAACGCCAGCTCGTCCACCTCGACCAGCACGATCCGGCGCGCACCATGGCGCGATACCTGGCGGCACACTTCCGAGCCGATCGAACCACCGGCGCCGGTGACCAACACGGTCTTGCCGTCGAGCCAGCTGCGCACCAGCTTCCAGTCCGGCATCACCGGCTTGCGGTTGAGCAAGTCTTCGATCGCCACCTCGCGCAGCTCGCCCGGCAACGAGCGACCTTCGAGCACGCTGGTCAGCTTGGGCACCATGCGGAACGGCAGCCCGGTGCTTTCGCTGATGGCCACCACGCGCTGCAGCCCGGCCGCGTCCAGCGAGGGAATCGCGATGATGATCAGCTTGGCGGCGGTTTCGCGCGCAATCGACGGCGCATTGGCGATGGAGCCCAGTACCGGCAGGCCCTGGATCTTGGCGCCGTGCAGCTGGCTGGCGTCATCGAGGAAGCCCACCGGCAGGAATGCGCCGGTGCGGCGCAGGTCGCGCACCAGGGCTTCGGCGGCACGACCGGCGCCGAGAATCAGCACGCGCTGGTTGACGTCGGCCGAGTGCGCCACTTGGTAATCGCGCCAGGCGCGGTACAGCAGCCGCGGCGTGCCGAGCAGGGCCGAAAGCGCGAACGGGTAGACCACTAGTACCGACATCGGCACGCCGTTGAACCGGTCCAGCGCCAGCGCCAGGACGATCGCGACCATGCCGAGGAAACTGGCCTTGAAGATGTTCCAGAGGTCGGGGACGCTGGCGAATCGCCACAGGCCGCGATACAGGCCTACGCGCCAGAACACCAGGCCCTGGGCCACCAGCACGACCGCCGTGCGCCAATCCCACAACGGCAGCTCGGGGGCCTCGCGCAGCATCGAATAGCGGCCTGCGTGGAGCAGCTGCCAGCAGATCCATACCATCAGCAGGTCGTGGCAAACGACCGCTACTTTGGGCATGGAGCGGGTGAAACGGTCACGCCAAGATGTCATGTATCGATCCGTCATAGGTCGCGCAATCCCTTGCGCAGGAGGAGCCAGACCGTCGATGCCAGGGCTAGCCAGGCAATCGATCCAGCAGCCTCCCACCCTGGCTGCATGTCTTGCAGCCACAAGAATAAGGCAATCGCGACAACGCTGAAACCTGCATACCCCAGTGTTACCCGGGTGTGGCCGAAACGCCGCGCCAGCCGTTGGTAGACGTGCTGCGCGTGTGGTTCCCACCAACGCTGCCGCGACAGGATGCGGGCAGCAAGCGTGAAGCCTGCGTCTACGAGGAAGGCGGACAGGGGCAACCATAGCGACCAGGGACTGAGGCCGCTGGCCAGCCCAAGCGCGAACAACGCCGCAAGCATGAAGCCCAGCCCACCGCTGCCGCCATCGCCGAGGAAAATGCGCGCACGCGGGAAGTTGAACGGCAAGAAACCCAGGCACGCCGCGGCGATGCCCCAGCCTGCCCCCGACCCCGGTGGGGCCAGGGCAAGGGCGTAAGCCACCGCCGCCAGCGCGGCCTGGGACGCAGCCAGGCCGTTGATGCCATCCATGAAGTTCCAGACATTGACCAGGCCCACCGCGAACAGCGCGGCCAGGGCACCCATCCAGGCCTGGCCACTGATGCGCCAGATCAGCATGCCCAAGATGAGCGAGGCCAGCAGGTGCACGGCCAGCCGCCAGCGCGCCGGTAGCGGCCGGTGGTCATCCCACCAGCCGATGCCCGCGACTAGCGAAAGTCCCGCCAGCGCCACTATCAGAGCGCTGCGCTGCGGGGGCCACTGCCAAGCCGCCCAGACGCACGCAAGTGATACGGCCAGCACGATCGCCATGCCGCCACCCCGCGGCGTAGCCACTTGGTGGCTGCGGCGCAGGCCCGGTTGGTCGAGCAACTGCCGGCGCAGCGCGTAGCCGCGCGCGGCCCAGGTGCCCAACGCGGCGATGGCGCACACCGCCGCGCAGCCCGCCCACATGTTGGTCATCTTCCCCCCTTCCGTGACGTCCCCTGCGCCGATATGCCATCGGCGCACTGCGTGGGCGAGCCTTCCCTGGACGGCAACTTAGCGCAGCCCGAGACCGCCGTTACGCTCAGACCACCGCGTAGTTCAGCAACGGTTTGACCGTGCCCCACTCCTTGCAGCTCGGGCACTGCCAGTGGTGGGTCTTGGCGCCGAAGCCGCAGCGCGTGCAGCGATAACTGGGGTTGCGGACCAGCAATTGGTCGGTGATGTGCTTGAGATCCTGCAGCGTGGCCTGCGGATCGCTGCCTTCGCTCAGGGTCAGATCGATCAGCGCCGCCTCGCCGCGCACCGAAGGGCGATCCTTCAACTGCCGGCCGAGATAGGCACGTGCCGGCCCAACGCCATCCTGTGCCTCCATCAACTGGGTCAGCGCCAGCACCGGGGCAATGCCACGATAGTGCTCGGTCATTTCCGAGAGGAAGTTGCGTGCACCGGCGATATCGCCGACGCGCTTGTAGGCGGCCAGCAGCGTCGGAATGATCTCGGGCAGGTAGTCGGGGTCGTGGCGCGCGGCACGCTCCCAGGCGCGCACGGCCGCCTCGTCATTGCCGATATCCGCTTCGATGCGGCCTTCGAGGATACCCGCGCGCACGGAGTTGGCGTCGGCCTGGTAGGCACGCGCCACTGCCTGCAGCGCCTGGTCGGGCTTGCCGGCACCACGGTAGCGGTCGGCCAGTTCGCATTCGAACTGCGAAATGAGCTTGCCCATCGGCTCGCCAGTGACCTGCTCGTAGCGGGTGGCGTTGTCGATGGCCTTTTCCCAGTCGCGTTCGGCCTGGTAGATGCTGATCAGGTGCTTGAGCGCCTGCGGCGCGCGCTGGTCGATCTGCGCCAGCTCGCTGAAGACGGTCTCGGCACGGTCCAGCAGCCCGGACTTCATGTAGTCCTCGCCGAGCGCAAGCAAGGCTTGCACGCGCTGCGGATCGGTCAGGTCATGGCGCTGCACCAGCCCCTGGTGCAGGCGAATGGCGCGATCGACCTCGCCACGGCGGCGGAACAGGTGGCCGAGCGCGACCTGGGTCTCGAAGGTTTCCTTGTCCAGTTCGGCGATGTGCAGGAACAGCTCGATCGCCTTGTCCGGCTGCTCGTTGAGCAGGTAGTTCAGGCCGCGGAAATATGTGCTCGACAAACGGCTGACCTGGGTGTCGCCGTGGCGCTGGCCACCGCGCCGGCCGATTACCCAGCCGCCAAGGGCGGCGAGCGGAAGAAAGAGGAAAAACCAGAACCACTCGGTCAGGAAGTCCATTGTCTGTCTCAGATTCCATCAAGGGGGCGCGGCTCGACGACCACCGGGGTCGCTGCGCGCGCGGCTGCGGCCTGCTTGTTGGCCAGGCGCAACTTCGAATAAAGGGGAACCACCATGGCCGCCAGCACGAAGGCGCCGCCGATCAACACGCCCGCAAGCAGGGACACGATGATGGCGATACCGGAGGTGGTCGCAACACTGGAAAACGCGAAGTCGATCAGGATGGGCTGCGAATTGAGCGCACCGATCACCAGCCCCACCAACAGGAAGGCCAGCATCAGCAGTATCCGGAAGACTTTCATGGCGCGACTCCTGTCAGGGTGCGCCTAGCTTAACTCGTCACTCGGCCGTGTCGGCCACATCCAGCGGTGCCACCGAACTGACGCGCTCGCGCAGTTCCTTGCCGGGCTTGAAGTGCGGAACATGCTTGCCGGGCAGCGCAACCGATTCGCCGGTCTTCGGGTTGCGACCCAGGCGCGGCGGCCGGTAGTGCAGCGAAAAACTGCCAAACCCGCGGATCTCGATGCGATCGCCCTGCGACAGGGACTCGCCCATCATCTCCAGCAATGACTTCACTGCCAGGTCGACGTCGTCGGCCTTGAGGTGGGCCTGCCGTCGCGACAGGATTTCGATCAGTTCGGACTTGGTCATGGGCAGCTTGCGCGTTGGCGGTTTGCATTATGGGATCGGCCCGGACATGCGTCCGGGCCGATCGCTTCACACAGGCTTGTGCCTATCTGCTTTCGCAGATTACTCGGACTTGCCGCCCAGCTGTTCGCGCAGCAGCGCACCCAGCTTGGTGGTGCCACCCGAGGCGGACTGGTAGTCCTCCAGCACTTCGCGCATTTCGGCGTCGTCCTTGGCCTTGATCGACAGCTGCAGGGTACGGCCCTTGCGGTCCATGCCCACGAACTTGGCCTCGACCTTGTCGCCGACCTTCAGGTGCTGGGTGGCGTCGTCCACGCGATCGTTGCTGATATCGCGCGCCGAAACGTAGCCCTCGATGCCGTCGGCCAGTTCGATGGTGGCGCCCTTGGCGTCCACTTCCTTCACCGTGCCTTCGACCTTCGAACCCTTCGGATGCGAGGCCATGTACTGGCCGAACGGATCCTGCTCCAGCTGCTTGACGCCCAGGCTGATGCGTTCGCGCTCCGGATCGACCGCCAGGACCACTGCGTCCAGGTTGTCGCCCTTCTTGTAGTTGCGGACCACGTCTTCGCCAGTGGTGTTCCAGCTGATGTCGGACAGGTGGACCAGGCCGTCGATGCCGCCGTCCAGGCCGATGAAGATGCCGAAGTCGGTGATCGACTTGATCTGGCCCGACACCTTGTCGCCCTTCTTGTGGATGGCCGCGAAGGTCTCCCACGGATTGGCGGCAACCTGCTTCATGCCCAGCGAGATGCGGCGACGCTCTTCATCCACGTCCAGGACCATCACTTCGACTTCGTCACCGACCTGCACGACCTTGGACGGGTTGACGTTCTTGTTGGTCCAGTCCATTTCCGAGACGTGCACCAGGCCTTCGACGCCCGGCTCGATCTCGACGAACGCGCCGTAATCGGTGACGTTGGAGACCTTGCCGTAGACGCGGCTGTTGGCCGGGTAGCGGCGGGCGATGTTGTCCCACGGATCCTCGCCCAGCTGCTTCAGGCCGAGGCTGACGCGGTTGCGCTCGCGATCGAACTTCAGCACGCGCACGTCGAGCTCGTCGCCGACGTTGACCACCTCGGACGGATGGCGCACGCGCTTCCAGGCCATGTCGGTGATGTGCAGCAGGCCGTCGATGCCGCCCAGGTCCACGAACGCGCCGTAGTCGGTCAGGTTCTTGACCACGCCCTTCAGGATCGCGCCTTCCTGCAGCTTGTCCATCAGCTGCTCGCGCTCTTCCGAGTGCTCGCTTTCGACGACAGCGCGGCGCGAAACCACGACGTTGTTGCGCTTGCGGTCCAGCTTGATCAGCTTGAACTCAAGCTCCTTGCCTTCCAGGTAGGCCGGGTCGCGCACCGGGCGCACATCCACCAGCGAACCAGGCAGGAACGCGCGAACATCCTTGATGTCCACGGTGAAACCACCCTTGACCTTGCCGCTGATGCGGCCGGTGATGGTCTCGTTCTTCTCCAACGCTTCTTCCAGCTCGTCCCACACCATCGCGCGCTTGGCCTTCTCGCGCGACAGGACGGTTTCGCCGAAGCCGTTCTCGATGGAGTCCAGCGCGACCTTGACCTGGTCGCCCACGCCCACATCGATCTCGCCTGCGTCGTTACGGAACTGTTCGATCGGCACGATGCCTTCGGACTTCAGGCCGGCGTTGATCACCACTACGTCGCCGCGGACTTCCACGACGGTACCGGTGACGATGGCGCCCGGCTTCAGCTTGGCCAGATTGTTTTGGCTGGCTTCGAACAGTTCGGCAAAAGATTCGGTCATTTGAAATTACTCAGTTGAACACACGGACAGCCACCGCTTTGCGGATGCACTGCCCACCCAGTTAGTCGACCCCAGGAAGCAGGCCGGGTGTGAAGTGGATAAATGCCGCCGCACACCATGCGCGACGACGCGTTTACAACGACGGGTTGAAACATGCGGTACAAACAACAGCGGCTATTGCACGATGCCTGCGCATCGCTGCCGCGCTCAGCTGGAGACGGGCACCAGCTTCAAGACACGCTCGACGACTTCATCGATGCCGATGCCCGTGGTATCGATGAGGACGGCGTCTTCGGCCGGCCGCAAGGGCGCCACGGTACGTTGGGCATCCCGGGCATCCCGGGCCATGATCTCGCGCAACAGGTCATCGAGTATAACCGAAACACCCTTTTCCATCAACTGCTTATGCCGCCTGCCGGCGCGCTCCTCGGCGCTGGCCGTCAGGAACACCTTGTGGGCGGCGTCGGGGAAGATCACCGTTCCCATGTCGCGGCCGTCGGCGACCAGGCCCGGCGCACGCCGGAACGAACGCTGCCGCTCCTTGAGCGCCGAGCGCACTTCGGGGATGGCGGCGATCGCCGAGGCCAGCGCCCCGGCGGTCTCCAGGCGCAGCTCGTCGGTGGCGTCCACCCCGTTCAGGATCACCCGCAGCCCGCCATCGGCCTGCTCGATGAACTCCACATGCGTATCAAAGGTGCAGCGCACCAGCGCCGCGGCATCCGATACATCGATATCGGCCCAGCTGGCCGCCACACCCACCGCCCGGTACAAGGCGCCCGAATCGAGGTAGTGCCAGCCCAGGCGGGCGGCCACCAAGCGGCTGACCGTGCCCTTGCCTGCCCCGGAAGGACCATCGATGGTGAGCACTGGCGCGGCGTCGGACATTCAGCTTCCTCGGGGTAGGGACGGGGCATTCTACGCCGCCGTTCCGGGCATGGCATGCA
>DATLJF010000317.1:0-21871 GCA_035539015.1 Stenotrophomonas sp. | reverse complement strand
AGCAGCTGCAGGCAGATCTTGGCCTCATGCGCATGCACCGCGGCGGTGAGCTGGCGGTGCGGCCTTCCTTCCCAGGGCCAGGACAGTTTGCCGCCGAACGGCTTGAGCCAGCCGGTGACGTTGGGGGCGAAGCCGCCGGTGACGATCAGTCCGACGCCGCCAGCGGCGCGCTCGGCGAAATACGCGGCCAGGCGCGGGAAATCGCCTGCGCGGTCTTCCAGCCCGGTGTGCATCGAACCCATCAATACCCGGTTGCGCAGGCGGGTGAAGCCCAGGTCCAGCGGAGCAAACAGGTGCGGGAAGGCGGAAGCAGAGCGGTCGGCGGGCATATGGATACGCTGGCGTACGGATGGCCCATTGTCAGCCATGTGCGGCCTCCGGACCAGTCTTGGTCGCGGGGCCCGGTGCGGGTGCGCCGGGCCCGTGGTCCGCTACCAGCCCGCCAGGGCGAGCTTGCCGATGGTGCGCCCCGATTCCAGTCGGCGATGGGCGTCGCGCAGGTTGGCCGCGTTGATCGGCCCCAGGACCTCGGTCAGGGTCGTGCGCAGCTCTCCCGCATCGACCAGGCTGCCGGCGCGGCCCAGGATGCGGTGCTGCTCACCCATGTCGGCGGTGCGGAAGCGCGCCCGCGCGAACATCATTTCCCAATGGATGCCAATACATTTGGCCTTGTACGGATCGCCGATGCGCAAGGCTCCGGCCGGCTCCACGATCAAGCCGACATGGCCCTGCGGCGCCACCAGCTCACCTAGCGCCTCCCAGTAGCGGTCGGTGTCGGCCAGGTTGATGGCCGCGTCCACGTCGGCGATGTCCAGGCTGTGCAACTGCTCGGCCAGCGGCTTGCGGTGGTCGATGACGTGGTGGGCACCCATCTGCCGGCACCACGCCACGGTCTCCTCGCGCGAGGCGGTGGCAATGACCTCGAAGCCGGCGTGGCGGGCGAGCTGGATCGCGATCGAGCCGACCCCGCCAGCGCCACCGATCACCAGCAGGCGCCGGCCGCGGTTGGCCTCATCGTCGAAACGGTAGGGCATGCGCTCGAACAGCAGTTCCCACGCGGTCAACGTGGTCAACGGCAGTGCCGCGGCCTGGGCGAAGTCCAGCGTGTCCGGTTTGCGCCCGACGATGCGTTCATCAACAAGCTGGAACTGTGCATTGGCACCACTGCGGGTGATGTCACCGGCGTAGTAAACCTCATCGCCCGGGGCGAATGCGGTGACTTCGGGGCCAACCGCTTCGATCACGCCGGCGGCATCGAAACCGAGGATTTTCGGCTGTGTTTCCACTTGCGGCTTGGGCGCGCGGACCTTGGTGTCGACCGGATTGACCGACACCGCGAGCACGCGCACCAACAGGTCGCGGCCCAGTGGCGCGTGCGGTGCGGGCAGGCTGACATCTTCTAGCGAATGCGGATCGTCGATGGGCAAATAACGGGTCAGGGCAACGGCTTTCATGGCACCTCCAGGCCTTGGGAAAACACGGGCGAAAACCTTGGCTGCAAATCCACTAGTAATTGTCCGCCGCGACCCGGGGTCGCACTCCGTCAATTATCGGAAAACAGTTCTTCACCGCTTTCACTCCCCATGCACCGGTTTTTGTGTTATGGATTTCATGAACCTGTATACGTAGAATCGACGGGCTTTCCCGCCGGTATGCAGGCTTGGACTTGTTATGTCACCGTTAACGCGGTCTTCACTTAAGCGAGCTTAATCTGCGCCGCGATGGCGTGCGGAACGGCCGTCTGGATGTGACGAGACATCTGAACTGAACCATGCCTCTATCGGCTTTATACCCCCGAAACAAGGAGCTGTATTCATGAACAAGAAAATCCTCACTGCCGCGTTGCTGGGTGGTCTGGCCGTTGCCCAGGCAGCCTCCGCGCAGGAGTTCGATGATCGCTGGTACCTGACCGGTTCGGCTGGTTTCAACTTCCAGGACGGCGACCGCACCACCAACGATGCTCCGTTCGTCACGCTGGGCCTTGGCAAGTTCGTCAGCCCGAATTGGTCGATCGACGGTGAACTGAACTATCAGAACCCGAACTTCGACAACAACCAGGACTTGAACTGGAGCCAGTACGGCATCTCGTTCGACCTGCGTCGCCACTTCATCCAGGAAGGCCGCGGCTGGAACCCGTACCTGCTGTTCGGTGTGGGCTACCAGAAGACTGAAGAAGAATTCGACGCCTTCCCGAACCCGAACTCCCCGGGCGAGCGCAAGGACGGTGAGTTCGCCGCCAAGGTCGGTGTCGGCCTGCAGACCACCTTCGACAAGCGCGTCGCCGTGCGCGCCGAAGTGGCCTACCGTGGTGACTTCGACGACCAGAGCATTGCCGCTCCGGACGAAAGCTGGTTCGGCGACATCCTGGCTTCGGTCGGTGTCGTGATCCCGCTCGGCCCGCCGCCGGCTGCCCCGGTGGCTGCCGCCCCGGTCGCGCCGAGCTGCGCCGACCTGGACGACGACGGTGACGGCGTCAACAACTGCGACGACAAGTGCCCGAACTCGCAGCCTGGCCAGACCATCGGTCCGGATGGTTGCCCGGTGCCGGTGTCGATCGACCTGAAGGGCGTGAACTTCGACTTCGACAAGTCGAACCTGCGTCCGGACGCCGTGGCGATCCTGAGCGAAGCCACCGAGATCCTGAAGCGTTACCCGGATCTGCGCGTCGAAGTGGCCGGCCATACCGACCTGTGCGGTAAGGACGACTACAACCAGAAGCTGTCCGAGCGTCGTGCGACCGCCGTGTACAACTATCTGACCCAGAACGGCGTCGATGCTGGCCGCCTGCAGGGCCCGATCGGCTACGGTGAGAGCCGTCCGCTGGAGCAGACCCCGCAGACCATGCCGGCCTGTAAGTCTGAGAAGAACCGTCGTACCGAGCTGAACGTCCAGAACTAATCGGACGCGAAAGCTTCAGGCAAAGCCCGGCGCAAGCCGGGCTTTGTTTTTTGCGCGCCCGCAAGGCCGCGTCCGCCAGCGGGTGAAATCCGGTTTCTCGCCGGCCCTCACGTTCGTGGTCGTTGAAAGCCCCCGCAGCGCTGCCTACACTCTCTGCGTCCCCACCCACGGAATTCCGATGCTGCGTATCGCACTGGCCGGACTCATCGGTCTCGCCCTCGTTCCCGCTGCCCATGCCGCGACCAACTGCGCCGCCACGCCTGCTTCGGCCCCGCTGCCGCTGCCCGCCACGGTGATCGCCCCGGCCGCATCCGAGTTCTTTACCCGCAACGGCCAGCTCGGCATGCCCTCCGGCGTGCTGGCACAGCCCTTCAGCCCCGACCAGTCGGTCGACCGCGTCCTGCTACGGCTGCGCGTGGAAGGCTGCCAGGACATCAGCAAGGCGTTGCCGGCTGGCGGTACCGCCAACCCCAACGACCCGGCCGCCTACAAGCCGCAGACCGCATTCGACAACACGCCGTGGCGCTTCAACATGAGCCAGGACGGCAAGCGCATGACCGCCGACGAGTTCGATGCCTGGATGAAGGCGCGCGGCGTGCGCGTGATCAAGGCACGTCCGGCCGCCGCGCCCGCTGCCGCGGCACCCGTCCCGGAAGCCAAGCCGGGCGAGTCGAAGTAAGCCGTCGGGGCTGGCAGTGAACCGGCGTCCGCCGCCGGCTTCCTCCCGGCCCCGCCGCGCAGGGACCGGTACCGCAAGCAGCGGCGCCGGGCCGCGCCATGGCCTGGCGCGGGTGCTGTCCAAGCTCGGCGTGTGCTCGCGCACGCAAGCCGCGCGCTGGATCGCCGAGGGCAAGGTGCAGGTCGATGGCCGCATCGTTCGCGATCCGGAATTCCCGCTGGCGCAATCACCGACACTCGCACAGCGCCTGCGCGTGGACGGGCTGCCCTTGCAGGAACCGCCGCGGCATTACCTGATGCTCAACAAGCCGCGCGGGCTGGTCACCACTGTCCACGACGAGCGCGGCCGCGACACTGTCTACCGCTGTTTCGATGGCGCCGCGCTGCCCTGGCTGGCGCCGGTCGGTCGCCTGGACAAGGCCAGCGAAGGCTTGCTGCTCTTCAGCAACGATCCGCAATGGGCGGCTGCCGTTACCGACCCCGAGCGCGGCCCGGACAAGACCTACCACGTGCAGGTCGATCGCCTTCCGGACGCGGCCCAATTGCAGGCAATGCTCGACGGTGTACGCGATGAGGGCGAGCTGCTCACCGCCCAGCGCATTGCGGTGCTGCGCGAAGGCGAACGCCACGCCTGGCTGGAAGTGGTGCTGGAAGAAGGGCGCAACCGCCAGATCCGGCGCCTGCTCGCGACCCAGGACATCGCCGTGCTGCGGCTGGTGCGCGTGGCGATCGGCAGTTTGGCGCTGGGCGAGCTGGCCAAGGGCGCCTGGCGCCCGCTCAGCGAGGACGAGCGCAGGGCGCTGGCCCCGGGCGACGCCGGCAGCTGAGCCGACGCGAGCGGCACACAGGCCGAGTGCGCCGGCCATCACGTTCCCAGCGTGCGGGCCGCCGGCAGATCGGCAAGTTCGCCGCCACGGCGCTCGGCGCGCCCCTACACTCAGGCCATCTCTGGGGAGAGACGCCAAATGTGGGGAATCTTTGAACTGCGGCCCCGTGCCGCTCGCCTGCTGGTGGGTACCAGCGTGCTGCTGACGCTGGCGGCCTGCGCCACGCACTCTCACGACACCCGTCCGCCCGCGCCGACTGCCACCAGCGTAGCGCCTCGCGGCGAGCGCGATGCCACCGGCGCCTACCGCTTCAACATGACCCAGAACGGCCGGCGCATGAGCGCCGACGAGTTCGATGCCTGGATGAAGGCGCGCGGCATCCGCGTGGCCAAGGGCGCACCGGCCACCGCCAAGCCGCCCACCCGCACTGCCAAGGCCATCACCGCAAAGACCACCACCGCAAAGGCCGGCGCGAAGGCTGTCGTGGCCAAGACAGCAGCGGTCAAACCAGCAGCGGCCAAGCCGAAGCCGAACACGGTTGCCCAGGCTGTGCCGAAGGCAAAGCCCAAGCCCAAGCCTGCCGCCCAGGAAGTGTCCGTGCAGCCGGGCAAGGCAGCGAGCAAACAGGCCACCAGCGAGGGCTGAGGGCTTCAGCCCTTCAACACGCCCAGTTCGCGGCCGATGCGGGTAAACGCATCGATCGCCCGGTCCAGGTGCTCACGCGTGTGCGCCGCGCTGATCTGCGTGCGAATCCGCGCCTGGCCCTTGGGCACCACCGGGAAGAAGAAGCCGATCGCATAGATCCCTTCCTCCAGCAGGCGCTGGGCAAAGCGCTGCGCCAGCGGCGCGTCGTACAGCATCACCGGGCTGATCGGGTGCACGCCCGGCTTGATGTCGAAACCGGCCGCGACCATCTCCTGGCGGAAGTAGGCGGTGTTCTCGACCAGGCGCTCGCGCAGATCACCGGCTGATTCGAGCATCTCGAACGCCTTGATGCCCGCCGCCACCACATGCGGCGGCAGCGAATTGGAAAACAGGTACGGGCGCGAGCGCTGGCGCAGCAGTTCGATCACTTCCTTCTTCGCAGTGGTGAAGCCGCCCAGCGCGCCACCCATGGCCTTGCCCAGGGTGCCGGTGAAGATGTCGATGCGGTCGAGCACGCCCTTGACCTCAGCCGAGCCGCGACCGGTTGCGCCAAGGAAGCCAGTGGCGTGGCATTCGTCGATATGCACCAGGGCGTTGTATTTGCGGGCCAGCGCGGTGATTTCATCCAGCGGGGCGATGAAGCCGTCCATCGAGAACACGCCGTCGCTGGTGATCAGCTTGGTCTTGCAACCGGCGGCATCGGCCGCCTGCAGTTGCGCCTCCAGGTCGGCCATGTCGCAGTTGGCGTAGCGGAAGCGCTTGGCCTTGCACAGGCGCACGCCATCGATGATCGAGGCATGGTTGAGCGCATCGGAGATGATCGCGTCGTTCTCGCCGAGCAACGGTTCGAACAGGCCACCGTTGGCATCGAAGCAGGCGGCGTAGAGGATCGTGTCCTCGGTGCCGAAGAAGTCGGCGATGGTCCTTTCCAGCTGCTTGTGCAGGTCCTGGGTGCCGCAGATGAAGCGCACCGACGCCATGCCGAAGCCGTGCGTGTCCAGGGCGTCCTTGGCCGCCTGGATCACGTCGGGGTGATCGGCCAGGCCCAGGTAGTTGTTGGCGCAGAAGTTCAGCACTGTGCGGCCGTCGGCCAGGGTGATCTCGGCCGACTGCGGGCTGGTGATGATGCGTTCGGACTTGAACAGCCCCTGTTCGCGAATGGCGTCGAGTTCCTCGGCGTAGTGGCGGGTCAGGCTGGCGTCGGTCATGGCGGGGGTCGGCAAGTCGGGAAAACCCGATTTTACCGCGCCGGCTGGCGCGGCCTCGCGCGCTCATTCGCAATGGCTATAAGCGCTGCCCCTTTGGTCATTTCCCCGTCGCCATGTGCGGTCGCAGCATCGTCCGTCCAGGGGCAAGGGGGCTTGCCCAGTCAACGGAGAGCGGGGAATGCAAGGATTACAGGCAGGCAGCAGCAACGCACGACACTGGCGCCGAACCGGCCTGGCGCTGGCCTGTGCCCTGGCAGGGCTGCCGGCCTGGGCGCAAGCGGCGCCGCCCACCGTGCAGGAACTGCAGCAGCGCCTGGAGGCGCTGGAGCGTCGCCTCGGCGCCACGCCGCAGGGCGAGCCGGCGGCCGGCGAAGGCCTGGCCGACCTGGACCAGCGCCTGCGGGTGATCGAGCGCAAGCTCGAGATCCAGGACGAGGAGCGCGTGGCCAAGGCCAAGGAAACCCCGGTGGTGGCGGTCAATGACAAGGGCGCCTCGTTCAAGTCTGCCGATGGCGCTTATGAAATCCGCCTGCGCGGCCTGCTCCAGGGCGACGCCCGCTTCTATATCGACGACAACGCGGTGCCGCAGAACGACACCTTCCTCATCCGCACCGCGCGGCCGATCATCGAAGGTTCGCTGGGCAAGCTGGTCGCGTTCCGCCTGACCCCGGAATTTGCCGGCGACAGCGCCAGCATCGTCGATGCGTATCTCGACTTGCGCTTCGATCCGGCCTACACGTTGCGCGCCGGCAAGTTCACCTCGCCGGTGGGCCTGGAGCGCCTGCAGTCCTCCTCGGCCCTGGCCGACACCGAGCGTGCGCTGCCCAGCGAGCTGGCGCCCAATCGCGATATCGGCGTACAGCTGCAGGGCGAAGTTGCCGCCGGCACCTTCACCTACGCGCTCGGTGTGTTCAACGGCACCGTCGACGGCCGCGACGCGGTCACCAGCAACCCCGACAACGAGTTCGAGTATGCCGGCAGGGTGTTTTTCGAACCGTTCAAGAACGACGCCAGTGCCTGGTCCGGCCTCGGCTTCGGGCTCGGCGCCAGCGTCGGCGACAAGCACGGCGTGGGCAACAACTTCCTGCCGCGCTACCGCACGCCGGGGCAGGTGCAGTTCTTCAACTATCGCGGCACCGTGGCGGCCGATGGGCAGAATTTGCGCTGGTCGCCGCAGGGCTATTACTACCGCAATGGCTTCGGTTTCCTAGGCGAATACATCGTGTCGCGACAGGAAGTCGCACTGGGTGCACAACGCGCAGACCTGGAGAACACGGCATGGCAAGCTACGGCGAGCTATGTGTTGACCGGCGAAGACGCCGGTTATCGCGGCGTCACGCGTCCCTCACGTCCGGTCGGTAAAGACAATGGTTGGGGTGCATGGGAGCTGGTGGGCCGGTATGGTGTACTTGAGGTAGACGACGCCGCTTTCCCGCTGTTCGCCAGCGCCGACGTGGCGGCCCGAAAGGCCGAGGCGTGGACATTCGGTGTGAACTGGTACCTCACCAGCAACCTCAAGCTGGTATTCAATTATTCGCAGACGCGGTTCGACGGCGGTGCTGTTGCCGGCGCCGACCGCGAAGACGAGAAGGCGGTGTTTTCCCGCCTCCAGGTGGCATTCTGATCATGGAGAACTGGTCGATGAAGAAGCACGAATTACGCTGGGCCAGGCCGTTTGCAGCGCTATTGATCGCCGCTGCGCTGGCAGTGCCGGCGAGCGCGCGCGACGTGCAACTGCTCAACGTGTCCTATGACCCGACGCGTGAGCTGTACAAGGACTACAACAACGCCTTCGCCAAACACTGGAAAGAGACCAAGGGCGACACGGTGGCCATCGAGACCTCGCATGGGGGCTCCGGCAAGCAGGCGCGTGCGGTCATCGACGGCATCGAAGCCGACGTAGTCACCCTGGCGCTGGCCTACGACGTCGATGCGATCGCGCAGAAGGCCAAGCTGATCCAACCCGGCTGGGACAAGCGCCTGCCCGACAACAGCGCGCCGTACACCTCGACGATCGTGTTCCTGGTGCGCAAGGGCAACCCCAAGAACATCAAGGACTGGCCGGACCTGTTGCGCTCGGGCGTGTCGGTGATCACGCCAAACCCGAAGACTTCCGGTGGCGCGCGCTGGAACTACCTGGCCGCGTGGGCCTACGCCGACCGCATCTTCAAGGGCGACCGCGAGCGCACGCTGAACTACATGCGCGCGCTGTTCCGCAACGTGCCGGTGCTCGATACCGGTGCGCGCGGCGCCACCACCACCTTCGTCCAGCGCGGTATCGGCGACGTGCTGCTGGCCTGGGAAAACGAAGCCTTCCTGGCGCAGGAGGAACTAGGTCCGGACAAGTTCGAGATCGTGGTGCCGAAGCTGTCGATCCTGGCCGAGCCGTCAGTTGCGGTGGTGGACAAGAATGTCGACAAGCATGGCACCCGCGAAGTGGCCGAAGCCTATCTGAAGTACCTGTACGCGCCGGAAGGGCAGAAGATCGCGGCCAAGCACTATTACCGGCCGCGCCATCCCGAGTTCGCCGACCCGGCCGATATCGCCCGCTTCCCGAAGCTCGAACTGGTGACCATCCAGTCCGCTTTCGGCTCGTGGGACAAGGCACAGGCCGAACACTTCGCCGATGGCGGCATCTTCGACCAGATCCAGGCGAGCAAGTAGCCAATGGCGGTAGACGTACTCTCCACGCCGCAGCGCAAGCGGCGGCGTAACGTGATCCCCGGGTTCGGCTTGAGCCTGGGGATTACCTTTGTCTGGCTCGGGTTGATCGTGCTGATTCCGTTGCTGGGTGTCTTCATCAAGACCAGCGGCCTGGGTTGGTCCGGCGTCTGGCATGTATGGAGCGAGCCGCGCACGCTGTCGGCACTGCGGGTGAGCTTCGGCACCGCGTTGGCCGCCTCGGCGTTCAATGCGGTGATGGGAACCTGGGTGGCCTGGGTGCTGGTGCGCTACCGCTTCCCGGGCAAGCGCCTGTTCGATGCGATGATCGACCTGCCGTTCGCGCTGCCCACCGCGGTCGCCGGCATCGCCTTGACCGCGCTGTATGGCGGCAATGGCTGGGTCGGGCAGTGGCTGGAACCGCTCGGCATCAAGGTGGCCTACACCCAGCTCGGCATCATCGTGGCGCTGGTGTTCGTTGGTTTGCCGTTCGTGGTGCGGGTCGTGCAACCGGTCTTGATCGAATCGGAAAAAGAGTTCGAAGAGGCCGCCGCCACGCTCGGTGCGGGCCGCTTCCAGACCGTGCTGAAGGTGGTGCTGCCGACGCTGTGGCCGGCGGTGCTGACCGGCTTCGCGCTAGCCTTTGCGCGCGGTGTCGGCGAATACGGCTCGGTGATCTTCATCGCCGGCAACCTGCCCAATGCGACCGAGATCGCACCGCTGTTGATCACCATCCGCCTGGAGGAGTTCGACTATGCCGGCGCCACCGCCATCGCCGCGGCCATGCTGCTGCTGTCCTTCGGCGTGCTGGTGCTGGTGAATGGGTTGCAGGGCTGGATGCAGCGCAAGGGCCGGGAGTAGGGCACGATGAACCAGATCGCGACCCGTCTTCCCGTTCCCCTGCAGGAGTCCGCCATGCCGGCCGGCCGGGCCCGCCATGCCACCGCCAGCCCGACCACCGAGCCCCGCTGGGTGCGGGTGCTATTGGTACTGGGCGCGCTGGCGTTCCTGCTGTTCTTCCTGTTGCTGCCGCTGGTGCTGGTATTTGCCGAGGCGCTGCGCGGCGGGCTTGGGGTGTTCTGGCGCGCGATCAGCGATCCCGACGCCCTGGCCGCCATCCGCCTGACCTTGTGGGTCACCGCCATTGTGCTGCCGCTGAACCTGGTGTTCGGCGTGGCGGCGGCCTGGCTGATCAGCAAGCACCAGTTCCGTGGCAAGCGCGTGCTGATCAGTCTCATAGACTTGCCGTTCTCGGTGTCGCCAGTGGTCGCCGGCCTGATCTTCGTGCTGATCTTCGGCCGCAACGGCTGGGCCTGGCCACTGATCGACGAAGGCTGGCACCTGCAGTTGCCGATCCTGGGCGAGACCCTGGTGCAGCTGCCGAGGATCATCTTCGCCGTACCCGGCATCGTGCTTGCGACCACCTTTGTCACCTTCCCGTTCATCGCGCGCGAATTGATGCCGTTGATGGAGCAGCAGGGCAGCGACGAGGAACTGGCCGCACTGAGCCTGGGCGCCGGTGGCTGGCAGATGTTCTGGCGCGTCACCCTGCCCAACATTCGCTGGGGCCTGCTCTATGGCGTGTTGTTGTGCGGGGCGCGGGCGATGGGCGAGTTCGGCGCGGTGTCGGTCGTCTCCGGGCATATCCGCGGGCGTACCAACACGCTGCCGTTGCATGTGGAAATTCTCTACAACGAATACGCCTACAGCGCCGCCTTTGCCTGCGCCGCGCTGCTGGCATTGAGTGCGCTGGTCACCCTGGCGCTGAAGTCCTATCTGGAATGGCGCCATGGCGAATCGCTGGCGTCCAACCACCGTCACTGAGGCGTCCATGGGTATCCGCATCCACAACCTGCACAAGCGTTTCGACCAGTTCGCCGCCCTCGACGGGATCGACCTGGATATCCGCAAGGGCGAGCTGCTGGCGCTGCTGGGGCCGTCGGGTTCGGGCAAGACTACGTTGCTGCGGATCATCGCCGGGCTCGAAGCGGCCGACCGCGGCCAGGTGTTCTTCGGCAACGAGGACACCACTCACATGAGCGTGCAGTCGCGCCGGGTCGGTTTCGTGTTCCAGCACTACGCGCTGTTCAAGCACATGAGTGTGTTCGAGAACATCGCCTTCGGCCTGCGCGTGCGGCGCGGCCAGGCGCGCTGGCCCAAGCAGCGCATTGCCGAGCGGGTACATGAACTGTTGTCGCTGGTGCAGCTGCAGGGGTTGGAGCAGCGCTATCCCACCCAGCTTTCCGGCGGCCAGCGCCAGCGCGTGGCGCTGGCGCGCGCACTGGCGATCGAGCCGCGCGTGCTGTTGCTGGATGAGCCGTTCGGCGCGCTCGACGCGCAGGTCCGCCGCGACCTGCGGCGCTGGTTGCGCGAACTGCACGAGCGCACCGGCCTGACCACGGTGTTTGTCACCCACGACCAGGAAGAAGCGCTGGAGCTGGCCGATCGCGTCGCCATCCTCAACCGTGGGCGCATCGAACAGCTCGACAGCCCGGCGGTGGTCTACGACCAACCGGCCTCGCCGTTTGTGTATGGCTTTGTCGGCGAAGTGAACCGCCTGCCCGGGCAGGCGCGGGCGGGGCACATCGAAGTGGCCGGGCGCTCGCTGCCGTTGCCGCCCGCAGCCCCCGGGGAGGGCGAGCTCGCCCTGTTCGTGCGGCCCGAGGATCTGGTGCTGGAGGAGGGGGGCTGGCCGGCGACGGTCGTGTCGACCCAGCGCAGCGGCGCGCGCTTGCGCTTGCGGGCACGCCTGGATGGCGCGGCCGAGGAAGTGGAGGTGGATCTGCCGGCAGCCGGTGCGGCGTTCGCTGCGGGCCAGCCGCTGCAGGTGGCCGCGCGCCGGTATGGGGTTTTTGCCGCGGGAGGATGACCGCGGCGCAGTGGCGAGCGGACAACGGCGGGACAGCGCAGCGACACAGTTGCGGATGTAACAGACACGAAAGTGACGGCAGTGTTGCACTGCAGCGTAAGCTCGGTTAAGAATCCGTAAAAGACGTTTCGCTCCGCAGTGTTCTCGCCCACCCCGCCACAGGAGATGTGTCGTATGAAGAAGTCGCTGCCGTTCGCGTGCGCTGCCGTGCTCGCCCTCTCGTCGCTGTCCGCCACCGCCTTCGCCCAGGAAGCCGAGGAAGAAGATTCCTCCGGCCTGAGCGGCACCTTCGCGGTGACCAACGACTACGTCTTCCGTGGTATTTCGCAGACCAACGAGGACCCGGCGTTCCAGGCCGGCCTGACCTACACCACTTCGTTCGGCCTGTATGTCGGCGGCTGGGCCTCCAACGTTGATTTCGGCGCCGGCGATCCGGATTGGGAAGTCGACGGCTTCGTCGGCTACAACATCGGTTTCGCCGAGAACTGGAACTTCGACGTGATGGTCAACCGCTACAACTATCCCGGTGCCGGCGCGTCCAACTACAACGAGTTGATCACCAAGACCACTTTCCTGGACACCTACAGCCTCACCGTCGCCTACACCGACGACGTCTATGGGCTGGATGAAAACAGCTTCTACTACGCGCTGGGCGCGGACTGGGCGCTGCCGTCGGACTTCAGCGTGGGCGTGCATGTGGGCCGCACGACCTATGGTTCGGGCATCGACTACAAGGACTACACCGACTACAGCGTCACCCTGGGCAAGGCCTGGGGCCCACTGGGCGTGACGGTGGGCTACTACGACACCGACAGCAGCGGCGAATACGACTTCGGCAAGCAGAACTCCGACAGCCGCGTCGCCGTCGTCGCCACCGTCAGCTGGCCCTGAGCCAGCGGCCAGACGCCGCGTGAGGGAAAAAGAAAGGCGCCTTGCGGCGCCTTTCTTTTCATTCCCGGTCCTTTCAATTCCAGCTCAGAACCACCTTGCCGGCCTTGCCTTGTTCCATCAGGTCGAACCCCTTCTGGAATTCGTCGATCGGCAACTGGTGGGTCAATACCTTGCCCAGCGGGAAGCCGGACAGCACCAGCTGCGTCATCTTGTACCAGGTCTCGTACATCTTGCGGCCGTAGATGCCTTGCACGGTGAGACCCTTGAAAATGATCTTGTCCCAATCGCAGCCGGCGCCGCGCGGCATGATGCCTAGCATCGCGATCTTGCCGCCGTGGTACATGCAATCGAGCATGTCGTTGAACGCACGCGGATTGCCACTCATTTCCAGGCCGACGTCGAAGCCTTCCATGTGCAGGTCCTTCATCACGTCCTTGAGCGAGGTGTTGGCGACGTTGACCACGCGGGTGGCGCCCATGTCGGCGGCCAGCTTCAGGCGGAAGTCGTTGACGTCGGTTACCACCACGTTGCGCGCGCCGATGTGCTTGCAGATGCCGGCGGCAATGATGCCGATCGGACCGGCGCCGGTGATCAGCACGTCCTCGCCTACCACGTCGAATTCCAGCGCGCAGTGCGCGGCGTTGCCGTAGGGATCGAAGAAGGCTGCCAGCTCGGAAGGGATCTGGTCGGGAATCGGCCACAGGTTGGAGGCCGGCATCACCATGTACTCGGCGAAGGCACCGTTGACGTTGACGCCGATGCCCACCGTGTTCGGGCACAGATGCGGGCGGCCGCCGCGGCAGTTGCGGCAATGGCCGCAGACGATATGGCCTTCGGCCGACACGCGCTGGCCGACCTGGTAGCCGGTGACCGCCGAGCCGAGCGCGGCGATGCGGCCGACGAACTCATGGCCGATGGTCAGGCCCGGCTTGATCGTGCGCTGGCTCCAGTCGTCCCACAGATAGATATGCAGGTCGGTGCCGCAGATGGCGGTCTTCTCCAGCTTGATCAGCACCTCGTTGGGGCCGGGCACGGGCACCGGGACGTCTTCGAGCCAGATGCCCTTGGCTGCTTCGCGCTTGACCAGCGCCTTCATCGTTTGCGTCATTGGAGCCGGAACCCGTGGGGAAGTGAGGGCGCAAATTATAAGGGCGGGGGTCAGTCAGGAATGCTGCACCGCCAGAAATCTGATGCCGTTTTGCGGAGGGTTGGACTCGAAGGCGTCACTACACTCCCTGCGTCGTCCATGGAGAGCCTTTATGCGTCCCATCCCGATCGCTTTCCCGCTAGCCACCCTGTTTGTCGCCTTGCACGCCCAGGCGGGCGAGGGCATGTGGCTTCCACAGCAGCTGCCGCAGATTGCCGCCCCGCTGCGCCAGGCCGGACTCAAGCTGGCGCCTGAACAACTGGCCGAGCTCAACGGCGAGCCCATGGGCGCCGTGGTTGCGCTCGGTGGCTGCACCGGCAGCTTTGTCTCGCCGCAGGGCTTGGTGTTGACCAACCACCATTGTGCCTACGGCGCCATTCAGCTGAACTCGACCCCGCAAAAGAACCTGATCAAGGACGGCTTCAACGCGCCTACGCCAGCCGCCGAGCTGAGCGCGGGCCCGAATGAGCGCATCTACGTCCTCGACGGCATCACTGACGTTACCGCCCCGGCCAAGGCCGCCATCGCTGCCGCCGGCAACGACGCGCTCAAGCGTGCCCAGGCCCTGGAAGCCTTCGAGAAGGCACAAGTGGCCGCTTGCGAAGCCGAGCCGGGGTACCGCTGCCACTTGTTCAGTTTTGCTGGCGGCAACCGCTACCAGCTGTTCAAGAACCTGGAGATCAAGGACGTACGCCTGGCCTATGCCCCGCCGGCCAGCGTCGGCAACTTCGGTGGCGACATCGACAACTTCACGTGGCCGCGCCATAACGGTGATTTCTCCTTCTATCGGGCCTACGTCGGCAAGGACGGCAAGCCGGCTGCCTATTCGCCCGACAACGTCCCCTACCAGCCCAAGCACTGGCTGAAGTTTGCCGACCAGCCGCTCGGCGCCGGGGACTTCGTCATGGTGGCCGGCTATCCGGGTGGAACCGACCGCTACGCCCTGGCGTCCGAATTCGAGAACCACGCGCACTGGACCTATCCGGTGGGGCTCGCGCATTACCAGCACCTGATTGCGCTGGTCGAAGCCGCCGGAAACCAAGATCCGGACATCGCACTGAAGTACGCCAGTGAGCTGGAGGACTGGAAGAACGCGCGCAAGAACTACGAAGGCCAGCTGGAAGGTTTTGCCCGCACTGATGCCGTCGGCCGGAAGCGGGCTGAAGAGGCCGCGGTGCTGGCCTGGCTCAAGCGGCAGGGGGCCCCGGGCAAGGCCGGGCTGCAAGCGCACCAGCGGCTCGTGGCGCTTAATGAGCAGGAGCGCAGCACCCAAGCGCGTGACCTGGTGGTGAGCCAGCTCAACTACACCGGCGTACTCGGCGTGGCGGTCGTGCTGTATCGGCTCGCCCTGGAGCGCGCCAAGCCGGATGCCGAACGCGAGCGCGGCTACCAGGAACGCGACCTCCCGGGGCTGGAAGGTGCACTGAAGCAGATGGAGCATCGCTACGTCGCCGCCATGGACCGGCGGTTGCAGGCCTATTGGCTTGGCCAATACATCCGGCTGCCGGCGCAACAGCGCTTGGCTGCGGTCGACCAATGGTTGGGTAGTGCCGGCGCCGTGGCAGTGGAGGCTGTCGTCGCGCGGCTGGCCGGCACCCGCCTGGGCGACAGCGACGAACGCCTGAAGTGGTTCAAGGCCGGCCTTGCCACCTTCCACGCCAGCGATGATCCAGCCATCCGTTACGCCGTGGCGGTGATGCCGGCGGTGTTGGCAATGGAGCGGAACGCCCAGATGCAGAAGGGCGAAGCCCTCAGGTATCGACCGGTATATCTGCAGGCGTTAGCCGACTACAAAAAACAGCAGGGCGAGCTCGTCTACCCGGATGCCAACGCTTCGCTGCGCATCACCTTCGGTAACGTCAAGGGTTACGCGCCGAAGGATGGCGTCGCCTATACGCCGTTCACCACGCTCGAAGGCGTCGTCGCCAAGGAAACCGGCGCCCATCCGTTCGACTCGCCGAAGGCGCTGCTCGATGCCGCGCGCGCCAAGCGCTATGCCGGTCTCGAAGACCCGCGCCTGGGTTCGCTGCCGGTCAATTTCCTCTCCGACCTGGACATCGCTGGCGGCAGCTCCGGCTCGCCGGTACTGGACGCTCACGGCAAGCTGGTCGGCCTGTTTTTCGACAGCAACTGGGAGTCGGTGAGCAGCGACTGGGTATTCGACCCGGCGATGAGCCGGACGATCTCGGTCGATCGTCGCTACCTCGAATGGTTCATGCGCGAGGTAGCGCCGGCGCCGCAGCTGCTGAAGGAGTTGAACCTGCAACGCTGACGCGGCTGTGGGCCGCCAGGGACCGACGCTCCCCTGGCGGCTGCGGGTTATGATCCCGCTCCCACGTCGGCCGTCGGCCGTCGCGCCCGCCAGGAACCGCTCCCCCATGCGCATCTTGCTTGCCCGCCACGGCGAAACGCCGTGGAACGCCGAAGGCCGCTACCAGGGCCAGATCGATATTCCCCTTTCGCCAGTGGGCGAAACGCAAGCGCGCGCGCTCGGCGAACGCTTGCGCGAGGTCCCCATCGACCGCGCCATTGCCTCGCCGCTATCGCGCGCGCAGACCACGGCGCGTTTTGCCCTGGGCCCGGCGCGCGAGTCGATGCTGACCTTGGACGCGGACCTGCAGGAAATCGCCCACGGCGAATGGGAAGGGCTGCTGGCCAGCGAGATCCATGACAAGGACCCGGCGCGGCTGCGCGCCTGGCGCGAGGAGCCGGACACCGTGCTGATGCCAGGCGGCGAATCGCTGCGACAGGTGCTCGAACGCTCCTGGCGTGGCCTGGCCGCTGCCGCCGAAGGGCTTGGCGCCGATGACACCTTGCTGGTGGTCGCGCACGACGCAGTCAACCGCGTGCTGCTGTGCAAGGTACTGGGCATTCCGTTGTCGCGGCTGTGGACCTTCCGCCAGGCGCCGACCACGCTCAACTTCCTCGAAGGCGACGATATCGATCACCTGGAAGTGGTGCGGCTGAACGACTGCAGCCATCACACGCCGTTCTTTGGTGAAGCCAAGCATCGGGCGCTGTAAGCAGAAGCAAAGCCACTGCAACGTCGCGCACGTCAGGCCTTTCCCTATGCCACGGCGTTGCTTACTGGCTTAGGCTGGGGAGGGCGTTGGAAGATGTTCGGCCAGCCCTGCTCCCATCGCTTCCGGCCGCCTCGACCCATGCCCTACTACAGCACCCCCCACGACGCGCAGGCCAAGGCGCATGCCTTCGTGCGCCGCATCTATCCGATGCGCAACCTGGGCCTGTTGTTGTTGGCCATCCCGTATGTGTCGGTGCTGGCCGAACAGGGCTCGCTGCCGCGCTATGCGTGGCTGGTTGCGTTGAACGTGCTGGTATGGCCGCATCTGGCGTTCTGGCTGGCGCGGCGCGCGCGCGATCCGATGGCCGCGGAGCATCGCAATCTCATCGCCGACGCGGCCTTGGGCGGCTTCTGGATCGCGGCCTCGCAGTTCAGCCTGGTACCTGCGGCGGCGATGCTCAGCATTCTCGCCGCCGATCGCCTGGCCGCGGGTGGGTGGCCGCTGCTCGGGCGGGCGGCCCTGGCCTGCCTCGCCACCGTGCTGCTGAGCGGTTGGCTGCTGGGCTGGCCATGCCAGTTGCACGCCTCCACCCGCACCGTGCTGTTGGCGCTGCCGCCGATCTTCATCTACATGCTGGCGTTGAGCTACGTCGGCCATGACTTGGCGCGGCGTATCGCCCAGCAGAACCGCCAGCTGGACCGGCTCAATCTGACCGACCCCGGCGTGGACCTGCCCAACCGCCGCTTCTTCAATGCACGCGCGCTGGAGCTGATCGTGTCGGCCCGGGTCAGCCAGGCGCAGGCGGTGCTGCTCATGCTGGACGTGGATGGCTTCAAGGCCATCAACGACCGCCACGGCCATGTCGCCGGCGACGAGGTGTTGCGCGAGATCGGCCGGCTGATGCGCGAGCAGGCCGGCGCCAGTGGTTTTCCCGCACGGCTGGGAGGCGACGAGTTTGCGTTGCTGCTGGCCGGCACCCTGACCGAGGCCGAGCGCGTTGCAGCGCATCTACGCGAAGCCGTGGCCGCCCTGGTGCTGCCGAACTGGCCGGAACTGCGGGTCAGCGTGAGCGTTGGAGTGGCGGCCCTGGCGCCGCATCACCGAGGTCTGGACGAATGGATGGCGGCCGCCGACCGCACCATGTACGTGGCCAAGGCCTCGGCCCGCACCCAGCGCTGAGCGACCTGCCGGGAAGGCCGGCGAACCGCGATAATGGGGGCGTTTTTTCCGCATAGCGCCGCCGTGGACACTTCCAACTCGCTTTCCGAATGGCTCGAGTACATCGAGCGCCAGCATCCGCAATCGATCGCGATGGGCCTGGACCGCGTCCGCGAAGTCGCCAGCCGGCTTGGGCTGGGGGCGCCGGCCAGGAAGACCATTGTCGTCGGCGGCACCAATGGCAAGGGCTCGACCGTGGCCTTCATCGAGGCGATCGGGCGCGCCGCCGGCTGGAAAGTGGGCGCCTACACCTCGCCGCACCTGCTGGCCTACAACGAGCGCGTGCGCATCGATGGACGCGATGCCGACGATGCCGCGCTGGTGGAAGCCTTCGCTGCGGTTGAAGCGGCGCGCGCGCAGACCACGCTGACCTACTTCGAGTACGGCACCCTGGCGGCGCTGTGGCTGTTCGGCCGCGCCGGGCTCGACCTGGCGGTGCTGGAAGTCGGCCTGGGCGGGCGCCTGGATGCGGTCAACCTGGTCGACGCCGATGTCGCGGTCATCACCACCGTGGATATCGACCACACCGACTGGCTGGGCGAGGAGCGCGAGGCGATTGGCGCCGAGAAGGCCGGGATCATCCGCGGCTGGAAGCCGGTGGTGCTGGGCGAGATCGACCCGCCTTCCAGCGTGTTGCGCCACGCCTATGCGCTCGGCGCCAACGCCATTCGCTACGGCAGCGACTATTTCTGCGAGCCGATCGACGCCAGCAGCTGGCGTTGGCGCGATGTTTCGCTGCGAATGGATTTGCCGATGCCGTCCCTGCAGGCGCCGGTGCAGCTGGCCAATGCTGGTGCGGCCATTGCCGCGCTGCGGGCCCTGCGCAAGCCGATCGCGCGCAACGCCTGGGCCGAAGGCGTTGCCGCCGCCACCGCGCCGGGTCGGCTGCAGTCGCGCCGGGTCGGGGAGGTGGAGGTGGTGGTGGATGTCGGCCACAACCCACAGGCAGCACGCACGCTGGCCGCCTGGCTGCAAGCGCGGCCAACGCCGGGCGTGACGCACGCGGTCTACGCTGCCCTGGCAGACAAGGACAGCCCCGCGGTTGTCGAGGCGCTGCAGGGGGAGATCGCACATTGGCACCTGGCGGGCCTGGCAGGGCCGCGCGGGCAGAGCGCCGATGTTCTACGTGGGCGCCTTGGCCACACCGCCGCAGCGGCGGGGGCCCTGGCAGACACCGTGGCACAAGCGTTGGCACAGGCACTGGCGTTGTCGCAGGCGGGCGATCGCGTGCTGGTGTTCGGCTCATTCCACACGGCGACCGAGGCGATCGAGGCACTTCATTCATTTCATTGAGGGCGGGGCCGCGGCGCGGGCCTTATAATCGCCGCGATCTTCCACCGTGCTGCCGACCTCCTCGTGGATACAGCCCTGAAACAGCGACTGATCGGTGCCATCGTGCTGGTGGCGCTTGCCGTGATCTTCCTGCCCATGCTGGTCAAGGGCCCCGCGCCCGACAGCGGCGTCAGCGACGTGCCGATCGAGGCGCCGCCAGCGCCGGCCGACGGCCAGTTCGAAACCCGCGAACTACCACTGGTCAGTCCGGGCAATACGCCGCAGGGCGGCGCGGTGGGCATGAACGCGACCCCGGGCAATGCCCCGGCCGCCGTTACCGACCGCACCCCGGCGGCTGACGCCGGCGCGCTACCGCCGGCTGCGGCGGCCGGCAATTACGCGGTCAACTTCGGTGCCTATGCCAGCGAGGCCGACGCCAATGCGGTGATTGCGCGCCTGAAGCAGGCGCAGTTGCCGGGATTCAGCGAGCAGACCCAGATCAACGGCCGCCCGGCCTGGCGCGTGCGCATTGGACCCTATGCCGACCATGCCCAGGCCGAATCGGTGCGCCTGGAAGCGGTGAAGGTCCGCAGCGACGTCAATGCCCAGGTGGTCGTGCTCAACGCCGATGCCGCCAATCTGGCGCCGGCGCCGAGCGCAGCCGTGCCCGCGCCGGCATCGACGCCGGTTGCGGCGGCCGCCCAAACCGCGCCGGTTCGCAGCGAGCCGCTGCCGCCGACGCCGGCACCGACCAAGCCGGCCGCGCCCACGCCCAAGCCGAGCGCGCCGGTCGCCGCCACGCCCAACCCCGCACCGGCAACCGCAAAGCCTGCCGCCGCCGCCGCGGTGCCCAAGCCGACCACGCCGGCGGCCCCGGCAGCCAGCGGCGTCGGGTTTGCGGTACAGCTCGGCGCCTTCGGCCGGGTCGAAGACGCCAATGCGCTGCGCGACCGCGCGCGCGCTGCCGGTTTCAGCGCTTTTGTCGAGCAGGTCCGCACCGACAAGGGCACGCTCAACCGCGTGCGCGTCGGGCCCGTGGCCAATCGCGCCGACGCCGAGCAGCTCAAGGCCCAGGTGGCCTCGAAGGTCGGCGTCGCCGGCATGGTGCGACCGCATCCTTGAATCGCGGGCGGCCCGCACCCATCCACGGCTCGCCCGTCATCGGCGGACGAGTAGCTGACGCAGGGAGCGCGGCGTGATCGATCTGGTGTTGTTTGGTGTCATCGGCTTGTCTGCGTTGTTGGGCCTGTTTCGTGGCTTCATCGGCATCGTCGTCGGCACGCTGTCGTGGTTGCTGGCGGTGTGGCTGTCGTTCCTGTTCGGCGGCGCCGCGGCGCACTGGCTGGCGCAAGGGCAGCATCCGGGCCTGACCCAATACCTGTGTGGCTACGGCGGTGTATTCATCCTGGTGTTCGCGGCAGTGGCGCTGGTGGGCTGGTTGATCCGCACGGCGGTCAACGCGGTACGCCTGGGTGGCCTGGACCGGATTGCCGGTTTCGCCCTCGGCGCCGTCCGTGGCGTGGTGCTGGCCTGCGTGCTGGTGCTGTTCATGGGCTATAGCTCGTTGCCGCAGGAAGCGGCGTGGCGGCAGTCGCAGCTGGTGCCGTGGCTGGCACCCGGGGCACAGTGGATGCGCGCGCAGTTGCCGGATTGGTCTGTTCCGGTGGCGGATTTGGGCAAGTTGGCCCTGCCGGGCGATAATGCACTTCTTTCCGCGACGGGACAGCCTGTCGCAACGCCCGCGGCGGAAGGCCACGCAGGGCAAGGCAGCGAGACGGCCACGGCGGAACCAGCCGCGGCGCTGCCCAGCAATATCGAGCCGGCGCCCGCGCGCGACGGCGAAAGCGGCCCTCGGCGGGCCGACCCCCAAGGCCAGGCACGGCCACCTTCACATTAAGGGCGCAAGCCCAAGCGGAGAACGCGCACCATGTGTGGCATCGTCGGTATCGTCGGCAACCAGAACGTTGCCGGGCAGCTCTATGACGGCCTGACCGTCCTGCAGCATCGTGGCCAGGACGCGGCAGGCATCGCCACCGCCGACGGCACGCGCCTGCGGGTGCAGAAGGCCAACGGCCTGGTCCGCGATGTCTTCGACGAAACAAAGATGGCGCTGCTCGAAGGCCGCGTGGGCATCGCCCACTGCCGCTATCCCACGGCGGGCTCGGAAGGCATGGACGAGGCGCAGCCGTTCTATGTCAATTCGCCGTTCGGCATCGCCTTGGCCCACAACGGCAACCTGATCAACACCGAGGCCTTGCGCCAGCAGGTGTTCGAGGCCGACCGCCGCAACATCAACACCGATTCGGACAGCGAAGTGCTGCTGAACGTGTTCGCCCATGAACTCGATGCGCAAGGCGTGCTGACGCCGGAAGCAGCGATCCGTGCGGTGGCCGGCGTGCACCGCCGCTGCAAGGGTGGCTACGCCGTGGTCAGCGTGGTGCTGGGGCTGGGCCTGGTGGCCTTCCGCGACCCGCACGGCATTCGTCCGCTGGTGCTGGGCAAGCGCAGCCACGCCGAAGGCGACGAATACATCG
>DATLJF010000316.1:0-18926 GCA_035539015.1 Stenotrophomonas sp. | reverse complement strand
GCAGGTGGCGCGGCATCGCAACGCACGCGGCGACGCCATTGCTTGGCTGCCGTATCGATGGCGGCCAGGCCGCCGCGGTGGGCATCGGCCGGCGCGCGACTGTGACGGAATGCAGCCAGCGCCCGCCAGCGAGCGGCCAAGGCGTCGCCGCCCTGGCGCAGGGGATCGCGGGCTTCGACCAGTGCGGCCAGGTCGCACGCCAGCGCCTGCGCGCGAGCACCCTGCGCCTGCAGCAGCATGGCCGCCAGCCGTGGATGCGTGCCCAGCGCCAGCATGCGCCGCCCCAAGTCGGTGAGGGTGCCGCCGGTGCCGAGCGCGCCGAGGCGTTGCAACAGCTCGCGCGCGGCGGCCAGCGCACCGGCCGGCGGCGCATCGACGAAGCGCAGCGCGGCACTGCCCCAGGCCGCCAGTTCCAGTGCCAATCCTGCCAGTTCGACCTGGCCGATCTCGGCACGCCGCTGGGCTTCGAGCCGCTGCGACTGCGGCCACAAGCGGTAGGCCCAGCCTTCGGCGACACGGCCGGCGCGGCCGGCGCGCTGGTCGGCCGAGGCCTGCGAAATGGCGGCCAGCGCCAGCCGCGAGAAGCCGCTGTTGGGATCGTAGGTGGGCTCGCGCGCCAGCCCGGCATCGACCACCACGCGCACGCCCGGCAAGGTGACCGAGGATTCGGCGACGTTGGTGGCCAACACCACGCGGCGATGGCCCTCGGGATCGGGCTGCAACACTTTCGATTGCTGCTCGATTGGCAGCTCGCCGTGCAAGGGCAGTACCTGCACCGCCGGGTCGAGCACCGCTTCCAGCGCCGCCTGCACCCGCGCGATCTCGCGCTGGCCAGGCAGGAATGCCAGTACATCGCCCGGGTGCTGGGCCAGCGCATGTTCCACCGCGCGGCGCACCTGCGGCTCCAACGCCTCGTCGCGCCGCGCCGGGAAGTGCGTGATTTCCACCGGATAACTGCGGCCTTCGCTGCTCAGGCGGGGCGCATCGAGAAAACGCGCTAGGCGTTCGCCATCCAGGGTGGCCGACATCACCACGATGCGCAGGTCTTCGCGCAATTGCGACTGCACGTCCAGCGCCAGGGCCAGGCCGAGGTCGCCGGCCAGGTGGCGTTCGTGGAATTCGTCGAACACGATCGCGCCGACGCCTTCCAGCAGCGGATCGTCCTGGATCATCCGGGTCAGGATGCCTTCGGTGACCACTTCAATCCGGGTGCGCGCGCTGGTGCGGTTCTCGAAGCGGATGCGGTAGCCCACCGTGCCGCCGACTTCCTCGCCGAGCTGGCGGGCCATGAAACCGGCCGCGCTGCGCGCCGCCACCCGTCGCGGTTCCAGCATCACGATGCGCTGCTCGCCGCGCCAGGGGGCGGCGAGCAGGGCCAGCGGTACCTGGGTGGTCTTGCCGGCGCCCGGGGGCGCTTCCAGCACCAGCCGCGGGTGCTGGCACAGGCTTTCCTGGATGCGCGGCAGCAGGGGAGTGATCGGGAAATCGGGAGTTGCCATCGCGCGCATGATAAGGCGCCACGCCTGCGGCCACGCCCGCGCCGGCTACAATGCCGCGCTTTGGAATGCGGCCCGGCCATGCAACTGATCGACATTGGCGCCAACCTCACCCACGACTCCTTCGATCGCGACCGCGACGCCGTGCTGCAGCGTGCGCGCGAAGCTGGCGTGGCGCAGATGGTCATCACCGGCGCCAGCCGCGAACACTCGCCGCTGGCGCTGGACCTGGCCCGGCAACATCCCGGGTTTCTCTACGCCACCGCGGGCGTGCATCCGCACCACGCGGTCGAGTACACCGAGGAGTGCGACGCGGAAATGCGTGCGTTGCTCGCGCATCCCGAGGTGGTGGCGGTCGGCGAGTGTGGCCTGGATTACTTCCGTGATTTCTCGCCGCGCCCGGCGCAGCGCCGCGCATTCGAACGCCAATTGCAGCTGGCCGCCGACCTCGCCGCTGCCGGCAACCCGAAGCCGCTGTTCCTGCACCAGCGCGATGCCCATGCCGATTTCCTGGCGGTGATGAAGCAGTTCGACGGCCAGGTCGGCGCAGCGGTGGTGCATTGCTTCACCGGCACGCGCGAAGAGTTGTTCGACTACCTCGACCGCGACTGGTACATCGGCATCACCGGCTGGCTATGCGACGAACGCCGCGGCGCGCACTTGCGCGAGCTAGTCAAGCACATCCCCGGCGAGCGGCTGATGATCGAGACCGACGCGCCGTACCTGCTGCCGCGCACGCTCAAGCCGATGCCCAAGGATCGCCGCAACGAGCCGATGTTCCTGTCGCACATCGTCGAGGAGCTGGCGCGCGACCGTGGCGAGGACGTGGCCACCAGCGCCGCGCTGACCACCGCGGCGGCGCGGGGCTTCTTCCGCTTGCCGGGCTAGTCCTCGGCCGCTGAGGCCAGCGCCCACAGGTGGCGCAGCACCGGGGTGCTGGCGCGCGCGGCGGGGTCGGTCGCCAGCGCCAGCCGCGCCAGCGGCACCCGGCCCTCGATGCGCAGATAGCGCACGCCCGGCAGCTGCACCTGCGCGGTCGAGGCAGGGACCACCGAGACGCCGAGTTCGGCCGCCACCAGGTTGACGATCGAAGACATCTGCGGCGCTTCCTGCGTGATCTGCAGGCTGAAGCCGGACTCGCGGCACACCGCCAGGATCTCGTCGTACAGGCTGCTGCCAAAGCTGCGCGGGAACAGGATGAAGGGCTCCCCGGCCAGGGCCGACAGCGGCGCACTGGCGCGCTCGGCCAGTGGGTGGGCGGCGGGCACGGCGATCAGCATGGGCTCGTCGGCGAAACGCAGCAGGTCCAGTTGCGGCGGCGGCGCGCTTGGCGTGTAGCGGACGAAGGCGGCATCCAGGCGGCCATTGCCCAGCGCTTCGAGCAGCCCGGCCGTGTTGGTCTCCTCCAGCACCAACTGCACCCGCGGCCACTGTCGGCGGAAATCGCGGATCAGTCGCGGCACGCGAGGATTGAATGCGGCCGAGGCGGTGAAACCCAGGCGCAAGCGTCCTGCTTCGCCTCGGGCAATGCGGCGGGCGGTATCGGCGGCGCGCTCGACATCGGCCAACACCCGGCGCACTTCGACCACGAAGGCTTCGCCGGCCTCGGTCAGCTCGGCCCCGGCATGGGTGCGACGGAACAGCGGCGTGCCCAGTTCGCGCTCAAGCGCCTGGATCTGCTGGCTCAGCGGCGGTTGGCCGATGCCCAGGCGCGCCGCGGCCCGAGTGAAGTTGGCTTCCTCGGCCACGGCCAGGAAGTAGCGCAGGTGGCGCAGTTCCATTATCTGTCCAGTATATGGAGACTGCCTGCATCATATATTGGACAGGGGGTCTTGGCGGGCGAACAATGGCCGCTCCCCACCGCAGCCGCTTTCGTGACCCTTTCTCCCTCCACCGTCGCCCTGCCCGGCGACATCGACGCCAGTGCGTTGCTGCGCATCCGTATCGCGTTGTTCCTGGCCGGCTTTGCGACCTTCTCGCTGCTCTACAGCGTGCAGCCGCTGCTGCCCGCCTTCGCCCGCGAATTCGGCGTGGGCGCGGCCGCCAGCTCGCTACCGCTGTCGTTGGCGACCGGTGCTCTGGCGATCGCGATCTTTTGCGCCGGCGCGGTCTCTGAAAACCTCGGCCGCCGCGGCCTGATGTTCTGCTCGATCGCGCTGGCCGCGGTGCTGAACGTGGTCGCCGCGTGGTTGCCGCATTGGGGCGCGCTGGTGGCGGTGCGCACGCTGTCCGGCCTGGCGTTGGGCGGGGTGCCGGCGGTGGCGATGGTGTATCTGGCCGAAGAGTTGCCGGCCACCCGCCTGGGCGCGGCCACCGGCCTGTATGTGGCTGGCAACGCCTTTGGCGGCATGACCGGGCGCATCGCCATGAGCGTGCTCAGCGATCACTACGGGTGGCGCACTGCGCTGACTGCGCTAAGTGTGTTCGACCTGCTGTGTGCGCTCGGCTTCGTGCTGCTGTTGCCGCCGTCGCGGCACTTCCTGCGCCGGCACGGCATCAACCTGGGCTTTCACCTGCGCGCCTGGGCCGGGCACCTGCGCGACCGCCACCTGCCGTGGCTGTTTTCGCTGCCGTTCCTGTTGATGGGCTGCTTCGTCAGCGTCTACAACTACGCCGGCTTTCGCCTCGGGGGGCCGGAGTTCGGCCTGAGCCAGAGCCAGATCGGCATGATCTTCGGCGCCTACGTGTTCGGCATTGTCAGCTCTTCGGTCGCCGGTTCCGCATCGGACCGCTTCGGGCGCGGCCCGGTCGTGCTGGCCGGGGTGGTGAGCGCCATCGCCGGCCTGGTGCTGACCCTGGCTCATGTGCTGGCGCTGGTGGTCCTGGGCATCGTGCTACTGACGATTGGTTTTTTCATCGCTCACTCGGCCGCCAGCGCCTGGGTCGGCCGGCTGGGCGGGGCGCACCGCAGCCACGCGGCCTCGCTGTACCTGTTGGCGTACTACCTCGGCTCCAGCGTCATCGGCGCGGTCAGTGGTGCGTTCTGGCAGCACGGTGGCTGGAATGCGCTGGGGGCGTTCTGCCTGGCGCTGTTGCTGCTGGCGCTGTTCGCCGCCCAGGTGCTGCGGCGCGGGGCTGCCGATGTTGCGGCCCGGCCGGCGCGGTTCGAGCCACCCTCGGCAACCTGATCGAGTCAGCCAGGAATCGACGCGGGCGCTTGCGCGGCCGCCGTGCTGCCCACATCTGGCGGGAATGACCAGCCCCGCCGCCCTGCGCGACTTCATCGAGCAACATCCGCGCCTGTTCGTCCTCACCGGCGCCGGTTGCAGCACCGCCTCGGGCATTCCCGACTATCGCGATGCCGCCGGCGACTGGAAGCGTCCGCAGCCGGTGACCTACCAGGCGTTCATGGGCGAGGAGGCGACACGCCGGCGCTATTGGGCGCGCAGCCTGGTCGGCTGGCGCCACTTCGGCCAGGCCCGCCCGAATGCCACCCATCACGCCCTGGCCGCACTCGAGGCGCGCGGACAAGTGGCCCTGCTGCTGACCCAGAACGTGGACGGCCTGCACCAGGCCGCAGGCAGCCGCGCGGTGATCGACCTGCACGGGCGCCTGGACCAGGTTCGCTGCATGGGCTGCGAGGCGCGCACCTCGCGTGCCGACTTGCAGCAAGCGCTGGAAGCGGCCAATCCGCAGTGGGCGACGCTGCATGCAGCGCAGGCACCGGATGGCGACGCCGACCTGGAGCAGGCGTCGTTCGACGATTTCCAGGTGCCCGCCTGCGCGCACTGCGGCGGCGTGCTCAAACCGGACGTGGTGTTCTTCGGCGAGAACGTGCCGCGGGCGCGCGTGGCTCAGGCCCAGGCGGCGCTGGAACAGGCTGACGGCGTTTTGGTGGTGGGCTCGTCGCTGATGGTGTATTCCGGCTTTCGCTTCGTGCAGGCGGCCGCCCGCGCCGGCATGCCGGTGGCTGCGCTCAACCGTGGCCGTACCCGCGCCGACGATCTACTCGCGCTCAAGGTCGAGCACGACTGCGCCGAGGCACTGGCCTTCCTGCACGCGCCCGATGCCGCCGCGACGCAGTGATCCAGCGGCACGGTTGATCCGCGCCGCGCACCGCGCTGCAATGGCGCATCGACCCGCCTCCCCCACGGCGGCTGCTTCGGGATTCTCTTGAGCACTCTGTTCTCTCCGCTGGCCCTCGGCCCGCTGACGCTTTCCAACCGCATCGTCGTGGCACCGATGTGCCAGTACTCGGCCGAGGATGGCCGCGCCAACGATTGGCATCGCATCCACCTCGGCACGCTGTCGCAATCCGGCGCCGGGCTATTGATCCTGGAGGCCGCCGCCGTGGAAGCGCGCGGCCGCATCACCTATGCCGATCTTGGCCTGTATGACGATGCGACCGAAGCGGCGTTGTCCGAGGTGTTGGCCGCGGTGCGGCGCTGGTCGCCGATGCCGATCGGCATCCAGCTCGCGCACGCCGGGCGCAAGGCCTCGACGCAACGTCCGTGGGATGGCGGCGGCCCGATCGCGGCGGACGCGGAGCATGGCTGGACCACGGTTTCGGCCTCGGCGCTGCCTTACGACAAGGCCTACTCGACGCCGCAAGCACTGGATGCCGATGGCATCGACCAGATCGTCGCCGCCTTCGCCGACGCCGCGCGCCGCGCCGAGCGGGTGGGGCTGCAACTGATCGAGCTACACGCTGCGCACGGGTACTTGCTGCACCAGTTCTTGTCGCCGCTGTCGAACCAGCGCGACGACGCCTATGGCGGTTCGTTGGAAAATCGCATGCGCCTGGTCTTGCGCGTGCTCGACGCCGTGCGCGCCGCGGTTTCGCCAAGCATGGCCGTTGGCGTGCGCATCTCGGCCACCGATTGGGTCGAGGGCGGTTGGGACGTGGCCCAGAGCATCGTGCTGTCGCGCGCACTGCAGGCGCACGGCGCCGCCTACGTGCATGTGTCCAGCGGTGGCCTGGACCCGCGCCAGCAGATCACGCTGGGCCCTGGCTACCAAGTACCGATGGCCGAGGCGATTCGCGCCGAAGTGGATATCCCGGTGATCGCCGTGGGCCTGATCACCGAGCCGGCGCAGGCCGAGGCCATTCTCGCCGAGGGCCGCGCCGACGCAATCGCCCTGGCCCGGGCCATCCTCTACGACCCGCGCTGGCCCTGGCATGCGGCGGCCGAACTCGGCGCGCAACTGACGCCGGCGCCGCAATACCTGCGCTGCGAGCCCCGCCAGGCACGCGGCCTGTTCGCGGCGCCTTCGACCTAGCTAAAGGCCCGCCGCCTGGTTGCGTCTGCAAGTGTCGCCGGGCGGCGAACGGGTTGGCTACTATCGGCCGATGCGCGCCGACTACATCCTCACCCTCTCCTGCCCCGATCGCACCGGCATCGTCTATCGGGTCACCGGGCTGCTGTTCGAGCTGGGCTGCAACATCCTCGATGCGCAGCAATTCGGCGACGAGGACAGTGGACGCTTCTTCCTGCGCGTGCACTTCGACAGCGATGCCGGCCTGGCGCCGGAGCGGTTGCAGGGCGCCCTTGCCGGCCTGGCGGCGGATTTCTCGATGGACTGGCGACTGCACGATGCGCGCCGCCGCGCACGCCTGCTGGTGCTGGTAAGCAAGCAGGGGCATTGCCTCAACGACCTGCTGTTCCGCGCGCACAGCCGCCAGCTGCCGGTGGACATTGCCGCGGTCGCGTCCAACCACGAGGACTTCGCCGCGCTCGCATCCTCGTATGGGGTGCCGTTCCATTACCTGCCGGTCAACGCACGCAACCGCGAACAGCAGGAAGCCGCGCTACAGGACCTGGCCAGCCGCGAACGCGCCGACCTGGTAGTGCTGGCGCGCTACATGCAGATCCTTTCGCCGGCGCTATGCCTGGCCTGGGCCGGTCGCGCGATCAACATCCACCATAGCTTCCTGCCCAGCTTCAAGGGCGCTCAGCCGTACCACCAGGCGCACGCGCGCGGGGTCAAGATCATCGGCGCCACTGCGCACTACGTTACGCCGGACCTGGACGAAGGCCCGATCATCGAGCAGGACGTGGCGCGGGTGGATCATGCGATGCATCCGCGCGAACTGGTGCGGCTGGGCAGCGATGTTGAATCGCAGGTGCTGGCGCGCGCGGTACGCCGGCATGTCGAGCACCGGATTCTGCTCAACGGGCATCGGACGGTGGTGTTTCGTTGAGGTGCTGACGGGCTACGGTCGCGACTGAAGCCGCTCCTACAAATCGAGCCATACACCGGCTTGCGCTAGCGCTGCGCGGGTGGCGGCGTCGTTGGCCGCGTCCACCGGCCGCGTCAGTTCCCACAGGAAGCGCACGCGCAAGCCGGCAGCGGCGGCGTCCTGGGCGCTCCACAGCACGCAGTAGTCGCGGGCCAGGCCGCAGACATGCACTTCGGCAATGCCGCGCTCGCGCAACCAGCCACTCAATCCGGTCGGCGGGCGATCGCCGGCCGGGCCGTGGTTCTCGCGGAAGGCGCTATAGGAATCGACCTGCTCGCGCGTGCCCTTGCGCAGGATCAGGTCAGCGCGGTCCCAGTCCACCGCCGGGTGCAGCGCCGCGCCAGCGGTGCCTTGTACGCAATGGTCGGGCCACAGGGTTTGCGGATAACCGTGCAGGGTGATCTGCTCGAACGGCCGGCGCCCGGTGTGCCTGCTGGCGAACGAGGCATGCGTGGGCGGATGCCAGTCCTGGGTGGCGACGACAGTGGCATAGCGTCGCGCTGACAGCAGCGCGGCGATCGGCGCGACGATGGCGTCGCCGTTGGCGCAGGGCAGCGCGCCGCCCGGCATGAAGTCGGGCTGGAGATCGATGACCAGCAGCGCGGTGTCGGAGGGGAATGCAGTCATGGCATCAGCATGCGAAAGACAGCGAAATCCTAACGCCTTCATCGGCTCTTGCGTGGGCTATGTAGACACTGGCGCCATCTTGAAACGGGAGAAGCGTATGTTCTGGCGGCGCAACGGCCTTTCCATCACCCTGGCTGCGCTTGCGGTGCTGTTCCTGGGCGGCCAGGTACTGGCGGGCCACAGCGCGTACAACGAGGAACTGGCGCGCGCGCACCAGCCGCTGCTCGATCTTTGGGCTTATCTGCACACCGGCCACTTCATCTCGGCCACGTTCGAAAACTGGGAAAGCGAATTCCTGCAGATGGGCATGTATGTGGTGTTGACGGTCAAGCTTCGCCAGGCCGGTTCGGCGGAGTCGCGGCCGTTGGCGCCGGAACAGGAAGACACTCGGGTCGAGCCGGGTCCGCTGCCCTGGCCGGTGCGCGCCGGTGGTGTGTGGCTTTGGCTGTACGGGCATTCGCTGTCGATTGCGTTCGCGCTGCTGTTCGCGCTCAGCTTCGTGCTGCACTTGTTCGGAAGCTGGCGCGCCGAAGTCGCTGAGCGCCTGCGCGAAGGGATGCCCGAGATCAGCCTCTGGCATCACCTGGCCAGCGCGGATTTCTGGTTCGAATCGATGCAGAACTGGCAGAGCGAATTCATGGCGGTGTTGGCATTGGTGCTGCTCACCATATGGTTGCGTGAGAAGGATTCGCCTCAATCCAAGGCGCTGGAAGCCCCGCACGCGCAGACCGGCGACTAGCGCGCCGGTCCGCCTGGGGGACTGTTGTCCTGGTCGTCGTCCTGGTCCTCGGCATCGCGGCACGGCGAGGCAATGCCGCGCGCGTTCGGCCCGCGATTACGCGCCTGGCCAGCCAGCGCCTCATACCGTTGGCGGATGCGTTCGAGTTGCTGCTCGTCCAGCTCTTCCATGTCCAGCAACAGGTTGTCGGCCGCCCGGGTGGCGCGAATGAGCTCGTCGAGCTTGAGATGCAGGGCAGCGGTATCGGCGTTCTGCGTGTGCTGGATCAGGAACACCATCAAGAAAGTAATGATGGTCGTGCCGGTATTGATCACCAGCTGCCAGGTGTCGTTAAAGCCGAAGATGGGTCCAGTGAGCCCCCACACCGCGACAATGCCGACGGCACCGGCGAAGACCGCGGGCGAGCCTGCGGCACTGGACGCTTTCTTTGCGAGGGAATTGAACAGCTTGCGGACATTCATGCCAGGCTCCGGCGGTCGCGGCAGCGGATGCTGCCGCTGCACTTTGGCCGCCGGCGGATCGAAGCAGCGTCAAGAAGACGCCAGCGCACCTTCAGCCGGGCGTGCTTGGCTTCTCGTAGTCGTCCGGTGTGGCGTGGTCGCGGCCGCGCGGCTCGTCGGGCATGTCGCGATCCTTCCAGCGCGCATCATCGTTGCGCAGCCGGTCGGGTGTGTGCGCCTTTTCCTGGTCGCTGGCCGGGCCTTCGGGTTTGCGGTCGGGGCTCATGGCGGTACTCGCTAGGGTCACCGCGACAGCGTCGCTGCCGCCGCGCTAGCGCGGCGTGCAGCGTAAGTGAGGACCGTGTGCGCCGTCAGCCGTCGAGCAACGCGCGGTCGCGTACGGCGCCCTTGTCCGCACTGGTGGCCAGCAGTGCATAGGCTTTCAGCGCCGTGGTCACCTTGCGCTGGCGCGGTGCGGCCGGCTTCCAGCCTTGCGCGTCCTGATGCAGCCGGCGTGCGGCCAGGGTGGGCGCGTCGACCAGCAGGTTGATGCTGCGGTTGGGGATGTCGATCAGGATGCGATCGCCTTCGTGCACCAGGCCGATCACGCCACCGGCGGCCGCTTCCGGCGAAGCATGGCCGATCGACAAGCCCGAGGTGCCGCCGGAGAAACGCCCGTCGGTGAGCAGCGCGCACTGCTTGCCCAGGCCCTTGGACTTCAGGTAGCTGGTCGGGTAGAGCATTTCCTGCATGCCCGGCCCGCCCTTGGGGCCTTCGTAGCGGATCACGACGACATCGCCGGCCACCACTTCGTTGGCCAGGATGCTCTTGACCGCCGCGTCCTGGCTCTCGAACACGCGTGCACGTCCTTCGAAGACATGGATGGATTCGTCCACGCCGGCGGTCTTGACCACGCAACCATCGACGGCGAGATTGCCGTACAGCACGGCCAGGCCGCCTTCCTGCGAATAGGCGTGTGGCACGTCGCGAATGCAGCCTTCGGCGCGGTCCAGGTCCAGCGACGGCCAGCGCGTGGCCTGGCTGAAGGCGGTCTGGGTCGGGATGCCGGCCGGGCCGGCGCGATAGAAGGTGTGCAGGATTTCGTCGTCGCGGTCGCTCACGCTCCACTGCGCGATCGCTTCGCGCAGCGTGCGCGCGTGGACGGTCGAGACCTCGGTATGCAGCAGGCCACCGCGCGCGAGCTCGGCCAGGATCGCCATGATGCCGCCGGCACGGTGCACGTCTTCGATATGGTACTTCTGCGTATTCGGCGCGACCTTGCACAGCTGCGGCACGCGCCGCGAGAGGCGGTCGATATCACGCAGCGTGAAGTCGACTTCGGCTTCCTGCGCAGCGGCCAGCAGATGCAGGATGGTGTTGGTCGAACCGCCCATGGCGATGTCCAGCGTCATCGCATTCTCGAATGCTTCGAACGTGGCGATACCGCGCGGCAACACGCTGGCGTCTTCGCCGCCGTACCAGCGGTGGCACAGTTCTACCGCCACGCGGCCGGCGCGCTTGAACAGCTGTTCGCGATCAGCGTGCGTGGCCAGGGTGGTGCCATTGCCCGGCAGCGACAGCCCCAGCACTTCGGTCAGGCAGTTCATCGAGTTGGCGGTGAACATGCCCGAGCAGGAACCGCAGGTGGGGCAGGCGCTGCGCTCGTACTCGGCGACCTTCTCGTCCGAGGCGCTCTCATCGGCGGCGATCACCATCGCATCGACCAGGTCCAGGCCATGCGTGGCCAGCTTGGTCTTGCCGGCCTCCATCGGGCCGCCGGAGACGAACACGGTGGGGATGTTGAGGCGCATGGCCGCCATCAGCATGCCCGGGGTGATCTTGTCGCAGTTGGAGATGCACACCAGCGCGTCGGCGCAGTGGGCATTGACCATGTATTCGACGGCGTCGGCAATGATCTCGCGGCTCGGCAGCGAATACAGCATGCCGTCGTGGCCCATGGCGATGCCGTCGTCGACGGCGATCGTGTTGAATTCCTTGGCGACGCCGCCGGCTTGTTCGATCTCGCGCGCGACCAGCTGGCCGAGATCCTTCAGGTGGACGTGGCCGGGCACGAACTGGGTGAAGGAATTGGCGATGGCGATGATCGGCTTGTGGAAGTCGTCATCCTTCATGCCGGTGGCGCGCCACAGCGCGCGGGCGCCGGCCATGTTGCGGCCGGCGGTGGAGGTGCGGGAGCGGTATTCGGGCATGCGGGCGGGGCGCTGGCGATAGTGCGGATTGCCGGTTCTTTATACGGGATTCGCTTAGTTGCCTCTGCAACCGTGCGGCGCCGCTGCCCAGGGCATTCAGAACGCAGCAGCGGCGGCCCGGTAGACTGTGCGCATGCGCGATTGTCTGGAATGCCGCGAGGGCTGCGGGGCGTGCTGCATCGCGCCGTCCATCACCTCTGCCTTGCCTGGCATGCCGAACGGCAAGCCGGCCGGGGTGGCGTGCGCGCAGTTGGGTGAGGACATGCGCTGCCGGGTATTCGGGCAGCCGCAGCGACCGCCGTTCTGCGCTTCGTTGAGACCTGCGGCCGATATGTGTGGCGGTTCGCGCCAGGAGGCGCTGGTGCTGCTGGCCTTGCTTGAGGACGCCACCCGGCCGGCGGCCTGAGGCCGCGCCGGCGTCAGCCGGCGGCCGCCTCCGCCAGGTACTTGTCCTTCAGGCGCACGTAGTGCTGCGCCGAGTAATGCAGACTCTCGATTTCCTTGTCGCTGAGCTTGCGCGCGAACCTGGCCGGATTGCCCAGCCACAGCTCGGCCTCGCCCACCTGCTTGCCTGGACCGACCACCGCGCCGGCGCCGATGAAGCCGTACTTGCCGATGCTGGCGCCGTCGAGAATGCAGGCACCCATGCCGATCAGGCAGAAATCGCCAATGCTGCAGGCGTGGATGATCGTGCCATGGCCGACCGTGACGCCCTCGCCGATCAAGGTCGGATAGCCGGCCTTGTTGAAGGGGCTGTGGTGGCTGACGTGGATGATCGTGCCGTCCTGCAGGTTGCTGCGCGCGCCGATGCGCACGTAGTTGACGTCGCCCCGGATCACCGTGCCTGGCCACACCGAAACATCGTCGCCGAGCACGACATCGCCGATGATCGTACTGGCAGGGTCAACATAGACGCGCTCGCCCACGCTTGGGAAAGCATCGCCGAAGCGACGCAGCGGGCCGGCGCTCATGCCGCGCTCGCGCGGCGCGCGCGCTCCAGGTGCACCAGCAGCAAGGAGATCGCCGCCGGGGTCATGCCGGGAATCCGCTGGGCCTGGCCAACGCTGGCCGGGCGGACGCGTTCGAGCTTCTGCGTTACTTCGGCGGAGAGACCGCGCACGCCGGTGTAGTCGAAACCTTCCGGGATGGCGGTGTGTTCGTGGCGCTGCTGGCGTTCGATTTCCTCGCGCTGGCGGTCGAGATAGCCGGCGTACTTGACGCCGATCTCGACCTGCTCGGCAACCTGCGCATCGGTGACGCCGGGGCCGAGCGACGGCACGCGCATCAGCTTGGCGTAGTCGAGCTCCGGGCGTTTGATCAGGTCGAGCACGTTGGTTTCACGGCTGACCGCCACACCCAGCGCCTGCTCCACTTCACGGCCCAGGGCATTGCCCGGCGTCGCCCACAGCGCGCGCAGCCGCTGGCGCTCGCACTCCACCGCCTCCTGCTTTTCATTGAAGCGCGACCAGCGCGCGTCATCGACCAGACCCAGTTCGCGCCCGGCCGGGGTCAGGCGCGCATCGGCGTTGTCTTCGCGCAGCTGCAGCCGGTATTCGGCGCGGCTGGTGAACATGCGGTAGGGCTCGTTGGTGCCGTGGGTGATGAGATCGTCCACCAGTACCCCGAGGTAGGCCTCGTCGCGACGCGGCGACCACGCCGGCCATTGGCGCACGTGGCGCGCGGCGTTGAGCCCTGCGAGCAGGCCCTGCGCGGCGGCTTCCTCGTAGCCGGTGGTGCCGTTGATCTGGCCGGCGAAGAACAGCCCGCCCACCAGCTTGGTCTCCAGCGAAGGCTTGAGCCCGCGCGGGTCGAAGAAGTCGTATTCGATGGCATAGCCCGGGCGGGTGATGTGCGCCTGCTCGAAACCGCGGATCGAGCGCACCAGCGCCAGCTGCACGTCGAACGGCAGCGAGGTCGAAATGCCGTTGGGATAGATCTCGGTGACGTCCAGGCCCTCGGGCTCGACGAAGATCTGGTGGCTGTCCTTCTCGGCGAAACGCACCACCTTGTCTTCGATCGAAGGGCAGTAACGGGGACCGATGCCTTCGATCTGCCCGCTGTAGAGCGGCGAGCGATCCAGCGCGCCACGGATGATCTCGTGGGTCTGCGCGGTGGTATGGGTGATCCAGCAGCTGACCTGGGCCGGGTGGTCGCTCGTATTGCCGAGGAAGGACATCACCGGACGCGGGTCGTCGCCGGGTTGCTCCTGCATGACGGCATAGTCGAGCGTGCGGCCGTCGATCCGCGGCGGGGTGCCGGTCTTGAGCCGGTCGATCGCGAAGGGACGTTCGCGCAGGCGCGCGGCCAGCGTGGTCGCCGGCGGGTCGCCCATGCGGCCGGCAGCGTATTGGGTAGGCCCGACATGGATCTTGCCGGCCAGGAAAGTACCGGCGGTCAAGACCACCGCCTCGGCGTGGAAACGCAGGCCGGTCTGGGTGATCGCCCCGCGCACGGCATCGCCTTCGATCACCAGGTCATCGACCGCAGCCTGGAACACGGTGAGGTTGGCCTGCGCCTCGACAATGCGGCGGATGGCACTGCGATACAGCGAACGATCGGCCTGGCAGCGGGTGGCGCGCACTGCCGGACCCTTGGAGGCGTTGAGCGTGCGCCACTGGATGCCGGCCTGGTCGGCAGCGCGCGCCATGGCGCCGCCGAGCGCGTCGATCTCCTTGACCAGGTGGCCCTTGCCGATGCCGCCGATGGCCGGGTTGCAGCTCATTGCGCCGACGGTCTCGATGTTGTGGGTCAGCAGCAGCGTGCGTGCGCCGCTGCGGGCGGACGCCAGCGCCGCCTCGGTGCCGGCATGGCCGCCGCCGATCACGATGACGTCGTAGCGATAGAAGGAGTCGGTCATGGCGGTTGGCCCTCGCGGGGCCGGCAGTATGGACGCGGCCGCAGGCGGGCGTCGGGCAGGAGGGCCGATTTTTGTCGGCGAAGTCACATTTTACGAAAGCCGCCCTCAAGTTGGCACGCTTTCTGCAGATATCCCGATAGCACCCAATCGTGGCAATGCGACACAGGGGCGCAAGGCTGGAATTGGAACAGGGGCCAGCCAGGCGCACATTGGGGAAGCGCGGGGCCGGTAGTCGGGGGACTGCCGGCCCTTTTTTTGCCCGCAATATTCGTACGGCCCAGGCCAGCAAGGCCGAAACGCCAAAAACAAAGCCCCGGCCTGGCCGGGGCTTTGTTCGTATTTGGCGCCGACGTCCGACAGGGCCGGAACAGGGGGGATCCAGATTTCCCTGTCGGACATCGACATTGGAACGGTCAGGTGCCGAAGCTTGCGTCATAAAGCGACGCTGTAGGTCACCCGTGGCCGTAGCTTGCGGCCAACCCGAATCGGACGCAAGCCCCCCGATCGTGCAAATGAGCCGTCGGTCGCAATCGCTGGCCCGCGGCCTGAATTACTCAGGGTTCGACCTTGCGTACTCGCGGGCCGCCCGGGCGCGGCTGCGACTGCACGGCCGGACGCGGAGCCATTGGACGTGGGCCGTCGGGCCGCGGCGGACGCGGGGACGAAGGGTTCGGGCGATCCGGCGGACGGCCATCGTGGGGGCGGCCCGGACGACCGTCGGGCGGTCGGCCATCGGGCGGACGGCCATGGCTCGGTGGGCGGCCGTGGTTGGGCGGTGGGCGATGGTCGGGACGGTAGGGCGGCGCTGGCCGGTAGTAGCCGCCGCCGTACCCGCCATAGAACCCGCCCCCGTAATAGGGATAGCCGCCATAGCCGTAGTAACCGGCGCCGTAGCCCGGGTATCCATAGTTGTAGTAGCCCGGCGGATAGCGGTACTGCACGCTCGGCGTGCCCCGGTAATAACCGGCGTCGCCACCGCTGTAGCTGTAGGTTGCACAGCCGGCCAGGCCCGCCAACGCCGTGGCGGCGATCAAGAGGCGGAGCTTCATCGCGATTCTCGTCATAGGGTATGAGCGTACTCTCACCGCGCCGATTTGAATCCGTCCTTAATTCGTCCCGCTTTCCGAACTTGGCGGCTGAAGGATTCCGACGCGCTCTGGCGATGTGGGGCGCTCGTGTGTCTGCGGGGATCAGTTAACCTTGCACGCATGAGCGCTACCCGCCTGGCCGATTACGAAGATGTCCTGCTGGCCGCGGTCCGCATTGCCCCTTACGCCACGGTCACGCCGGTGCTGCGTTCGCGCGTGCTCGACACGCAAAGTGGCGCCGAACTGCACTTCAAGGCCGAACACCTGCAACGCGCCGGTGCCTTCAAATTTCGCGGTGCCTGCAACGCGGTCTGGTCCCTGGATGAGGCCGTGGCCGCGCGCGGGGTGGTCACCCACTCCTCGGGCAACCATGGCGCAGCCCTCGCCCTGGCCGCGCGCAGCCGTGGCATTCCCTGCCACGTGGTCGTGCCCGAGGGCGCGGTGGCCGCCAAGCTCGCCAACATCGCCCGCCATGGCGCCATCCTGTGGCGATGCGAGGCTACGGCGGCTGCGCGCGAGGCCACCTGCGCCGAGGTCCAGGCCTCGACCGGCGCCACCCTGGTCCATCCCTTCGCCGATGCCGCGGTGATCGCTGGCCAGGGCACCGCCGCGATCGAGTTGCTGCGCGAAGCCGGTCCGCTCGATGTGGTGGTGGTGCCGGTGGGCGGCGGTGGCCTGGGTTCGGGAACGGCGCTGGCATTGTCCGGCCTGGCTCCCGATTGCGCGCTGGTGCTGGCCGAGCCCGCAGGGGCCGCGGACGCCGCGCGTTCCTTGGCCAGCGGCGTGCGTGAGGTGGATTTTATTCCCGACACGATTTGCGATGGCCTGCGCGCCGGGATCGGCGTGCCGAACTTCGAACTGCTGCGCCAGGCCCGGGCCGAAGTGATCACGGTGGATGACGTCCAGGTGGTGGCGGCGATGCAGCTGGTCTGGCAGGTGCTCAAGCAGGTGATCGAGCCGTCCTCGGCCACCGTGCTGGCGGCCGTGCTGGCGCAGCCGGCACGCTTTGCCGGCAAGCGCGTGGGCCTGGTGCTTTCAGGAGGCAATGTCGATCTGGAGGCGTTGCCGTGGCGGTAAGCCGGCGCGGACGCGGCGGCTGGGGCTGGACCTGGCGGTTGCTATGCCTGGTATTGGCCTGGCTGCTCGGCGTGGCTGCGTGGATCATCTGGGTTGGCGATCGCGACCAGGCGGCGGCGGCCGACGTCATCATCGTGCTCGGGGCCGCGGCGTATGACGCCAAGCCTTCGCCGGTGTTCGAAGAACGCATCCGCCATGGCCTGTCGCTGTACCAGGCCGGCTATGCGCCGAAGCTGCTGTTCACCGGTGGCTTTGGCGGCACTGGCGCGCGCTTTTCCGAGTCGCAGGTGGCGCGCCGATATGCGCTGCGCCATGGCGTTCCGGAAAACGCGGTGCTGATCGAGACCGTGTCGCGCACCACCCGGCAGAACCTGCTGGAGGCGCGTGCGCTGATGCAGCGCGAGGACATGCGCACGGCCATCATCGTCAGCGACCCGCTGCACATGGCGCGCGCGCTACGCCTGTGCCAGGAACTGGGCATCCATGCCTTGGGGTCTTCAACGCCGAGCACGCGCTTCCGCAGCTTTCATACGCGGTGGCGGTTCTTGCTGCAGGAGGTTTACTTCTTTCACCGGGACTTGTTGCTCGGGCCCGCCTGAGAAGATGGCCCGGTGAAAGGCGGCTTTGCTGCGCAAAGCCTGTGAGCGGTGTCACCTATCCCCTCGTGACACACCAGGATATCGAGGGCGTCATCGTTGGCTTCAGCCACGTCCGCCATTTGCCGCCAGGGCGTCAGCGGCCTTGGACAGGCCGCCGAGTACGGTGTCTGCCACCTTCTGCGAGAAACCTACTGGCAAATCGGCGTGAACCTCAGCGATGGCGAGGGGGGTGCGTTCGAGTATCTGGCCGATCAGCTCCTCCGCGTCCTGACCATAGCCCACTTTTCGCGCCGTGCTGTTGAAATGCCGCCGCTGGATGCCGTTCATCGTGTAGTGCCGGTTCTTGCCGGACAGGCCCATTGCAAGCTTGACCTCTTGCGGCGCGAACTGATCCGGCCCTGGCCCCATAACCGGGTAGGCGGACATTACGTCGTAGAGCGGCGTCAGCTTGAACCGTCCACGTGGAAGCAGTTCGATGCTGAAGTTCTTCGCGTGACCATCCGGCGCCCTCAGCAGCCAGAACAATATCTGACTTGCCAATAGTGTCCGCTTGTCCTCCTGCGCGTTCTGGGAGGCGTTTAGGATAGAAAACAGGGTTTCAAGTCTTGGCCCGCCGTCGGTCTCGTACTTTTTGAGCGGCGAACAGCCGGTGACCTGGCAAAAATCCTCTTGCATCAGGCGCAACAGCCAAGTCCCATCCGAGGACGGCCGGCGATCGAATCTCTCAACGACCAAAACCCGCTGCTGGCCAAAGGTCATGATGTCTGCGAGGGTCGCGTTGAGCCCGTAGGCCCTCATCAAACGCAGGCACAGCCATTCGTTGTCGACGGACGTGCTCATGTCCGCCTTGCGCGATCCGACCAAGCCGAGCGGCAGCTTAAAAATGTGCGTGGTCGGCGTCGCGCCGCGCGGCACAAGCCATTGGCCCTCATGCCGCAGGAAGGCAGTCTTTTCTTGGGCGCCGGCTAGAGAAATGCGGAAGTCATCATTCGAATCATGGCCAGCACCGAACGCCTTCGGCATGACGGCCTCAACCAGGTGGCGCTCAATGTCCTCTTCCGACAGCGGCACGCCTTCTAGACGATCAACACCCTCCGGGGTCTCATCTTCACCCAGAATCTGCAGCGCTCCCACGCAGTCGCGCCCAATGGCCTTGAGCAAGTTGAAGGGGTCGACCGAGCCCGTCACAAATCTCTCAGCGACGCGCCGCCGAATAGCCTCGCTGTCGGGTAGGAGATTGTCGAAGTAGTTGAAGACGCCTTCGCCCTTCAGGGCTTGACCATGCAGGTTGAATGGCAGGGAAAGGGACAAGGGTCTGCCGCGCGGATCGTTCACCCACGAATCGTCGTACTGCAGCTCCATTTCGCCACGCGCCAGCCAGGACCAGCGTCCAACGCGGACACCATTGGCCCAAAGAGACAGATGACGGCTGCGCGATGGACGTCCCATGCTCACCAGGCCTCGCCGGCGGTGGGCGCGTCGGCCACGCCGCGCCGCCCGATAGCCAGCTCCAGCCCGAGAGCCGAGCATATCTGCAGGAGCTGACCGGCGTTGTATTGAGCCGGATGCAACTCCAGGTACGAGATGCGGGACTGGCTCATACCCACGCGCT
>DATLJF010000315.1:0-2663 GCA_035539015.1 Stenotrophomonas sp. | reverse complement strand
ACATACACCACGCACAGGCCGATCTTGATCGGCTTTTCCCAATGACGGATGAGTTCCACGGCGTTTGTCTCAGACTGCTCCCCTTTTGTGAGGCTAATCACTTTTTGGTCGCGCCGCTAGTCGGGATTTGTCCGGTCGGTGAACGGGCAATCCGCAAAACAAGGGCAGGGCTGGAATGCTGCGGCGCGGCAGCGTGGCCAATCCGCCGCTGGTGGTCGGCCGGAAGCGCCCCCATGCTGGAAACAGCCCTCTTCAGGAATGCCGATGATTCCCCTTTCCGTCCTCGACCTGGCCCCGGTGTGTGAAGGCAGCGACCCCACTGCCGCGTTCGCCAACATGCTCGATCTGGCCCAGCACGCCGAGCGCTGGGGCTACCAGCGCTATTGGCTGGCCGAACACCACAACATGCCGGGCATCGCCAGTGCGGCGACGGCCGTGCTGATCGGCCATGTGGCCGGCGGCACCCGCAGCATCCGCGTCGGTGCTGGCGGGATCATGCTGCCCAACCATGCGCCGCTGCAGGTCGCCGAGCAGTTCGGCACGCTGGCCTCGCTGTATCCGGGCCGGATCGATCTGGGCCTGGGCCGCGCGCCGGGCACCGACCAGGCGACGACCCGCGCTTTGCGCCGCTACTTCGATGGCGCCGATCAGTTCCCGCAGGACGTGGCCGAGCTGCTGCGCTATTTCGAGCCGGCGGTGGAGGGTCAATTGGTGCAGGCGGTGCCCGGTGCCGGCATCGAGGTGCCGGTCTGGCTCCTGGGCTCCAGCCTGTTCAGTGCGCGCCTGGCCGCGGCCATGGGCCTGCGCTTCGCGTTCGCTTCGCACTTCGCCCCGGATGCGATGGACGAGGCCCTGGCGATCTACCGGCGCGACTTCATGCCGTCCGAGCACCTGCGCGCGCCCTACGCGATGCTGGCCTTGAACGTGGTGGCGGCCGATTCGGAAGCCGAGGCGCGGCGCTTGTTCACCAGCCAGCAGCAGAGTTTCGTCAATCTGCGCCGCGGCCGGCCCGGGCGGATTCCGCCGCCGCTGGATGACATCGAGTCGTTCTGGCAACCGCACGAGAAGGTCGGGGTAGAGCGCGCGCTGGCTTGCGCGGTGCTGGGTGATGCGCAGGCGGTGGGCGAGGGCATTGCCGCTTTCGTGGCGCGCCATCGCCCGGACGAGCTGCTGCTGACGGCCAACATCTACGACCACGGCGCGCGCCTGCGCTCGTTCGAACTGGCCGCCCACGCCTGGCAGTCGCGCCAGGGGTGATGCGCGGCACCCGGGCGGTTCACGTCGCTTTGCCTGGTGATCGGCTCGAATGGGACCTTCTTTCGAGGAGTAGCGCATGAGTCGTCGCCAGGACCATATCCGCCAGTTGGCCGAGCTGTTGCGCGGCATCGAGGTGGCGATGTTCACCACGGTCGCCGCCGACGGCCGCCTGGTCAGCCGGCCGTTGGGCACGCAGGAGGTCGAGTTCGACGGTGACCTGTGGTTCGCTACCGCGGCCGATAGCCCGAAGATCGCCGAGATCGAGGCCAATCCGCGGGTGAACGTCGCCTACGCCGCGCCTGAGCGCAATACCTATGTGTCGGTGGCCGGGCGTGCCCGCGTGGTCGATGATCGGGCCAAGGCCCAGCAGCTATGGTCGCCAGCCATGCAGGTGTTCTTCCCCGGCGGCGTTGATGATCCGCAATTGCGCTTGATCCATGTGCGCGCCGAATCGGCCGAGTACTGGAACAGTCCGGCCGGACTGTTCGGCGCGGCCCTGGAGTTCGTGCTGGGCGCGGTGGAGGAAGAGCAGGGCGTGCTGACCGAGAACCGCGTGCTGGATCTGGGCAGCCGCTGAGCGGCCGCCGCTCAGCTGAGCTTGGCCCACCAGTGCTGCAGCAGCTCCACCAACTGGTCGGAGGTCACGCCGAAGGCGACGATCGAGCCGATCGCCGCGATCCAGCACAGCAGGAGCAGGGCGCCATCGCGTTCGAGCAAGGCCAGCGCGAACAGCAGCAGGATCAGGCCGAACAGGTAATTGGTGAAGGGAATCGGCAGCGACAACAGCAATCCGGTGGCGATCAGCAACAAGCCGGTGATCACGTTGGCCACCAGGCTATCCAGCAGCCAGGCCAGGCGCGGCCGCAGCAGGCGGTCGAGCCAGCGCAGCAGCGGGGCGATCTTGCCGACGAAGCGTTGCCCGGTGCCGCGGCGTGGGCCGCGGTTGCCGATGAAGGCCGGCAGCCACGGCCGGCGCAGGCCGATCATGATCTGCACGCCGATCAGCAGGGTGAGCGGGCCACTGACCGCGCCGCCCAGCCCGGGGATCGGGATGAACGCCGGCAGGATCGCCACGAACAGGAACACACCGAACGCGCTCTGCTGCAGGTCGCCAAGGATGTCGCGCAGGCGCAGGATTTCGTCGGGGTCGCCATGCGCGAAGGTCGCCAGCAAGGTGCGGATGCCCTCGTTGCGGTAGGCCGCCGCGCCACCCTCGGTGCCGGGCTCAGCCGGCGTTGTCATCGCCTTCCTCGTCACCCAGGCGGCGCAGCAGCAGCTTGTCGATGCGCGCACCGTCCAGGTCGATGACCTCGATGCGCCAGCCGGCCCAGTCGAAGTACTCGCCGACATTGGGAATGCGGCCGAAGTAGAAGATGCACAGGCCGGCGAGGGTGTGGTAATCGCCT
>DATLJF010000314.1:0-13440 GCA_035539015.1 Stenotrophomonas sp. | reverse complement strand
CTGGCGATCCACAGCGCCTTGCAGAACGGCGCCGATGCGCTGTGGCTGTCGGTGCAGCTGAGCGCCGACGGCGTGCCGGTGATGTATCGCCCACGCGACTTGTCGGCGCTCACCGAGGGAAAAGGCCTGGTCGCCTCGCTGCCGGTGGCACGGCTGCAGGCGCTCAACGCCGGCTACCGCTTCAGCGACGCCAACGGCGGCTTTCCGTACCGCGCACGGCCCCAGCCGATCGCCCGCCTCGACCAGGCCCTGGCGGCGATCCCGCGCCACCTGCCGGTGATGTTGGACATGAAGGCCGAACCGTCCGCGGCCCTGGTCCAAGCCGTGGCCGCGGTACTCGCTCGCGGCAATGACTGGGCGCGCACCTGGCTGTATTCCACTGACGCCGGCTACGCGCCGCTGTGGCAGCCATATCCGCAAGCGCAGGTGATGGAATCGCGCGATGCCACACGCCAGCGCTTGCTGGAATTGGTCTTGGCCCAACGCTGTGTCGCGGCGCCGGAGGCGCCGGGCTGGGCGGCATTCGAGCTGCGGCGAAACCTCAAGGTCAGCGAAAGCTTCACCCTGGGCAAGGGCCACACAGCGGTCAGCGGCGCGCGCCTGTGGACGCCGGAAGCCATGGTTTGCTTCCGCAGCCACGCCCCCGAGTTTTCGGTGCTGTGGATTGGCGTCGGCAGCGAGGAGGACTACAAGCTGGCCGCCGACCTGGGCGCCGATGCGGTGATGGTCGATTCGCCGCGACAGGCTCGGGCATGGCGCGAAGCCGTCAAGGCGGTGGCCGGAGGCTCCGGCCACCGCCCCTGACTCACAGCACCGGCAGTTCGATGAAGCTCGGCTGCTGCGGCGTGTGCCAGATGCGCTGGGTCGCCTTCTGGTAATCGGCCGGTTTGGCGAAGTAGATGTTCGGCACGAAGGTTTGCGGGTTGCGGTCGTACAGCGGGAACAGGCTCGACTGCACCTGCACCATCACCCGGTGCCCGGGCTTGAACACGTGGTTGGCGTTGGGCAATTCGAAACGGTAGCCCAGCGGCTGGTTGCTGGCGATCGGCTTGGCGGTCTCGAAACCTTCGCGATAACGGCCACGGAAGATCGCCAGCGATACCGGCAACTCGTATCCGCCCATCTTCGGGTCGGCAGCATTCTCGCCCGGCGCCACGTCGATCAGCTTGACCACCCAATCGCTGTCGCTGCCGCTGGTGGAGGCCTGCAGGTTCACCACCGGCGCACCGCCGATCTTCAGCGGTGCGGTCAACGGCTCGCTGACATAGGTCAGCACGTCCGGACGGCCATCGACGAAGCGCTGGTCGTGCACCAGCCAGGTCGTCCACATGTCGCGATCGCCGAAGCGCATCGGCCTCGGCACGAACGGCACCGGCTTGGCCGGGTCGGAGACGTACTCCTCGTAGTCGCCCTGGCCCGCCGCCGGCGCCTGGAACGACAACGTCCCACCCGCATGTAGGTACAGCGGCTTGCTCTGCGCCGCGCAGCCCTGCGCGCAACTGCGCGGCCACTGCTGCAGTCGGTCCCAGTGATTTTCGCCGGTGTTGTAGACCAGCACCGGGGGCGTGTCGGCCTTCGGCGCGCCCTCGACCAGGTACTGGTCGAAGAACGGCTTGAGCACGTCGCGGCGGAACTGGTGCGCGGTATCGCCATCGAACTGCAGCGCGCCGAGCGAACTGCCATCGTAGTTGACCTGGCTGTGCCGCCACGGCCCCATCACCAGGTAATTCTTGTCGTTGCCGCTATCGCGCCCTTCCATCGCCAGGTAGCTGTGGTTGGCGCCGTACATGTCCTCCTGGTCCCACAACCCTTGCAGCCACATCGTCGGGACTTTGAGCGGCGTGCGCGCCATCACCTTGTCCAGCGCCTGTTCCTGCCAGTAGGCATCGTAGGCCGGGTGCTCGCTGAGCTTGTGCCACCACGGCAACTGGTCGACGCCGGCCGCCTTGGCGAAATCCCCGGCCGAACCGGCGCGCAGGAAATTGCTGTAGTCGTCGTAGCCCTCGCGCGCGATCGAGGTGCCCTTGCCGCGCTGGGTCAGCTGACCGGTGAAGTAATCGAAATTGACCTGGCGGAAAGCCCCGTAATTGAGCCAGTCATCGCCCATCCAGCCGTCGATCATCGGGCTCTCGGGCGCGGCCACCTTCAACGCCGGATGCGGATCGGTCAGCGCCATCACTACGGTGAAGCCCTCGTAGGACGAGCCGATCATGCCGACCCGGCCATTGGACTCAGGCAGGTGCTTGACCAGCCAATCGATCGTGTCCCATGCATCGGTGGCGTGATCGACCTTGGTCTTGTTGAGCGGTCCGCGCAGCGGCCGGGTCATGACGTAGTCGCCTTCGGAGCCGTACTTGCCGCGGATGTCCTGGAACACGCGGATATAGCCGCCTTCGACGAACACATCGTCGCCCTGCGGCAACAGGTCCTTCATGTGCGGCGAGTTCGAGCGCTCGGCACGGCCATCGGCATCGTAGGGCGTGCGCGTGAGCAGGATCGGCGCGTCGTGCGCGCCCTTGGGAACCACGATCACGGTGTGCAGCTTGACGCCATCGCGCATCGGGATCATGACCTCGCGCTTGACGTAATCATTGGCCGCGGTAGGCGCCTCGAACTTCTTGCCAGTGATGTCCGGCGTCATCGGCGAGGTCTGGGCCATGGCCTGGCTCATGGCCAGGGCGAGGACGGCGAAGCACAAGGTACGGCGGCGCATCAGGCGGGCTCCGGGAGTGGGTGATGTTGGTCCTGGATGATGCACCCGTGGCGTCGGCGGATGACGTTTTGAATCACAAAATGGGGGCATGACCAATGGCACCCCTCCTGCAATGCGATGCATTCCGATTAGACAGCTGCGCGCGTCTGGCCTTCGCCGCGTACCACGAACCGCTCCACCGTCAATGCTTCCAGGCCCATCGGGCCGTAGGCATGCAATCGGGTGGTCGAGATGCCGATCTCGGCGCCCAGCCCCAGCTCGCCGCCATCGGAAAAGCGCGAAGATGCGTTCACCATCACCACCGCCGAGCGCAACGCCTGCACGAATCGCTCCGCATGTGCTGTATCGCCGGTGGCGATCACCTCGGTATGGTCCGAGCCGTAATGGCGGATGTGCGCAATCGCCGCATCCAGGTCCGCCACCACCCGCACCGCGATCACCAGATCGAGGAACTCGGCGGCAAAATCCGCGTCCGTGGCCTCGCCCAGATCAGGCACCCACCGCCGGCTGGCCTCATCGCCGCGCACTTCCACGCCACGCTCGCGCAACGCCTGCACCGCCTGCGGCAGGAACGAGGCGGCAATATCCGCATGCACCAGCAGCGTTTCCAGCGAATTGCACGCCGAAGGCCGCGACACCTTGCCGTCGATCAACAAGCGCAACGCAAGATCGGCGTCGGCCGAAGCGTCCACGAACAGATGGCAGACGCCCTTGTAGTGCTTGATCACCGGCACGCGCGCATGTTCGGCGACGAACCGGATCAGGCCCTCGCCCCCACGCGGGATCGCCAGGTCGACGATGTCGTTGAGCTGCAGCAATTCCAGCATGGTCTCGCGGCGTAGATCTTCGACCAAGGTCAAGGCCGCGGCCGGCACGCCTTGCGCTTGCAGCGCGCCGCGCAGGGCGGTGGCAATGGCGGTGTTGGAATGGATCGCCTCCGAACCGCCCCGCAGGATCACGCCGTTGCCGGCCTTGATGCACAGCGCCGCCGCATCGGCGGTCACATTGGGCCGCGCTTCGTAGATCATCGCGATCACCCCGAGCGGCACGCGCACCTTCTGCACGCGGATGCCGTTCGGGCGCACATCGTCGCGGGTGACCTGGCCCACCGGGTCGGGCAACGCGGCGACCTCGCGCAGGGCATCGGCGATGGCTGCCAGGCGCTTGGGGTCCAGCGCCAGGCGGTCGAGCATCGCGCTGCCCACGCCCTTGTCGCGCGCAGCCGCCAGGTCCAGCGCATTGGCCGCGAGAATGGCCGCACTGTCGGCTTCGAGCGCGGCGGCCATGTGCGTCAGCAAGGCGGCCTTGGCCGCGCCGTCGAGCTGGGCCAGGGTCTGCGCCGCCAGGCGGCACTCCATCGCGAGGGTCTTGATGTCGGACATGCTGGATTTCCCGGTATAGGTCAGGCGGGCAACAACACCAGGTCGTCGCGGTGGACGACGTTCTCGCCGTAGTTGTAGCCGAGCACCGATTCGATATCGCGCGAATGGCGGCCGGCCAGGCGGCGCACATCCTGCGCCGAATATTGGCTGACGCCCCGGGCCACGCTGCGCTCGATGCCGTCCTGGCGGGTGCGGATCTCGACCATGTCGCCGCGGCGGAACTCGCCTTCGGCCGCGGTCACCCCGCCCGGCAACAGCGAGGCGCCCTTTTCGGCCAGGGCATGCGCCGCGCCAGCGTCGACCAGGATCGCGCCCGGCTCCACCGGCGCATGCCGCAGCCAGTACTTGCGCGCCGCAACGCGGGTGCGCCCGGGATGCAGGCGCGTGCCGCGCAAGCGGTCGTGCCCGAGCGCGCGCAGCACTTCGCTGTTGCGCCCGTTGAACAGGTAGGTTTCGATCCCGGCAGCGCCGGCCTTGGCGGCCGCTTCCAGCTTGGTGCGCATGCCGCCGGTGCCGACCCCGGCGCTGCCACTGCCGCCGGCCATGGCGAGGATGCCGGCATCGAGCTCGCGCACTTCATTGACCGGCAGCGCGTCGGGGTTCTGGCGCGGATCGGTGCTGTACAGGCCGTCGATGTCGGTGGCGATGAATAGTGCGTCGGCATCGACCAGGGCGGCGACGATCGCGGCCAGGTTGTCGTTGTCGCCCAGCTTGAGCTCGTCGACCGATACGGTGTCGTTCTCGTTCACCACCGGCAGCGCGCCCAGGCGCAGCAGCTCATTGAGGGTGGCGCGCGCGTTGAGATAGCGACGGCGGTTGCGCAGGTCGTCGTGGGTGAGCAGCACCTGCGCCACCGGGCGCTCGAAGAAGCGTTGCCACAACGCCATCAGCTGCGCCTGGCCGAGCGCGGCCAGCGCCTGTCGTGCGGCCATCGCCGCGCCCTGCTCGGCCGCGCGCGGCAGGATCGCGCGGCCGGCCGCGACCGCGCCAGACGAGACGATCACCACTTCGCGACCGGCGCCAACATGGGTCGAGACGAATTGCGCCAATCCCAGTGCATAGCGCGGCGACAAACCGCCGCCATCGGCGGCGAGCAAACTGCTGCCCACCTTGAGCACCGCCCGCCGCCACGGCGGTAGCCCCTGTTCGACGAAGGGAGTGGCCTGGGGCGCGGCGGGGTCGGTCATCGCGATATCCGTAAGGAACTCAGTGGGTATTCCATTCGTACACCGTCAGCTCCGAGGCATCCTGCAACACCAGCGGATCGCCCGCCACCAGCGCCTGGGCCTCGGCCAGGCTGGCCACGTGCTGCAGTACATAGGCACCGCCACTGCCATCGGCAAAGCCGCCGGTCAGCAGCAATTTGTCCTGCGCGCGCAGCGCGGCGAGGAAATCGCGATGCGGCTGGATCACCGCTTCGCTGAAACCGGGCTTGCGCATCGCCATGACCAGATAGTGCTTCATCGCCGCGCCCTCAGCCCAGTGCCTGCCAACGCGCCTGCAAGACGTCCAGGCGCAGGTCGGCCGCCGCGCCCGGCGACACCCGCGCCGCCAGGCTGCCTTCCGGCGTGCGGCCCTGCCCCGCGCTGTCGGCGCTGGCCGCGGCGGCCTTGTACGCCTCGCGGAACGGCACGCCGGCCACGGCCGCCTCGACCGCGACGTCGGTGGCGTACATGCCCGAATCGATCGCCGCGCGCAGGCGGTCTTCGCGCCATTCCAGGTTCGCCAGCAGCGCCGGCAGCAACTCCAGCGCGGCCAAGCCGCGGCCGAAGCCGTGGAAGATCGCGCCCTTGGACGCTTGCAGGTCGCGGTGGTAGCCCGAAGGCAGCGACAGCAATTGTTCGATCTCGGTACGCGCCGCCGCCACGCTGGCGTGGGTGGCGCGCATCAGTTCGATCACGTCGGGATTGCGCTTGTTCGGCATGATCGAACTGCCGGTGGTGTATTGCGCCGGCAGCGCGACGAAGCCGTACTCGGCGCTGGTGAACAACGACAGGTCCCAGGCGATCCGGCGCAGGTCCAGGGTCGCACTGCCGAGCGCTTCGAGCGCCGCCATCTCGAACTTGCCGCGTGAGAGCTGGGCATAGATCGGCGAGACCTGCAGCCGCGCAAAGCCGAGCGCAGCGGTGGTGTGGTCGCGGTCCAGCGGCAGGTTGACGCCGTAGCCGGCCGCGGTGCCCAGCGGATTGGCGTCGATGAGCTTCAGCGTGTCGGTGGCGCGCACGGCATCATCGATGAAGGCCTCGGCCCAGCCCGCCCACCACATCCCCGCCGAGGACACCACCGCACGCTGGATATGGGTATAGCCGGGCAATGGCAGCGCGCGCTCGGCAGCGGCGCGATCCAGCGCCACCCGCGCCGCCTGGCGGCTGAGTTCGGCCACCCGCGCCAATTTTTCCTTCAGCCACAGGCGCGTGGCCACCAGCACCTGGTCGTTGCGGCTGCGGCCGGTGTGGATCTTGCGGCCGGCATCGCCCAGGCGCTCGGTCAGGCGCGCCTCGATCGCCGAATGGCCATCTTCGTACTGCTCGTCGAGCACGAAGTTGCCGGCGCGCCAGTCAGCGGCCAGCGTGTCCAGCTCGGCCAGCAGGCCGGCGAGCTCGGCGGCCGAGAGAATGCCGATGTGCTGCAGGCCTTCGGCGTGTGCCTTGCTGGCCTGGATATCGTGCAGGAAGAACTCGCGGTCCAGGACCACGTCATCGCCAGCCAGGAAGCGCTGGATCTGCGCGTCGACGGCGACGCCGGGTTTCTGCCAGAGGAGATGGGTCATATAGGCCTCGTGGTGGGCTTGCTGTAGGAGCGGCTTCAGCCGCGACCGGATGCCATCCGGTCGCGGCTGAAGCCGCTCCTACAGTCAATGCGGGATCGCGGTCAGCTCGGGCAGGCCGAGCGCGCGGTTGAGGTTCTGCAGCGCCTGGGTGGCCGCGCCCTTGAGCAGGTTGTCCAGGGTCGCCACCACGACCACGCGCTTGCCGCCCGGCGCAGTGGTGAAGCCACCTATCTGCACGCCATGGCGCCCGGCAATCCGGCTCACCCACGGCGCTTCGTCGACCACTTCGATCAATGGCTCGCCAGCATAGCGATCGCGGTAGCGCGCCAGGATGTCCTCGCGCTTGAGCGGCTGCTGCAACCACAGGTTGACGGTCATGGTGATGCCGCGGAAATGCGCCGCCACGTGTGGCATGAACTCCACCGGCACGCCGAGCTGGGCGCTGACTTCGCGCTCGTGCATGTGGTCGGTAAGCGCGTACGGCATCAGGTTGTCGCGCAGCAGTTCGACGTTGTTCTTGTCCGAGGGCGTGGTGCCGGCACCGGAATAGCCCGATACCCCGAAGCATTGCGGCGGACCGGCCAGTTCGCCCAGCAGCGGTGTGATCGCCAGCTGCATCGCGGTGGCGTAGCAGCCTGGGTTGCTGATGCGCTTCTGCCCGGCGTAGCGCTCGCGCGTCAGCTCCGGCAGGCCGTAATACCAGGCCGGATCGAAGCGATAGTCGGCCGACAAGTCGACGATGATCGTCTGCGGCGCGGCCGCATCGATGGCCGCCACGTAGGGCTGCGCCTTGCCGTTGGGCAGCGCCAGGATGACGGTATCGGCGCCCTTGCCCGCTACCGCGGCCGGATCGAGGTTCTCATAGCGAAGTTCGCCGGCATACGCATCGTTGTGCTCGGCCACGCGCTGGCCATCGAGCTCGCGCGAGGAGACGAACGCCAGTTCGAGCTGCGGATGGGCGGCGATCAGGCGGATCAGTTCGGCGCCGGTGTGGCCGCGGGCGCCGACGATGCCGACGGTGAAAGAGGTGCTCATGCGTTGGCTTCCAGGCGGAACCGCAGGTGCCGGCGCGCAGCCGGCCACTCCGAGGCGAGAAGGGAGAAGATCACGGTATCGCGGATGCTGCCGTCGGCGTGGCGCTTGTGCCCGCGCAGCACGCCATCCTGCTTGGCGCCGAGGCGGGCGATGGCGGCGCGCGAGGCATGGTTGAACCAGCTGGTCTCGAACACCACGCTGATGCAGCCCAGCTGCTCGAACGCGTGCGCCAGCAACATCAGCTTGGCTTCAGTGTTCAGCCCGGTGCGCTGCACCGAGGGGGCATACCAGGTGTAGCCGATCGACAGGCGCGGGACGTCCGCGGCCAGGTCGTAGTAACGGGTACTGCCGACCACCTCGCCGGCGGCATTGCGGACCACGAACGGCAGCGCGATGCCTTCGGCCTGCATGCGCAGCGCCGCATCAACATAGGCCGCGGCTTGCGCCGGCGTCGGCACGTTGGTGTACCACAGCTGCGACAGCTCGCCTGCGCCCAGCGCCGCGCGCAGTTCCTCAGCGTGCTCGATACGCAGGGGTTCGAGCGTGGCGTGCTGGCCGCGCAGGGTTGGCGCAGTGCGCCAGTCGGTTGGCAATAGGTCCAATGCCATGGTTCAGCCCAGCAAGGTGGGGGTGCGGGTGGCGCAGTGGGCGACGCAGCGCTGGATCTGCTCGAAGTTCTCCAGCCCGTACCAGAATACCTTCCACTTCTCCTGCTTGATGCAGCCGTCGGACTCGGCGTAGTAGAAGATGTTGACCGGGTTGTTGTGGCGCGAACGCCAGAACAGGCGCGGGGTTTCCTCGCGCATCACGTTCCAGACCGCGCGCCCCAGGCCTTCACCCTGGGCATCGTCGAGCACGGCGAACTTGTCCAGGTAGACGCCGTCGGCCTCGTCGGTGAGGATCACCGCGGCGCGGTAGTTCTCGCTGACGTAGGCGCGCAACAGGCGGGTCTTGTCGAAATAATCCGACACCAGGGTGCGGCCGAAGCTCGACTCGATCAGCTGCTGCAGCCGCGCCAGGTCCAGCTCGGCCCAGGAGGTGGCGCGCAGCACGCGCTCGCCGCGCCGCACCAGGGTGCCCGAGCCCTTGTGGGTGAACAGTTCCTTGGCCAGGTCGGCCGGCCGGGTGATCGACACCGACGACTCCAGCGGCAACTTGTCCAGCAGGTCCTTGATCTGTTCGATCTTCACCTTCATGCCGCCGTGGATCCACGGCTGCTCGATCAGGTGCTCGTACTCGGTGGACAGGTTGATCGAGTCGATCACCTTGCCGTTGGCATCGAGCAGACCGCCGGTGCCGGTGAGGAAGATGATCTTGTACGGCTGCAGCTCGCGCACCAGTTCGTTGGCGGCGAAGTCGGCGTTGACGTTGAGGATCTGCCCGCTCGGGGTCTCGCCCAGGCTGGTGATCACCGGGATTGAGCCGGCCTGCAGGCTGGCCTCGATCGGCGCCAGGTTGACCTTGCGCACCTCGCCGACCAGGCCATAGGTATCGCGGTCGAGGTACTCGGCCTCGAACACGCCTCCGGTGATCGACGTGGCGCGCGCGCCATTCTGCTGCAGCGCCTCGACCAGCTTCAGGTTGGATTGCTGGAACACCCGGCGCACGATCGCCAGGGCTTCGGGCGAGGTCACGCGCAGGCCGTTGACGGTCTGCTTCTCGATCCCGGCGGCCGCCAACTCGGCATCCAGCTGCGGGCCGGCGCCGTGCAGCACGATCGGGGTCAGCCCCACTTCCTGCAGGAACGACAACGACGAGGTCAGCGCCTCCAGGTCGTCGCGCAGCACCGCGCCGCCGACTTTCACCACGGCGAAGCGCTTGGCATCCAGCTGCGAAAAGCGCTTGAGGTACTGGCTGATTTCCTTCGCGCTGGCCATGCTCGAGAGCAGGCGCACGATGGTCTGGCGGGTCTGTTTGTGCGGGGCGGCAGGGGACATTTCTGGCTTCAGGAGACGGGAGGGGATGGCGCGCTCAACGCGCGCCGTGGGTGCTGCGGCCGTTGATGATGCGATCCACCGAATCGGCGTAGCGCTGCAACTGCGCCAGCGTCACCCATTCGTCGGCGGTATGGGCTTGGGCGATGTCGCCCGGCCCATAGACCAGCGCGGTGTAGCCGCCGGCGGAGAACAACGAGGCCTCGGTCCAGAAATCGACGGCGTTGCCGATCGGCAGGTCCAGGGCATCGGCGACATCGCGCGCGGCCAGTCGGCGTTCTTCGGCACGGGCAATGTCGCCGGAAGGCAGGCTGGGCCCACGGAAGGTTTCTTCGAAATGCGCCGCCGCCGGCTCGGCGAATCCGGCGAAGGTTTCAAGCAGCTGGTCCACGTCCATGGACGGCAGCGGCCGGAAGCCAAAACGCAGTTCGGCCGCCGGGGCAATCATGTTGGCCTTGATCCCGCCTTCGATCCGGCCGATGTTGAAGCGCAGACCGGTCAGGCCGCCGAAGCGCGCATGGGCCAGCGAATCGACGTGGCCCAGGGCACGCTCGCCCCAGCGCACTGCTTGGTGCAGCGCGCTGGCGGCCGGGTCCTGCTTACCCGACGCATGCCCTGCCCGGCCCTGGAATCGCATCAACACCGAGCTGATGCCGCGATGGGCCAGCACTGCCTCGCCCATCGTCGGTTCGGCTACCAGCACCGCGTCGTAGGCCAGGCCGCGCGCGAGAAAGGCGGCGATACAGCGCGGATCGTTGGCCTCCTCGTCGCTGGAGAACAGGAACGCGGCATCGCCGTCGCCGGCATTAGCCGCGGCCACCAGCGCGGCCGCGGCGCCCTTGATGTCGCACACACCGAGGCCGACCACGCGATCTTCGAGGCGGCGCATCCGATGTGGATCGGCGCTCCAGTGCGGCGAATCCGGCACGGTGTCCAGGTGCACGTTGAACAGGTACTTCGGCGCGCCGCGCACCGCGTACAGGCTGACCGCACCAGCGCCGTGGTCGACGACTTCGACCTGGAACCCCGGCAGGTGCGCGCGCAGGTAGTCGAAGATGCCGCCCTCGGCGGCAATGGCGCGCGGTGGATTGCGGGTGTCGAAGGACACCAGTTTTTCCAGGTGCGCGAGGGTGGCGGCAAGCAGGTCGGTCATGGCTACTCGGGGCGAAGGGTCGGTGCGCGGGCGGTCAGGCCGCAGGCGTGGCGCGGTACAGGTCCGGCCGCGAGATTTCCATCAGGCGGTCCGGGCGTGCCGGCGCGGTGAAGCCGTAGCGGGCATACAGGCCGTGGGCGTCCCAGGTGGCGAGCATGAAACGGCGCAGGCCCTGCAACTGCGGATGGGCGAAGACCGCATCCATCAGTTGCTTGGAATAGCCCTGGCCACGCTGCGCCGGCAGCACGAAGACATCGGCCAGGTAGGCGAAGGTGGCGAAGTCGGAGACCACGCGCGCGAACGCGACCTGGCCTACGCCCTCCACGTAACCGCCGAAACATAGCGAGCCTTCGATTGCACGCAGCACCGTCTGTTCCGGTATACCGAGGCTCCAATACGCCTCGGTCGACAGGAACTGGTGGATCAGGGCAACGTCCAGTTCGCCCTTGTCGGTGCTGATGCGCAGCTCGCTCATGGCCCGGGGCTCAGCGGTTGACCTGGGCGTACAGGGTGGAGCTCATGCCGAACAGCTTGATGAAGCCCTCGGCCTCTTCCACGCCCCAGTCGGCCGACTGCGCGTAGGTGGCACCCTTGGCGTTGAGCAGGTGCGGCGAACGCACGGCCACGGCATCGACGCGGCCGCCGCGGGTTTCCAGCACAACTTCGCCGTTGACCTTGGCCTGCGAGGACTTCAGGAAGGCTTCGATGTCCGACTTCAGCGGGTCGTGGTAGAAGCCTTCGTACACCAGCTCCACCCACTTGCGTGCGACCTCGGGCTTGAAGCGGTTCTGCTGCTTGGTCAGCACCGCGTCTTCCAGCGCGCGGTGCGCGGCCAGCAGCGAGACCAGCCCCGGGGCTTCGAACACGATGCGGCCCTTCAGGCCGATCACGGTGTCGCCGGTATAAACGCCCCGACCGACGCCGTACTGGGCGAACAGCTTGTTGAGCTTGGCCAGGATCTGCGCGCCCGGCAGCGGCTTGCCGTCCAGCTCCACCGCTTCGCCTTCGACGAACTTCAAGGTGACGGTCAGCGCATCGGTCGGCCAGGCGCTACGCGGCGCGCACCAACCGCGCGCACCCTCGCCCGGCGCTTCCCACTTGTCGATCTCGCCACCGGACATGGTCAGGCCCAGCAGGTTCTCGTTGATGGTGTAGGCCTTCTGCTTGGCGCGCACACCGAAGCCGCGCTCTTCCAGGTACTTCTGCTCGTAGGCGCGGGTCTGGGTGTGTTCCTTCTGGATTTCGCGGATCGGCGCGACGATCTGGTAGTCGCCCTGCGCCTTCACCGCCAGGTCGAAGCGGACCTGGTCGTTGCCCATGCCGGTGCAACCGTGGGCGATGATGTTCGTGCCCAGCTCGGCGGCGCGCTTGAGTGCGGCGTCCACGATCAGGTAGCGATCCGAGACCAGCAGCGGGTACTGGCCCTGGTAGCCCTCGCCGGCCCAGACGAACGGCTTGACGAAGCCTTCCCAGATCGCCGGGCCGCCATCGACGGTGACGTGGCTGGCCGCGCCCAGTTCGGCGGCGCGCTTCTCGATGAAATCGCGCTCTTCGTCATCCACGCCGCCAGTATCGGCGAACACGGTATGCACGGCGTAGCCCTGGTCTTGCAGGTAGGGAATGCAGAAGCTGGTGTCGAGGCCGCCGGAGAAGGCGAGGACGATGTCTTTCTTGCTCATGGGGGAGTTCCGGGCTACGTGGATTATTGGGAAATGAGGGCTGCCATCACCGCTTTCTGCACATGCAGGCGGTTTTCGGCTTCGTCGATGGCAATGCAGTTGGGCGAATCCATCACCGCGTCGGTCGCCTTCACATTGCGGCGCAGCGGCAGACAGTGGCTGAAGACGCCGTTGTTGGTCAGGGCCATCTTGGCTTCGTCGACGATGAAATGCTTGTACTGGTCGCGGATCGGCTTTTCCGGTTCCCAGTTGCCGAAGAACGGCAGCGCGCCCCAGCTCTTGGCGTAGACGACATCGGCGCCGCGGTAGGCGCTCTCGATGTCGTGGCTGACCTGCAGCGAGCCGCCGCTTTCGGCGACGTTCTGCTCGGCCCAGCCCATGTAGCGCTCATCGAGGACGTAGTCCGGCGTCGGGCACAGCAGGGTCACGTCCATGCCCATGCGCGTGGCAATGGTCAGCGCCGAGTTGGCCACCGCGGTGTTCAGCGGCTTGGGGTGGTAGGTCCAGGTGAGGACGTACTTCTTGCCGCGCAGGTCGGCGCTGCCGAAGTGCTCCTGCAGCGCCATGGCATGGGCCAGCTCCTGGCACGGATGGGTGATGGTCTCCATGTTGATGACCGGCACCGGCGAGTACTTGGCGAAGGATTTGAGCACGATGTCCTGGCGGTCGTAGGCCCAGTCGACGAACTTCGGGAAGGCGCGCACGCCGATCAGGTCGACATAGCGGCCCAGTACCTTGGCCACCTCGGCGATATGCTCCTCGGTATCGCCGTCC
>DATLJF010000313.1:0-14947 GCA_035539015.1 Stenotrophomonas sp. | reverse complement strand
GAAGCCCTTCGGGTTCTGGTCCACGCCCGCGATCGGCGCGAAGTCGTCGGCATAGATGCTGCCGGCGTCGCCATAGCGATCCACCAGGTACAGCATGCAGTCGCCAATACCCTTCACTACGGGCGCGGCGACTGCGCGGCTGTCGGCCTTGTGGTCGATCGCCTCGCCACCGTTGCCGAGCACGCCTTCGAACACCTCGTCGGCCGGCTTGCGGAAGCGGATCGCAAAGCCGCAGGCGCACGGGCCGTGGGCGGCGGCGAAATCGGCGGCGAACGAATCCGGGTCCTCGTTGACCAGGAAGTTGACCCCGCCCTGCCGGTACAGCGTGATGGCGCGGGTCTTGTGCTTCATGACCGCGGTGAAGCCCATCTTGCGGAAGTAGTCGTGCAGGTCGACGCTGCCGGCCGGGGCGGCAAATTCGACGAACTCGAAACCGTCGATTCCCATGGGGTTTTCGAACGTGGTGACCTGCATGCCCAGGTTGGGCGCGGACGAAGAATGGGCTTGGGCGTTCATGGCGTACCTCCGGCAAGACAGCCGCCCCAACTGGAACAGGTGCGGGCGGACGGAAGACCCGCGAGAATGGGCAGGTCTGGAAGACTCCCTTATAGTTTCACCTGAAACAACCATCAAGGTGCACTGCAACATGAGCCCACCCGAAATAGATCTGGACAGGCACGCCGGCGCAGGCCAGCGGTCCTCGCGCGCGTTGTTGGACCTGGAACAGTTCCTGCCCTACCGCATCAGCGTGCTTTCCAACCGTGTCAGCGCCAACATCGCCAAGGTCTACGGCGACCGTTACGGCCTGGTCATCCCGGAATGGCGGGTGATGACGGTGCTGGCGCTCTACCCGGGCTCTTCGGCCAGCGAGGTCTCCGACCGCACGGCGATGGACAAGGTCGCGGTGAGCCGCGCCGTGGCGCGATTGCTGGAACGCGGCTTCATCAAGCGCGAGATGCACGGCGATGACCGCCGCCGCTCGGTGCTGGCGCTGTCGGAGAGTGGCTTCGAGGCCTATGAGATCATTGCGCCGATGGTCATCGACTGCGAACGCCGGCTGCTGGCACCGTTGACCGAGGAAGAGCGCCACACCCTGGACCGGCTGATCGACAAGCTCGCCGATGTCGGCCTGGAGAGCATGCAGGGCGGCTCCCCGTAGGAGGGGCTTGAGCCCCGACAAGCGCAGTCGCGGTCTTTCAGTTGGCGGTCGCGGCTGAAGCCGCTCCTACAAAACAAAGGCCCGCTCGCGCGGGCCTTTGTCGTGACGCCGAGACCGCTCAGGTCTTCGGCGGCGCCCATGCTTTCAAGAACGCAAAGAACTTCTTGCGATCGTAGCTCTTGCCTTTCTCCAACTCGCCGGTGAATTGCGAGTGCAGCAACTTGCCGTCGTTGTCGAGCACGAACAGGTGCGGGTAGCCCTTGATCTCCGGGTACTGCGAGAGGAAGGCCTGGTTCTCGTTCTCGGGGCTGAAGTTGATCTTCACCCAGACGTAGTTGGCGTCGCGGAAGCTGCGGATCTCGCCGTCGCCACCGATGAAGTCATCGAGGATGTGGCACCAGGAGCACCACTCGCCACCCACATCCAGCAGGATGCGCTTGCCACCGCGCTTGGCCTCGACCTTGGCCGTTTCCAGGTCCGCCACCGGGTCGCGTGCGGGATCGAAACCCGCGCTCAAGGCCGCCGCGGCCGCGATGTCGGCCGCCGCCGGCGTATTGCCCGACCCCACCGGCTGGCTGGGGTCGGCCACCGGCGGCTTCTGCACCGACGTATCCAGCGGCTTGGGCGGCGGTTGCGCTTCCTCTGCCTGCTGGCCACAGCCAGCAAGCGTGAGGGCGAACAGGGCGATGGGCAGCAGTTTCTTCATCAAGGTTTCCTTTACTTCACGCCGTGCATGAGTTTGCTGATCAGCGGTGCGATGAGGAACAACAGCGCGCCGGCACCCAGCAGCAGCCAGAACCCGAAGGTATACCCGGTCAAGGCCGACTGCACGGTCATGCCGCCTGCGCCGCTGACGTGGCCGGCGAAGATGCCGGACAGATTGTTGCCGATGCCGGTGGAGAGGAACCAGCCACCCATCCCGAAACCGACCAGCCGCGTCGGCGCCAGCTTGGTCACCATCGACAGGCCGATCGGCGACAGGCACAGCTCGCCCACCGACTGGATGACGTAGACCATGAACAAGGTCCAGAACGGGATCTTGCCGGCGTCGTTGACCAGCGAGGACAGCGCGAACATCAGCAGCAGGAAGGCCAGGCCGTTGAAGATCAGGCCCAGGCCGAACTTGCGCGGGATCGAGGGGTTGGCGCGCCCCATCTTCACCCACAGCCACGCCAGGACCGGCGCAATGGTGATGATGGCCAGCGAGTTGACCGACTGGAACCAGGCCACCGGGAAGGTCCAACCGCCGAAATCACGATTGACGATCTTCTCGGCCAGGAAGTTGAACGAGCTGCCCGCCTGTTCGAAGAACATCCAGAACAGGATGTTGAACACGAAGATCAGCAGCATGGCCAGCGAGCGGTCGCGGTAGGTTTCACCCTCGCGCACGCCTTCGGCCACGATCAGGCCGCACAGCAGCAGGAACATCGGCGCCAGCACCCACCAGTTCAGCGTTTCAGCATCGATGGTGAGGAGGAAGTAGATCGCCGGGATGGCTACCAGGGCGCCAATCAGGGTGTACAGCACGCGCGCGCGGCTTTCGCCACCGACCGGCGGCACGCCAATGCCGGCGAGCTGGCGGCGGCCGAACCAGAACCACACCAGGCTGAAGAGCATGCCCACGCCCGAGGCGATGAACACCACCTTGTAGTCGGGCATGGCTTCGGAGCCGAAGAACTTGCTGGCCAGCGCGCCGGTCAGCACCGGCGAGATCATCGCGCCGAGGTTGATGCCCATGTAGAAGATGGTGAAGCCCGAGTCGCGGCGCTCATCGCCCGTCTTGTAGAGCTTGCCGACCATGGTGGAAATGTTCGGCTTGAACAGGCCGTTGCCGGCGATGACCGTGGCCAGGCCGAGCTTGAAGAGCTCCTGGCTGGAGGTGGCGATCATGAACAAGCCGGCCGACATGATGACCGCGCCGAGCAGGATCGAGCGCTGGTAGCCGATCACCCGGTCGGCGACATAGCCGCCGAAGATCGCCGCTGCGTAGACCAGCGCCAGGTACGCGCCGTAGAGCTGGTTGGCGGGCTGCTCGCCGGTGCCGCTGCCCTGGTAGAACTGCTGCACGATGTACAGCACCAGCGCCCAGCGGATCCCGTAGAACGCGAAGCGCTCCCAGAATTCGGTCATGAACAGCATCCACAGCGGCCGCGGGTGGCCCAGCAGTGTCTGGAACTCAGGAATGGGCGCGGGGGGCGGCAGGTTGGAGGCGGAGTTCGGCGCGGTCGCGTCAACGCTCATGAAGACTTCCCTTGGTAATTCAGCAAGACGATAGGCCCCTGGCGGTGCCAGGGCGACGGGCGAGGATCACCGACGGCGTCCGGTTACGTCAACGCGAAGCGTTGCCGGAACCGGAGGCCGCCGGCCCCGGGTTGCCTCCACAACCCCCGCGCCTTCGGCGCGCCCGCCTCCGGCGGAACGTGCTTCCACAACCCCCGCGCCTTCGGCGCGCCCCCCTTGACTCAAGGGGGGCTCTTGGGGGGTGGGTTCTGCGCCAGGAGCCTGTTTTACGGGCCGGAGGGGGGCAGGCCTATGGAGGTGCGGACGTCGAAGAGTTCGGGGAAGAAGGTCAGGGCCAGGGCTTGTTGCAGGAAGCCGACGCCGCTGGAGCCGCCGGTGCCGCGCTTGAAGCCGATGACGCGCATGACGGTGCGCATGTGGCGGAAGCGCCAGAGCTGGAACTGGGTCTCGAGGTCGACCAGGTCTTCGCATAGGGCGTATTCGCGCCAGTAGAGATCGGTGTTCTCGTAGATGCGCTCGAATACGGGGCGCAGCGCCGGGTCGGCGATGTGCGGGGCGGTCCAGTCGCGTTGCAGGTATTGCGGCGGGATGGCGTGGCCGAAGCGGGCCAGGTAACGCAGGAATTCTTCGTACAGGCTCGGGGCTTCCAGCGCCTCGCGCAGGCGGCCCTGGCCTTCGGGGTCGTGGCCGAACACCTGCAGCATCTGCGCGTTCTTGTTGCCGAGCAGGAATTCGATATAGCGGTACTGCAGCGACTGGAATCCGGAGGCCGGGCCAAGCACGTCGCGGAAGCCCATGTATTCGGAGGGGGTCAAGGTTTCCAGCACCGACCACTGTTCGGTCAGCAGCCGCAACACTTGCTTGCTGCGCGCCAGTACCTTGCGGCACTGCCAGACCTCGTCGCGCTGCAGGTGGACGATGGCCGCGCGCAGCTCATGCGCCAGCAGCTTCAGCCAGAGCTCGGAGGTCTGGTGCTGGATGATGAAGAGCATCTCATCGTGATGCGGCGGATTGGAGAGCGGCTGCTGCGCGGACAGCAGCTGGTCCAGCCGCAGGTAGCCGCCGTAGGTGAGACGGCCTTCCAGGTCGGTGTGGATGCCGGCTTCCAGGTCGCGCTGGTTCTTGTCGACGGGCATGGGTTGTAGGCTGCAATGGGGCGGCAAGCGTAACTCAGGCCGCCCAGGGCGGCGCTTGCCCATGCGCCACCCTGGCTGAAGCGGAACCCAATCGATCCGTGGCGGGCGGCCGCGTATTCATTGCGCCCGCCCGCTCCGCACTGCAGCAACAGTGCAACCCAGGCGGTGCAAGCGCACGACCCGGATGAACAGGCACAATTGCTGCGTATGCAGCAAATTTCTTGCTGCGGCGCAGGAAGGGGGCCGCTGCCACCTTCCCTTACCATTGCGCTCAGTATCATTTGAAACTTCTGTCGAGGGTGCAGTTCGCATGACCGTTGCCGCGCAGTTCGAAATCGAGTTCCTGCAGTACCTGGACGTGGACGGCCAGCCCGTGCGCGATCTGCCGCCCAGTTGCGACCCGCAGACCCTGCTGAGCCTGTTCAAGCAGATGCTCTACGTGCGCACCTTCGACACCAAGGCGGTGGCCTTGCAGCGCACCGGCAAGCTCGGCACCTACGCTTCCTGCCTCGGCCATGAAGCCACGCATGTCGGCATTGGCGCTTCGATGCGCACCGGCGATGTGTTCGCGCCCAGCTACCGTGAGTACGGCGCGATGTTCATGCGCGGCGTGCGCCCACGCGACGTGCTGCTGTACTGGGGTGGCGACGAGCGCGGCAATGACTATGCGCGCGATGTCGATGCCGCGATCGACTTCCCGTTCTGCGTGCCGATCTCCACCCAGTGCCTGCATGCGGCCGGTGCGGCGTTGGCGTTCAAGCTTCGCGGCGAGCAGCACGTGGCGGTGTCCAGCTGCGGTGATGGCGGCAGCTCGAAGACCGACTTCTACGCCGCGCTCAACTCGGCCGGCGCCTACAAGCTGCCGCTGATCCTGTGCGTGGTGAACAACGGCTGGGCGATTTCGGTGCCGCGCTCGGCCCAGACCGGCGCGCAGACGCTGGCGCAGAAGGGCCTGGCCGGTGGCCTGTTCTGCCTGCAGGTGGACGGCAACGACCTGGTCGCGGTGCTCGAAGCGATGCGCCAGGCGCGCGAACGCGCGCTGGCCGGCGAAGGCGGCACGGTGATCGAGTTCCTCACCTACCGCCTCTCCGACCACACCACCGCTGACGATGCCCGCCGCTATCGTGGCGAGGACGAGGTCAAGGACGCCTGGGTACGCGAGCCGATGCTGCGCCTGCGCAAGTACCTGGTCGGCCTGGGCCTGTGGAGCGAAGCCCACGAGAACGCCTGGAAGGAAGAATGCGGCGCGCGTGTCGACGAGGAGGTCAACGCCTACCTCAACACGCCGGTGCAGCCGGTCGAGGCGATGTTCGACTATCTGTATGCCGACCCGCCGCCGGACCTGCTGGCCCAGCGCGCGGCCGCCCTGGCCCTGGAGCAGCGCCATGGATGAGATCAAGCAGAACCTGCACGCCGGCACCGCCGCCCACGACGCCGCCGCCCAACACGCCGCCGCGCGAGGAGAGACCGCGATGACCGCAACGCCCATCACCTTGATCGAAGCGGTCACCCAGGCCCTGGCCTGGGAGTTGGCGCACGATCCCTCGGTGCTGGTGCTGGGCGAGGACGTAGGCGTCAACGGCGGCGTGTTCCGCGCCACCGCCGGCCTGCAGCAACGCTTCGGCAGCGAACGCGTGCTCGATACCCCGCTCGACGAAACCACCATCGCCGGCCTCACCGTCGGCCTGGCCGCGCAAGGCATGAAGCCGGTGGCCGAAGCGCAGTTCGACGGCTTCGTCTACCCGATGGTCGACCACCTCATCTGCCACGCCGCGCGCCTGCGTACCCGCACCCGCGGCCGCCTGCACTGCCCGATGGTGCTGCGGGTGCCGTGGGGCGGCGGTATTCGCGCGCCCGAGCACCACAGCGAAGCCAACGAAGCGATCTTCACCAACGTGCCGGGCCTGCGCGTGGTGCTGCCGTCCTCGCCGCAACGTGCCTACGGCCTGTTGCTGGCGGCGATCCGCGATCCGGATCCGGTGATCTACATGGAGCCCAAGCGCATCTACCGCCAGTACAAGGAACTGGTGGTGGACGATGGCGAGGCGCTGCCGCTGGACGTGTGCTTCGTGCTGCGCGACGGCACCGACGTGACCCTGGTGGCGTGGGGCGCGCAGGTGAAGGAAGCGCTGGAAGCGGCCGACAAGCTCGCCGGCGAAGGCATCAGTGCCGAAGTCATCGACGTGGCCACGCTGCGCCCGCTGGACTTCGACACTATCGCCGAGTCGGTGGCCAAGACCGGCCGCTGCGTGATCGTGCAGGAAGCGCCCAAGACCGCGGGCTTCGGTGCGGAGATCGCCGCGCGCCTGGCCGAAGAGTCGATGTACGACCTGGTCGCCCCGGTCCAGCGAGTCACCGGCTACGACACCCACATTCCGCTGTTCCGCCTGGAAATGAAGTACCTGCCCAGCGTGGAGCGCATTGTGACTGCGGCAAAGAAGGCCGTGGCCGCGGGCTGACATGCGCGCGCGGCTGCTTTGCGATTACCGCACGCCGTACGCCAATCCCATCCGCTTCCGCGCCGGCCAGGTGGTCGTGCTCGGAGTGCGTGATGAGGAATGGCCGGCATTCGCCTGGGTCAGCCTCGACAGCGGGCTTGCCGGCTGGGCGCCGATCGAGTGGCTGCGGCCGCTCGGCGACGGCCGCGCCGAGGCCCTGCGGGACTACGATGCACGTGAGCTGGAGGCCGACCGCGGCGACGCGGTGACCCTGCACCATGAACATGGCGGCTGGTGGTGGTCCGAACGCGCCGATGGCGCGCAGGGCTGGCTGCCGGAAGCCGACCTCGAACTGATGGAAGAGACTTGCCGATGAGCGATACCAAGAATTTCCACCTGCCCGACCTTGGCGAAGGCCTGCCGGACGCGACCATCGTCGAGTGGTTCGTCAAGGAAGGCGACGTCGTCCGCCTGGACGAACCGCTGGTATCGATGGAGACCGCCAAGGCCGTGGTCGAGGTGCCTTCGCCGGTCTCCGGCAAGGTCCTGAAGCTGGCCGGCGGCCCGGGCGATGTCATCGTCACCGGCAGCGTCCTGGCCCAATTCGCCCCGGACCCGAGCCTGCCGCAACGCGCCGAAGCCCAGGACACCGGCCACTCGCACGGCCACGCGCCGAGCACCGGCGAGCCGGCCCCGGCCAAGGCCGACAAAGTCGTCGCTTCGGACGACGGCGGTGAATTGCCGGCCAAGGCCGAGCGCGCCGATGCCGGCACCGTAGTCGGCGCGATGCAGAGTTCCGACACCGTGCACAGCGAACAAGCCGTGGCAGTGGGCGGCGTCCGCGCCATGCCGGCGGTGCGCGCGCTGGCCAAAAAACTCGGCGTGGATCTCGGCCGCGTACGCGCCAGTGGCGCCGACGGCACCGTGACCTTGAATGACGTCAAGCAGGCAGCGGCAGGTGGCAATGTGGGCGGGACGCCAGCCCCGACTGCGCGCGCCCCGCAGATCGCAGCCGAAGCCGCGCCTGCCGCCGCACCCCAACGCACCCCGCTCTCCGCCGCCGGCAAGCCGATGCGCACCCAGCCGCCGGGCGCCAGCGCCAGTGGCCAGCCCGAACAGCTCAAGGGCGTTCGCCGCAACATGGCGCGGGTGATGGCCGACGCCCACAGCAAGGTCGTGCCGACCACGCTCAACGATGACGCCGACATCCACGCCTGGACCCCGGGCAACGACATGACCGCCCGCCTGGTGCGCGCGATTGTTTTTGCCTGCAAGACCGTGCCGGCGCTCAACGCCTGGTTCGACGGCGACGCCCTGACCCGCACCCTGCACCCGCACGTAGACATCGGCATTGCCGTGGACACCGAAGAAGGCCTGTTCGTACCGGCCCTGCGCAACGCCGACATGCTCGACGCCCGCGGCGTACGCGAAGCGGTCAACCGCCTGCGCCAGCAAGTCGAAGCGCGTAGCCTGCCGGCCTCCGAGCTGAGTGGCTACACCATCTCGCTGTCCAACTTCGGCATGTTCGCCGGCCGCTATGCGACCCCGGTAGTGGTGCCGCCCTGCGTCGCGATCGTCGCCGCCGGCCGCGCCCGCCACCAGCTGGTGCCGGTGATGGGCGGGATCGAGACGCACAAGATCGTGCCTTTGTCGGTGACGTTCGATCATCGCGCTGCTACGGGTGGTGAGGCTGCGCGGTTTTTGCGGGCTTTGATTGATGATTTGGGGTTGGCGCAGTAAAGCATTGTTGTTTGGTTTTTATCGGCGGCGCTCGGGGGCTGGAGCCTTTCGGGACACGCCGTGAACCCATACATGGGGGCTAATCGGCGACATCCATGTCGCCGATTGTCCCGAAAGGCTCCAGCCCCCGAACGCCCGATAGTTCAGCGCGGTTTGTGGGGAGAGAAAAAGCACCCTCATCCACCGCTGTCGCGGCACCTTCTCCCGCAACGGGAGAAGGACAGCAGGCGCTGTCGGCGATGAATTGCAGCTGCAAAAATGCATGCCGTCCTTCTCCCTCTGGGAGAAGGTGTCGCGACAGCGACGGATGAGGGTGACTCTCCCCACACAAACGCGACCTTCTATCGGGCGTTCGGGGTCGGGCCCTTGCCCCGGGGGCGTTGGGCGACATGGACGTCGCCCAACGAGCCCCGCATGGATGCAGTACTTGGCGTCCCCCGGGGCAAGGGCCCGGCCCCGAACGCCGCACGTAAAAATCAGAGTCCGCCTACAACCCCGCTTAAGGGCGCACCAACTCCAACCGCATCCGATCAAGATCCAAGGTCCAACTCTCGAAAGCTCATGCTCGCCCTGCGCAAGGTGCGTTCGCGCGAACTTGCCCAGCACGTGGGCATCACCGAATCAAATCTTTCGCTGCTCAAGTCCGGCCATGTGCGCGGCATCCGCTTCGAGACCTTGTCGAAGATCTGCCAGTACCTGCAATGCCAGCCGGGAGACTTGCTTGCCTACGAACCCGGTGAGGAATCCACGCCCGGCGATGCCGAGGACTGAAGCAGGCGCTCAGCCCACAACGCGCAGCAGCGCACGCGGCGTGGCGGCCACGCGCGCTGGTTCCAGCAGATGCCGCGCCAGGCGGCGTGCAGCCACGCGCAGCTCCGGCACCGCCGTTATTTCCCACAAGGTGCCGCGCAGTAGCGGGCCGATGCAGTACAGGCCGGGCTGCGCGCGGCCGGCGGCGTCATGCGCGCGGAAATCGTCATCCACGACCACGCCGAGGCCGAGCGGATCGGCCTGCAGCAGGCCGGCTTCGCGCATGCCAGCGACCAGCGGATCGCTGGTGCGGTCGATATCGGTGTCCAGGCCGGTGGCGCGAATCAGCACGTCGTAGCGCTCGGTCCGCGACTCGGCTTCGCCGCGCCGGCGCAGCACCGCTTCGAGACCTTCGGGCGTCCAGCGCGCGCGCAGCAGGCGCGCGGCTTCGAGTTGGAGCTGACCACGCTCGCGCAAGGTCTCCAACGTCTGCGCCGCGAGCGGGGCGACGCGATGGCGGGCGGCTTCCCAATAGGGCCGCAGGTGTCGCAGGAAGCGCGAGCGTGTACGCGCGTCGAGGCGCCGCCACAACGGTTGCAGGTGGGGCCGCAGCGCATCGACGGCGCTGCGCCACGGCACGCCGGCGCGAATGGCATTACGCAGGCCGCGCAGCACGCCGCCCAGGTTGCCCTCGCGCAACGCGTGCTGCACCGACGATGGCAATTCGGCGGCCGGACCGGCCTCGGCCGCATGCGCTTGTGGTGCCAGGCCGCGGCGCGAGATCGCATGCAGGCCACCGCTGTGCCCGCGCGCCTGCAGCGACAAGGCCACGTCGACCATGGTCAAGCCGGTGCCAACGATGAGCACCCGCGCCTGCGGCGCGATGCCGTCCAGGGCGCCGGGCTGCCACGGCCAGCCGACGTAGCGCGGATGCACGCTCAGGCGCGGGCCGATGCCGGGCAGCGCCTGCGGTGCCAACGCGCCGACCGCCAGCACCAGTTGGTCGCTGTCGAAGGCCTCGCCATCGGCCAGGAAGATGCGATAGCCGCGCTGGGTGCGCTCGGCGGCGATCGCCTCCTGCGGCTTGCACACGATATGCGCCGCCGCCGAGGCCATGGCGGCACTGAGTTCGCCGCGCAGGTAATCGGCATAGGCCAGCCGGGGCAGGAATGCCTGCCGCCCGGATTCGCCCAGGTGCAGCGCATCGGCGAAGCCACCCGGCTCGTCCGGGTCGATGCCGAGGTCACGTGCGCGCACGTTGAGCAGGTGCTCCGGCCGCGCCGCGCCGTAGGCCACGCCGCTGCCGAACGTCTCGGACATACCGACCAAGGTAATGCGCGTCGACGCGTCGGCCCGGTACGCCAGCTCGCGGACGAGGGCGGCGCCGCAGAAGCCGGCGCCGATCAGGGTGATGTGCTTGCCCATCGTCTTGCCTCGTCCAGTGCAGGTACCGCGTTGTTTTGCCTGCACCCGCCCAACCGGGTGTAAAGGAACGGTTAGATAGGCGACGACCATCGGGCATGAGCTGATTGCCCATGGCGATAAGCCAATGACAGCGCGCCCCTGCGGGACGGACGTAGTCGATAATGACGCAACATCAAGGCGGCGCCCCCATGACCGATCTCCCGCTTCGCGAGCAACGCATCCTCATCGCCGGCGGCAGCCGCGGGATTGGTTTGGCCATGGCCGACGCACTCGCCCATGCCGGGGCCGCCCTGTCGATCTGCGCCCGCGACCCGCATGCACTCGCCGACGCCGCCGAAACCTTGTTGCGCCATGGCGGCCGCGTCCACTGCCAGCCCTGCGACCTGGCCGATCCCGCGCAGATCGAGGGCTGGGTCGCCGCCGCGGCCGAGGCCATGGGGGGAATCGACGCGGTGGTCAACAACGCCTCGGGCTATGGCAACGGCAGCGACGACGCCAGCTGGCAAGCCGGCTTCGACATCGACCTGATGGCCGCCGTGCGCTGCAACCGTGCCGCCCTGCCCTGGCTGCGCCGCAGCAGCGCCGCCGCCATCCTCAACATCAGCTCGATCAATGCGCTGCGGCCCACCCCGCGCGCGGCCGCCTACTCCACTGCCAAGGCCGCGCTGAACTACTACACCGTCAGCCTGGCCAAGGAGCTCGCGCCGGAGCGGATCCGCGTCAACGCGATTGCCCCGGGCTCGATCGAATTCCCAGGCGGCCTGTGGGACCGGCGCCGCGAGGAAGAGCCGGCGTTGTACGCGCAGATCCGCGACAACATTCCCTTCGGCGGTTTCGGCCGGGTCGAAGACATCGCCGCCGCTGCGTTGTTCCTGCTGTCGCCGCAGGCGCGCTGGATCACCGGCCAGGTCCTCGCCGTCGATGGCGGCCAATCCCTCTCCCCCTGACTTCGAGCGCCCCATGGCCAACGCCCAGATCGTTTCCACCTCGACCCATTACGCCCACCGCATCAGCAGTGGTCGGCATGCGCTGACCACCGACGAACCGGCCAGCCTTGGCGGCCAGGATGCCGGCATGGCGCCGTTCGACCTCTATCTCGCCTCGCTCGCCGCCTGCACTGCAATTACCTTGCGCATGTACGCCGAAAAGAAGGGCTGGGACCTGGGCGAATTCCGCGCCGAGCTCAGCTCGCAGCGCAATGCGGCCGGCAAACTGCAGGTGCACCGCGTCCTGCACGCCAGCGGCGCGCTCGACGATGCGCAATGGGAGAAGTTGCTGGACGTCGTCAGCCGCACCCCGGTGACCTTGGTGATGCGCGAAGGCGCGGACATCACCAGCGCGCGCGGCTGACGCTTCAGCCGACCCGTCAGCCGATCAGTTCGGCCGAGCCGATCACCCGCTCGCCGGGGACCGGCTGCAGCGCCCGGTCCACCATGGCCCGGGCAACCATCGGCGCCGGGTTGATCCGCCACGCCCGCGGCAACACCGGCGCAAAGCTCCCCAGCAGCGTCGAGGCGATACGCTCGCCCTTGCGCGGCGCCGCACGCTCGCCGCCAATCAAGCCCGGCCGCACCAGCACCAGGCTGTCGAAGCGCAGCGCGCGTAGGTCCCGCTCCAGCTCGCCCTTGACCCGGCTGTAGAGGAACCAGGAGCGCACGTCGGCGCCCATTGCCGAATTCAACACGAACACCCGGGTGCCCTGTGCCCGCAGCGCCGTGGCCAGCGCCAGCGGATAGTCGTGGTCGACCCGGCGGAAGACCTCGCGCGAACCGGCGATGGCGATAGTCGTACCGAGCGCGCAGATCGCCGCGTCGGCGCTCCATCCCCTGGCCACCTGCTCCAGGTCGTCGAAGTCGAGCACCGGGTTGTCGAGCTTCGGATGACGCCGGCCCAGCGGCCGCCGCGTCGGCGCGATCAGCGCCGTGCAGCGGGGATCGTCCAGCAACAGCGACAACGTGTGCGAGCCGACCAGGCCGGTCGCACCGGCCAGCAGAATCCGCATGGAACCTCCGTGCCCTGCGAGGGCGGATGGGTGGGGCTCAGGTCAAGGCAGTCATCACGCTTTTGCGATACGGCGGCCGTTCGCGCAAGCGTTCGTACCAGGCTCGCAGATGCGGCAGGTCCGGCCTGTCGATCTCCATCTCGAACCAGGGGTAGACGAACGCACCCAATGGAATGTCGCCCATGGCGAAGCGCTCGCCGGACAACCAGGGTGCTTTGGCCAATGCCGCATCAGCCATCGCCAGCAGCTCGCCGCAGCGCTTCACCCCGGCCTCGATCCTGGCCATGTCGCGTGCCTCGGGCGCAGTCCGCACCATGCCCCAGAACACATCGCGAAATGGCCCCGCAAACGTCGACGTGGCCCAGTCCATCCACTTCTCGCCGAGCGCGCGTTCGGCCGGGTCGGCCGGATACAGCACATCCAAGGCGTAACGCGCACACAGGTAACGCACGATGGTGTTCGACTCCCACAGCGGCAGGCCGTGGTCTTCGATCATCGGCACCAGTCCGTTGGGATTGAGTGCGCGATACTCGGGCGTGTCGACCTCGCCGAAGGTGCCGCCGGCTTCGATCGACTCATACGGCAGCCCGATCTCTTCGGCGCACCAAAGCACCTTGCGCACGTTGCTTGAATTGTGACGGCCCCAGATCTTGAGCATGGCGGTTCCGCTAATGGTTCGCCGCCATTCTAGGGCCAGCGCGCGTCACTGCGCCGGCGGCTCTCCTCCATCCGGCGCCACCTTGGCACTGCTCGCCACGCGATCGCGCTCGACCGCCAGCAAAGCCAGCGAGCGCGGCGGCGCGGTCCAGGCGGTACCACCGGCCACGGCACGGCCACCATGGCGCGCGGTGTCGATGAGGACGCGCCAATGCTCGTCGTGCATCGCCGGCAACTGGAAGTCCACCGGGTTATGCGGATCGGCATTGAGCAGCATCAGCAAGGTGACGTTGGCCGCTACCTGGCGCAGGCCGCTGGCCGGCGCGCGTCCGTCCAGGCGCATCATCAGCGCACGTGCCTCCGGGTCCTGCCACTGTTCGGGCGTCATCTCTTCGCCGTCGGGGGCCAGCCAGCTCAGATCCTTGAAGCCGAGGTTCTCGTCGTATTCGCCGTCGAAGAAGCGGCTGCGATGCAGCAGCGGATAGCGCCGCCGCAGGGCCAGCAACCGGCGCACGAAGCGCGCCTGGTCGGCCGCCGGTGCCGTGGCCGCGATCTCCCAATCAATCCAGGTGGTCTCGTTGTCCTGGCAATAGGCGTTGTTGTTGCCGCCCTGGCTGTGGGCGAACTCGTCGCCGGCCAGCAGCATCGGCGTGCCCTGCGACAGCAGCAGGGTCGCCAGCAGGTTGCGCATCTGCTGGCGGCGCATGCCGATGACGCCTACCTCTTCGCTCGGGCCCTCGGCACCGTAGTTGGCCGACAGGTTGTTGTCGCTGCCGTCGTGGTTGTCCTCGCCATTGGCCTCGTTGTGCTTGTGCTCGTAGCTGACCAGGTCGTTGAGGGTGAAGCCGTCGTGGGCGGTGATGAAGTTGATCGAGGCGTGCGGGCGGCGGCCCTGGTGCCGGAACAGGTCGGCCGAGCCGGTCAGGCGGGTCGCCAGCTCGGCCAGCTGGCCGCCGTCGCCGCGCCAGAATGCACGCACGTTGTCGCGGAAGCGGTCGTTCCATTCGGCCCATCCCGGCGGGAAGCCCCCCACCTGGTAGCCGCCCGGGCCGATGTCCCATGGTTCGGCGATCAGCTTGGTCTGGCTCAGCACCGGGTCCTGGCGCACCGCATCCAGGAAGCTACCGCTTGGGTCGAAGCCATAGCGCTCGCGGCCTAGGATCGTTGCCAGGTCGAAGCGGAAGCCATCGACATGCATCTCCAGCGCCCAATAGCGCAGTGAATCCAGGACCATGCGCAAGGCGCCCGCATTGGTCAGGTCGAAGGTGTTGCCGGTACCGGTGTCGTTGATATAGAAACGGCGGTCTTCGGCCAGGCGGTAATAGCTGGCGTTGTCGATGCCCTTGAACGACAGCGTCGGCCCAAGTTCGTTGCCCTCGGCGGTGTGGTTGTAGACCAC
>DATLJF010000312.1:0-8178 GCA_035539015.1 Stenotrophomonas sp. | reverse complement strand
TGGTGCTGAACGTGCTTGATGACGTCAAGAACCGCCTGAGCGTGTTGACGCCGGGTGCGGATGGCTGGAAGAAGAGCGAATTCGTCGGCGCGCCTGCCTTCGGCACGCTGGGCGTGCAGGCGGTGGACAGCGACGACAGCGATGCAGTCTGGCTGACAGCCACCGACTACCTGACCCCGACCACGCTCTCGCTGGCCGAACTGGGGCAGCCGCCGCAAACGCTGAAGACCATGCCGGCGTTCTTCGATGCGAGCCGCGACACTATCGAGCAGCATTTCGCCACCAGCCTGGATGGGACCCGCGTGCCGTACTTCCTGGTGCGGCCAAAGGACCTGGCCTTCGACGGCCAGGCACCGACGCTGTTGTATGGCTACGGCGGTTTCGAAATTTCGATGACCCCGGCCTACTCCGGTGGCCTGGGCCGTGCGTGGCTGGACAACGGCGGTGTCTACGTGGTCGCCAACATGCGCGGCGGTGGCGAATACGGCCCGCGCTGGCACCAGGCCGCGCTGAAGCAGAATCGCCACAAGGCGTATGAAGACATGGCCGCGGTGGCGCAGGACCTGGTCACCCGCAAGATCACTTCGGCGCCGCACCTGGGCGTGCAGGGCGGCAGCAACGGCGGCCTGATGGCCGGCAACATGCTCACCCAGTACCCGCAGCTGTTCGGCGCGGTGGTGGTGCAGGTGCCGCTGCTGGACATGAAGCGCTACAGCCACTTGCTGGCCGGGGCATCGTGGATGGCCGAGTACGGTGATCCGGATACCGATGACTGGCAGTTCATCCAGACCTTCTCGCCCTATCACCTGTTCGATGCGAAGAAGCCGTATCCGCCGGTGATCTTCCTCACCTCGACCCGCGATGACCGGGTACACCCCGGCCATGCACGCAAGATGGCGGCCAAGATGATCGAGGCCGGCAAGGACGTGACCTACTTCGAGAACATCGAAGGTGGCCACGGCGGCGCGGCGAACAATGCGCAGCAGGCGCATATGTCGGCGCTGGCGTACAGCTTCCTGTGGGAGCGTTTGGGCGGCAAGTAAAGCGCCCTTGCCCGGCCTTCGCGCCCTCTCCCGCGCCTGGGGAGAGGGCAGGAGCGCGTGGCGTCTCTACAACCGCGCCAACCCGCGCGTGATCCGCAGCACCGCTTCCTGCAACCGCGGCAGGCTTTGCGTATAGGCAATGCGCACGTGGCGCTCTGCGCGATAGCGGCCGAAGTCCAGGCCGGGGGTGAAGGCCACATGCTCGGTTTCGAGGAAATGGCGACAGAAGGCCTGCGCCTCGACCCCGAAGTCGCCGATATCGGCATACAGGTAGAACGCGCCCTGCGGTTCGATCTCGATCCGGAACCCGAGGCCACGCAAGGCTGGCAGCAGGTAATCACGGCGTGCCTGGAACTCGGCCCGGCGCTGTTCGAAGATCGCCATGGCCGCCGGCGTGAAGCACGCCAACGCGGCGTGCTGGGACATGCTCGGGGCGCTGATGTAGAGGTTCTGCGCCAGTTTCTCCAGCGACGGCACCGCGCGCGAGGGTGCTACCAGCCAGCCCAGGCGCCAGCCAGTCATGCCGAAATACTTCGAGAAGCTGTTCAGCACGAACGCCTCGTCGTCGACTTCGAGCACGCTGGGCGCGTCCAGGCCGTAGGTCAGGCCGTGATAAATCTCGTCGACCACCAGGTGGCCACCGCGCGCTCGCAAGGCCGCCGATAGTGCGGCCAACTCCTGCCGCGACAGCACGCTGCCGGTCGGGTTGGCCGGCGAGGCGAGCAGGGCGCCGACACTGTCGGCATTCCAATGCGTGGCAACGTGCTCGGGCGTCAACTGATAGTGACTGTCCGCGCCGGTGGGGACCAGTTGTGCACTGGCTTCCACCAGGCGCAGGAAGTGCCGGTTGCAGGGATAGCCGGGATCGGCAAGTAGCCAGTGACGCCCCGGATCGACCAGCAGGCTGCTCGCCAGCAACAGCGCGCCCGAGCCGCCGGGAGTGACCAGTACGCGCTCGGGGTCGATCTCCAGGCCATGGCGTTGGCGATACAAGCCGGCGATGGCCTGGCGCAACGCCGGCAATCCGCGCGCGGCGGTATAGCGGGTGTGGCCAGCGGCCAGCGCGGCCTGGCCGGCTTCGACGATGGGGGCTGCGGTGGTGAAGTCGGGCTCGCCGATCTCCAGGTGGATGACGTCGTGGCCTTCGCGTTCCAGTGCCTGGGCCCGCGCCAGCAACGACATGACGTGGAACGGCGCGATCTCCTGGCTGCGGCGGCTGTAATTGGGCTCGACGGGACGGGTGTGGGTGCGGGCATCCATGGCGCGATCATAGGCCATGGCCCGCGGGCGCTTGCGGTCGCCGCGCCCGCCGCACAGACTCGCCTTCACACCGGACCTTGCGTTCGGAGGATGGATACCCAACCTATGAAGCCTGCCCTGTCCCTGTTGGTCGCCTGCCTGATGACGCTTCCCGCCACCACCGTTCACGCTGCCGGGCTCGTCCCGCCGCAGGCCCCGCGTCAATCGCACCAGGTCAAGGCGCCGTTCGGCGCGGTGCGCGAGGATGCTTACTACTGGCTACGCGACGACGAACGCCAGGACAAGGCGATGCTGGCCTACCTCAATGCCGAGAACGCCTATACCGACCAGGTGATGGCGCCGCTGAAGCCGCTGCAGGACACGCTGTACGAGGAAATCGTCGGCCGCATCAAGCAGGACGACGCCAGCGTGCCCTATCGCGAGCGCGGCTGGTGGTACTACAGCCGCTTCGAGACCGGCAAGGACTACCCAGTGCAGGCGCGCCGCCGCGATGCCAGTGGCGTGGATGCGGCCAGCATCCAGCAAGCCAATGCCGCGGGTGAGTTTGGCGCCGAGCAGGTCTTGCTCGATATCAATGCGATGGCCGCGGGCAAGGACTACTTCAACGTCGGCGATGCCGAAGTCAGCCAGGACAACCGCCTGCTGGCCTGGGCCGAGGACGATGTCGGCCGCCGCCAGTACGTGATCCGCTTCAAGAACCTGGACACCGGCGAGATCTACCCGGACCGCATCAGCGGGGTCTCGCCCAACGTGGTCTGGGCCGATGACAACCGCACCCTGTTCTATGTCGAGAACGACCCGGAAACCTTGCTCACGGTGCGGGTGAAGAAGCACGTGCTCGGCACTCCCGCCAGCGCCGACGTGCTGGTGTACGAGGAAAAGGACGATAGCTTCTACATGGGCATCGGCCGCACCCGTGACGACAAGTACATCACCATCGGCGTGGACAGCACGGTGTCCTCGGAGCTGCGCTACGCTCCGGCCGCCAACCCGGCCGCGTTCGCCGTGCTGGCCAAGCGCCAGCGCGATGTCGAGTACGACGCCGACCATTTCGATGGCCGCTGGATCATCCGCACCAATGCCGATGGCGCCAAGAACTTCAAGCTCGTCAGCGCGCCCACCGATGCCACCTCGCGCCAGCAGTGGAAGGACTGGGTCGCCCACGACGACAAGGTCTATATCGAAGGCTTCGAGCTGTTCGACGGCTATACCGCCATCGACGAGCGTTCCGGCGGCCTGGAGCGGATCCGGCTGCTGCGTGCCGATGGCAAGCAGGAGTATGTCAAGGCCGACGAGCCTGCGTACTCGATGGGCCTGTCGGTCAATGCCGAGCCGGACAGCGAGTGGTTGCGCTACAGCTACACCTCGCTGACCACGCCGGCGACGACCTACGAGCTCAACGTGCGCAGCGGCGAGCGCCGCCTGCTCAAGCAACAGCTGGTCATCGGCTATGACCCGTCCAAGTACGTCACCGAGCGCGCCTGGATCGACGCGCGCGATGGCGTCAAGGTGCCGGTGTCGCTGGTGTACCGCAAGGGCTTCAAGAAAGACGGCAGCGCTGCCCTGTACCAGTACGGCTATGGCAGCTACGGCGCCTCGATGGACCCGGGCTTCAACCTGTCGGTGGTCAGCCTGCTCGACCGCGGCGTGGTCTACGCCATCGCGCATATCCGCGGTGGCCAGGAAATGGGCCGGCAGTGGTACGACGATGGCAAGCTGCTGCACAAGAAGAACACCTTCAACGACTTCATCGACGTCACCCGTGGCCTGGTGGCGCAAGGCTATGCGGCCAAGGACCGGGTTGCCGCGTCCGGTGGTAGCGCCGGCGGCCTGTTGATGGGCGCGGTCGCCAACATGGCGCCGCAGGACTACCGGGTGATGGTGGCGCAGGTGCCGTTCGTCGACGTGGTCACCACCATGCTCGACCCGACGATTCCGCTCACCACCAACGAATACGACGAGTGGGGCAACCCCGAGCAGCCGCAGTACTACGAGTACATGCTGTCCTACTCGCCCTACGACAACATCAAGCACCAGGCCTACCCGGCGCTGTTCGTGGGCACCGGGCTGTGGGATTCGCAGGTGCAGTACTGGGAGCCGGCCAAGTGGGTGGCGCGCTTGCGCCAGGACAATACCGGCAATCATCCGGTGGTGTTCCGCACCAACATGGACGCCGGCCACGGCGGCAAGTCCGGGCGCTTCCGGCGTTATCGCGAGCAGGCCGAGTCGTTCGCCTTCGTGCTCGACCAGCTCGGCGTGGAGCCGCAAGCCCGGGAGCAGGCGGCGCGCTGAGCGGCGCGCCGCTCCCAGGGCCCAGGCAGCGATGGACGTCGTTCCCACCGACCCCGTCGAGCCGCGCACGCCGGCCGACACGCCCGTGCGGCCGGTACGCCTGCGCTGGGCCTGGTGGTTGCTCGCCTACCTGAGCCTGGGCGTCGGCATCGTCGGCATCTTCGTGCCGGGGCTGCCGACCACGGTCTTCGTGCTGATTTCGGCCTGGGCCGCGGCGCGTGGCTCGGACCGTCTGCATCGCTGGCTGTTGACCCATCCGCGCTTCGGCCCGGCCATCGTGCAATGGCAGCTGCATCGCGCCGTCAGCCGCAAGGCGAAGTGGATGGCCACGGTGACCATGCTCCTGTGCGCGGCGATCATGCTCTGGTGCGTGCCTTCGCGCTGGGCGCAGGCGCTGTCGATCGGCTGCATGGCGGTAGTCGCGATCTGGCTGTGGCTGCGTCCACTGCCGCCGGCCGATCCGCTGCGCTAAATGCGGGCCATGAAGTCCCACAGGCGCGAGCTTTGCGGCCTTGTGGCTATACTCGGCGCATGAGCACGAAGCACTCCCGTTCCTTCCGAATCGCGTTGGCCGGCGCCGGCCTGCTGTTGCTGGCCGCCTGCGGCAACAAGGGCCCGCTGGTGATGCCGCAGAAGCCAGTGCCGGTAGAAGCCCAGCCGGTGCCGCAGCCGCCCTCGGGGCAGACGCCGCCGCCGACCCAGACGCCCACCGACGCTGCCCAGCCCATCGATGGCAGCAAGCCGGTGGATGGCACCAGGCCGGCGTCCGACGGCGGGCAATGAACGCGCGTCTGGCTTCCGCGCCCCTGCACTTCACCAAGATGCAGGGCGCGGGCAATGATTTCGTCGTACTCGACCTGCGCGATGGCGCCCCGCCACCCGACGCCGGGTTGGCCGCGCGCCTGGCCGACCGCCATTTCGGTATCGGCTGCGATCAGATCCTGACCATCGAGCCGCCGCGCAGCGCGGAGGCCGTGGCCGCTTACCGCATCTGGAATTCCGACGGCTCGCCTTCGCAGCAATGCGGCAATGGCGCGCGCTGCGTGGCTGCCTGGCTGGTCCGCGACGGTGCCGCGCAGGGCGATGAGTTCGTGATCGACAGCCCGGTCGCCGCCCACCACATCGACCGCCTGGGCGGCGGTGAATACGCGGTGGCGATGGGCGTGCCGGAATTCACCCCGGCGCGAATCCCGCTGCTCGGGTTCATGCATGCGCGCGAGGAGTACCTGTTGCCGGTGCAGGGCGAGAGCCTGCGTTTCGGCGCAGTGTCGATGGGCAATCCGCATGCCGTGCTGGAGGTCGGCCTGGTTGATGCGGCCCCCGTGGAACGGCTGGGTGCGCTGCTGCAGCAGCATGCCTCCTTTCCCGAGTCGGTGAATGTCGGTTTTGCACAGGTCATCGATCGTGGCCATATCCGCTTGCGGGTGTACGAACGCGGCGTCGGCGAGACGCTGGCCTGCGGCAGTGGTGCTTGCGCGGCGGCGGTGGTGTTGATGCAACGCGGCCGCATGGAGCGCGACGCCAAGGTCTCGCTGCCCGGCGGCGAACTGCGGATCCGCTGGCCCTCGCCGCAGTCGCAGGTCGTCATGTCCGGGCCGGCGCGGTTTGTCTTTGATGGGGAGTGGGATGCATGAACGAGACCGTGGAAAAAATCGGCGCACATGAAATCGCCGCCTGGCTGCGTCGGCATCCGGCATTCCTGAAGCAATTCCCCGACCTCGCGCTGACCCTGGTGGTCCCGCGCGACGATGGTCCCACCGCCTCGCTGGCCAGCTACCAGCTCGAAGTGCTGCGCGACAAGAACCGCGAGCTGTCGCGACGGCTGGCCGAACTGGCCGCCAACGCACAGGTCAACGAGCGCCTGGCCGTGCGTACCCATCAACTGACACTGGCGCTGATGCGCCAGGACAGCGCCGCCGATACGCTCAAGGCCATGGCCGCTTCGCTGGCCGAGGACTTCAATGGCGACAGCGTGCGCATCCTGTTGCTGCACCCGGTGGAAGGCTTGCAGGCCGACTGGCTGCAGGTCATCGCAGCCGACGATCCGCGCTTGGCACCATTCCGCGACTGCCTGCGCGATGGCGAACCGATCTGTGGTCGCCTGCAGGCGGAAAAGCAGGCGGTGCTGTACGGCGAAGAGGTTGGCGAGATCCAGTCCACCGCCCTGCTGCCGTTGCCGGGCGTAGGTCTGCTGGCGGTCGGCAGCCGCGACCCCAACCGCTTCTATCCCGGCATGGGCACGTTGTTCCTGCGCATGATGGGCGAGGCGTTGGTGACCGCGTTGCAGCGTTTCGCGCGCTGAGCGCGATTCGGCGGCGCGTGCGGCCATGATCGAAGCCTTCCTCGCCTACCTGCAGGTCGAGCGGCGCATGTCCGCGCATACGCTGGACGCCTACCGTCGTGACCTGGCCGCTTTGTCGGCCTGGGCGGAAGCCGGGCAGGGCGGCGACGTGGTGACCTTGGACGGCGAACAATTGCGCGCCTTCGTCAGCGCCGAACATCGTCGTGGCCTGTCGCCCAAGAGCCTCCAGCGGCGCTTGTCGGCGTGCCGCAGCTTCTATGCCTGGTTGCTCAAGCATGGCCACATCACGGCCTCGCCGGCAGCCAAGCTGCGCGCGCCGAAGGCGCCGCGCAAGCTGCCGCAGGTGCTTGATGCCGACGAGGCGGTGCGCCTGGTCGAAGTGCCAACCGATGCCCCCCTGGGGTTGCGCGACCGCGCCCTGCTGGAATTGTTCTATTCCTCCGGCCTGCGCCTGAGCGAACTGTGCGCGTTGCGCTGGCGCGACCTCGACCTGGCCGAAGGCCTGGTCAACGTGCTCGGCAAGGGCGGCAAGCAGCGGCGGGTGCCGGTGGGCACGCATGCGCGCCGCGCGCTGGCCGAATGGCGCGCCGACAGCCAGCCGCGCGATGCGCTGGCGATGGTCTTTCCCGGCCGCAACGGCGCGCAGATTTCCGCGCGCGCGGTACAGATCCGGATCAAGCAGCTGGCGCTGCGCCAGGGCCTGTTCAAGCACGTGCACCCGCATATGCTGCGGCACAGCTTTGCCAGCCACATCCTCGAGTCGTCCGGCGACCTGCGAGGCGTGCAGGAGCTGCTGGGGCATTCGGACATCGCCACCACCCAGATCTACACCCACCTGGACTTCCAGCACCTGGCCAAGGTCTACGATGCGGCGCACCCACGCGCGCGGCGAAAGAAGGCGGCCGGCGAAACGCCGGTGGAATCCTGAGTCAGCGCGTGCCCGGCAACGGCAAAGGCAGCAGACCGGCGCCATCGCGGCCTTCGAACTGATAACGCTGCCAGAAGCGGTTGGCGATCTGTGCGGCGCGCGCATCGGCCAATTGCTTCATCGCCGGATTGCCGATGGCCGCAGTAGTCTGGGCGAACAACTGCAGCCAGCGTCGGAACAGCGCTTCGTTGAGACCGGGCAGGGCCATGTGGCTGCCCATCGGCGCGCCGCTGTAGCGCTGGGTGCCGCGCAGCAGCGATGACCAGAAATCCACCAGCCGCTCCAGGTGCACGGGCCAATCGGCCACGTGCTGTTCGAACACCGGGCCGAGCAGCGGGTCACTGCGTACCGCG
>DATLJF010000311.1:0-16894 GCA_035539015.1 Stenotrophomonas sp. | reverse complement strand
GCGACGTCTCAGGCGATGATCGCCTGCTGGGCCCGATCTTCAAGCGCGCACTGTGGAATGCTACCGGTGGCATCAACGAATTCCCGATCTATGTCGGTGGCTTCGGTGCGGTCGAGGCCGAATACGTGCTGCAGCTGGAAGAAGACGCCCCGGCCGACCAGTTGCAGTGGACGCCCGAGCAGGCGGCGGCATTGCCGGCGCGCCTGTACATGGGCGTGGAGATCGCCAGCAGCCCGTTGGCCACTATCAACAAGCTGGGCCCACGCGTAGTGATCTCGGACTTCGGCAACAACAACGGCCTGATCCTGGGCGCGGAGATCCCCAACTGGCGGGCGCTGGACGAGGCCGGCCTGCGCGCGCAGACAAGCATCGAAGGCAAGGTGGTCGGTAGCGGCGGTGCCACCCTGTTGCCTGGTGGCCTGCTCACCGCCTATGCCTTTGCGCTGGGGCGTTCGGCGCGGCGCGGGCGCCCGCTCAAGCGCGGCGACCTCATCGCGACCGGCAATGCCACGGGCATCCACGACATTGCGGTCGGCGAACAGGCGACCATCCGTTTCGAAGGTTTCGGCGAAATTCAGTGCAAGGCGATCGCCGCCGCGTGACTGGCCCCACGCCTGGTGAACTGAGCGCGGGAGGGCGCAGATGATCACACGCAGAGGTTTCATTGGCATTGGCATGGGTGCGGCGGTGGCCGCCCCGCTGGGCGCGGCACGCGCGATCACGCGCGTGGCCGACGCCCGCGGCGGCGACAGCCTGGTGCTGACCGCCACCGACGTGCATGTCACGGACTATCCCACGGTCGAGGCGGTGCGCTGGATCGGCCAGCAACTGGAAAAAGAGACCGACGGCCGCCTCAAGCTGCGCCTGTATCACTCCGGCCAGCTTGGCCGCGAGGCCGAGGCGATCGACATGGCGCGCTTCGGTGCCATCGACATCACCCGGGTCTATTCCGGCGCGCTCAACAACGCCTTTCCGCTGACCCAGGCGCTGAGCCTGCCCTACGTATTCGACTCGGTACCGCACCTGCGCCGCGCGCTCGATGGCGACGTCGGCGAAGCGGTGCTGCGCAGCTTCGAAGCGCGCGGCCTGGTTGGGCTGGCGATCTATGATTCCGGCGCCCGCTGCTTCTACAACACCAAGCACCCGATCGTGGAACCGGGCGATCTGCATGGCCTGAAGATCCGCGTCGCCAACTCCGACATTTTCATCCAGTTGATGCACCTGCTCGGGGCCAACCCGACGCCGATGTCGCTGGGCGAAACCTTTTCGGCGATGGAGACGCACATGATCGATGGCGCCGAGAACAACATGCGCAGCTTCCAGTCCAGCCGTCATTTCGAGGCCGCGCGTTACTGGTCGCAGAGCGAGCATTCGTACGCGCCGGACATTTTGGTGATGTCGCGCAGCAGCTTCGAGGCGCTGGCGCCGCAGGACCGCGAGCGCGTGGTACGGCTGGCGCGCGCTTCGGTGCCGGTGATGCGGCAGCTATGGGATACCTCCGAACAGACCGCGCGCGAAGACGTGAAGGCGCACGGGGTCAAGTTCAACGACGTCGACATGGCAGCGTTCCGCAAGGCCGCCGCGCCGTTGCTGGCCGAATACCACCAGCGCCCGGAAATCGAAGCGCTGTACCGACGCATCCGCGCATTGGCGTGAGGCAAGCGATGACCGACACTGCTATCCACGTGATTCGTCCACCGGTCCAGCGCGCGCTGGACCGCCTCGCCGACCTGGCCATCTATACCGCCGCCGCCGCCCTGCTCGGCCTGGTGGTGGTGCAAGGCTGGCAAGTCTTCACCCGCTACGTGCTCAACGATTCGCCCAGCTGGACCGAGCCGGTGACCCTGTTGCTGCTCAGCACCGCGATGAGCCTGGGCGCCGCAGCCGGTGTGCACACCAATCGTCATTTCGGCTTTTTCCTGCTGGCCGAACGTTTCCCCGAAGCCGGCCGCCGCGCGCTGGAAGCGTTGCGTGCCCTGGTGATGGCCGCGGTCGGCGCGGTCCTGGCCGGCTGGAGCAGCGTGCTGCTGGTCGATGGCCTGAACATCAAGATCGCCGGCGCGCAGATGCCGCAGAGCATCAACTACCTGCCGCTGGCCATCGGCGGTGCGCTGATGACGGTGTTCGCCCTGTACCGCGTTTGGCGCGTCGCGCGCCCGCTTCATCTGCAAGAAGGGGAGGCCTGACCCATGGCGATTGCCATCCTGCTGGTGCTGTTTGTCGTGCTCATGGTCGTCGGCGTGCCGGTGGCCTATGCGCTCGCCGTCGCCGCCCTAGCCACGCTGGTGTACCTGGACCTGCCCAGCATCGTGCTGGTGCAGCAGATCTCCGCCGGCTCCGGCTCGGCCTCGCTGATCGCCATTCCGTTGTTCATCTTCGCCGGCGAACTGATGCTGCGCGGCGGGATCTCCGAACGCCTGATCGCGCTGGCCGCCTCGTTGGTCGGGCGCATGCGCGGCGGCCTGGGCCAGGTCAGCGTGTTGTCCTCGCTGTTCTTCGGCGGCGTATCGGGCTCGGCGATCGCCGATGTATCGGCCGTCGGCGGCACGATGATTCCGCAGATGATCAAGCGCGGCTACGACCGCGACTATGCGGTCAACGTCAGCATCACTGCCGCGCTGGTGGCGCTGCTGGTGCCGCCGTCGCATAACCTGATCCTGTTCTCGGCCGCGGCCGGCGGTGGCATCTCGATCGCCGACCTGTTCGCCGCCGGCATCGTGCCGGCACTGCTGATGACTGCCGCCATGATGGTCACCGGGTATCTGGTCGCGCGCCATCGCGGCTACGGCACCGAGCCGTTCCCCGGCTGGCGCGCGGTGCTGATGCGGCTGGTCGGCGCGCTGCCCGGCCTGGGCCTGGTGCTGCTGATTTTCGTCGGCATCCGCGCCGGCATCTTCACCGCAGTGGAGAGCGCGGCCATCGCCGTGGTCTACGCGCTGCTGGTCACCGCCTTGCTGTACCGCCAGCTCAAGTGGGCCGAGTTCTTCGCCGCGGTTACCCATGCCGCCCGCACCACTGGCGTGATCCTGTTCGTGATCGCCACCGCGGCGGTGTTCGGCTGGTTGCTGGCCTACTTGCAGGTGCCGTCAGCGGCGGTGGAGTTCCTGCAGAAATTCGCCCACAGCCAGCGCATGGTGCTGCTGATGATCGTGGCGATCCTGCTGGTGCTGGGCATGTTCATGGACCTGGCGCCGAAGATCCTGATCTGCACGCCGATCTTCCTGCCGGTGGTGAAGGCCTATGGCGTCGATCCGATCCATTTCGCCCTGGTCATGGTGCTGGCCGGCGGCATTGGCCTGGTCACCCCGCCGGTGGGCTCGGTGCTGTTCATCGGCACCGCGATCGGCAAGATCAGCATTACCGACAGCATGCGCACGATCTGGCCATTCTGGCTCTCGGCGCTGGGCGTGTTGTTGATCGTGGCGTTCTTCCCGCAACTGTCGCTGTGGTTGCCGGCGATGCTGCGCGCGGGATGAGGCAGAGGACTCTGTAGGAGGGGCTTCAGCCCCGAGACGCATTACCGGCCATCCAGCGGTCGGGGCTGAAGCCCCTCCTACAGTGCAATCGCAACAAATACGTGGGAGGAAGCGCAATGCGTAAAACGATCTGGTTGTTGATGGCCCTGCTGGCGTGCGCCAGCGCCCAAGCCGCCGAATGGAAGCGCGGCATCGAGCACCAACGCATCGCCGACCAGGGCGATGGCACCTTCCTCAATCCGGTGCTGGCCGGCGATCACCCCGACCCGTCGGTGCTCAAGGACGGCGAGGATTACTACCTCACGCTGTCATCCTTCGATGCCTACCCGGGCCTGCCGCTGTGGCATTCGCGCGACCTGGTGAACTGGCAGCCGCTCGGGCATGCGATCAACACCAATGTCGGCGCGATCTGGGCGCCGGACCTGGTCAAGCATGGCGGCCGCTACTACATCTACTTCCCCGCCCGCCACGGCGACAACGGCACGCGCAGCAACTACGTGGTATGGGCCGACCGCATCACCGGGCCATGGAGCGAACCGATCGATCTCGGCCTGGGCAAGTACATCGACCCTGGCCACGCCGTCGGCGAGGACGGCAAGCGCTACCTGTTCCTGAGCGGCGGCGATTACGTGCAGCTGTCCGATGACGGCCTCAAGGTCGTCGGCACGCCGAAGCACGTCTACGACGGCTGGAAATACCCCGAAAGCTGGGACGTGGAGGCGTACGCGCAGGAAGGGCCGAAGATCACCCGCCATGGCGGCTGGTACTACATGACCACCGCAGTGGGCGGCACCGCCGGCCCGCCGACCGGGCATATGGTCATCACCGCGCGCTCGCGCTCGATCCACGGCCCGTGGGAAAACGCGCCGAACAACCCCATCACCCGCACCCAGTCGGCCAGCGAGCCATGGTGGTCGCGCGGCCATGCCACCCTGGTCGAAGGCACCGACGGGCGCTGGTGGATGCTGTACCACGGCTACGAAAATGGGTTCTGGACGCTCGGCCGACAGGCGCTGCTCGACCCGATCGAATGGACCAAGGATGGCTGGTTCGTCGCCAAGGGCGGCGACCTCGGGCAGCCCTTGCGCAAGCCCAGCGGCCAGGCCCTGCCACACGGGCTGCCGATGTCGGATGACTTCAACGGCCAGCGCCTGGGCCCGCAATGGTCGTTCTACGCGCCAGCAGCGGACGAAGCCAAGCGCTTGTCGTTCGGCGATGGCGCACTCACGCTGCGTGGCAAGGGCCAGGCGCCACGCGACAGCTCGCCGTTGACGGCCATTGCGACCGACCCGGCCTATGAATTCGAAGTGCACATGCAGATCGCGCCCGGCGCGGTCGGCGGCGCGCTGCTGTTCTACAGCGACCGGCTGTACGCCGGCGTCGGCAGCAACGGCCGCGACTTCATCCTGCATCGCTACGGCGAAGAGCGGCCCAAGCAACTGGCGGCCGGCCCCGGTGGCGAGCTGTGGATCCGCGTGCGCAATGACCGCCACATCGTCACGATCCACACCAGCGCCGACGGCAAGACCTGGACCAAGTACCCCGTGCAGATGGAAGTGTCCGGCTACCACCACAACGTAGCCGGCAAGTTCCTGGCGTTGAAGCCGGCGATCTACGCTGCTGGCGACGGCGAGGTACGGTTCCTCGATTTCCGCTATCGCGCCCTGGACTGAGCACTGCGCCGGAACTTCCAGACCGGCGCGACGGTCTAGCCCGGGCGTCCCTGCGCACCCGCGCAGACCCCGCCCCGGCCAACCCGCTAGAATCACCCCACTTCCTACGACCCACCGCCATGCCGCGCAAGAAAGCCGAAGAAGCCATCATCGGCCTGCCCAAGGGCAAGGTGGCGACCATCAACGATATCGCTCGCTTGTCCGGGGTCTCCAAGAAGACGGTCTCGCGGATCATCAACGATTCGCCGCTGGTGCGGCAGGACACACGCGAGAAGGTCCAGGCGCTGATGCGCGAGGTCGGCTACGCGCCCGACCCGTTGGCCCGTGGCCTGGCATTCCGGCGCTCGTTCCTGATCGGCATGGTCTACGACAACCCGACCGCTCAATACATCGTGGACATGCAGTACGGCGCCCTGGATGCGCTACGCGGTTCCAGCTACGAGCTGGTCGTGCACCCGTGCGACACCCGCAGCCCCGGCTACATCGAAGGCGTGCGACGCTTCGTGCAGCAGCAGAAGCTGCACGGGGTGATCCTGGTGCCGCGTGCCTCCGAGGACCAGGCCCTGGCCGACATGCTCGCCGAGATTGGCGTGCGCTACACCCGCATCGCCTCGGTAGCACTGGATGCCACCTCGCAGACCGTGATCACCCACGACTCCGAAGGCGCGGCCGAAGCGGCCGACTACCTGCTGTCACTGGGCCATCGCGACATTGCCCTGGTCACCGGCCCGAGCAACTACCGTTCCTCGATCGAGCGCACCAGCGGCTTCATCGGCGCGCTCAAGCGGCGCGGCATCGAACTACCGGCCGAACGCGTGGTCGAAGCCGGCTACACCTTCGAATCCGGCGTAGCCGCCGCCGAAAAACTACTGTTGTCCAAGCAACGGCCGACCGCGATCTTCACCGGTAACGACGAAATGGCAGCCGGCATCTACAAAGTCGCGCTGCGCGCCGGCATCAGCATCCCGCGCCAACTCTCGGTGATCGGCTACGACGACAGCTCACTGGCCTCGCGCCTGTGGCCACCGCTGACCTCCGTGCGCCGCCACACCCGCGACACCGGGCGCACCGCCGCAGCCATGCTGATTCAGCCAGAGGCGCAGCCGAGCATGCCGACCGCCAGCGTGCGGCCGCACCTGATCGTTCGCGACTCTTGCCAGCCACCCGAGGACTAGCGTCCTCGGGTGGCTGGCTGCGCCGCCCGCTTTGCGAGCGACGCTCCCTAAGTTTGCTGCGCAAACTTTGGGACCCTGCCTCCGCACTCGCCTATCCCCCGCGGCTGTTGCCGCGCCCCCCTTAACAAAAGGGGGGCTCTACGACTGCGCGTCTGCGCGCACTGACCTCATTCCACTACTCACTCTCCCACCCGCTTTCGCTTCTGGCTTCGCTTTGCTGTGGCTCTTTACCACCGCCCACGAAGGCTATGAGGGCGTTCGGGGGTGGGGCCTGGCGGGACAATTGGCGACATGGATGTCGCTAATTAGCCCCCATGGATGGGTTCACGGCGTGTCCCGCCAGGCCCCACCCCCGGGCGCCGCGCGCAGAACCACAAACAGCCAATCGACATAGAAAACCGACCCAACATCAGCCGGCGCAAAGCCCTAGCGGCCGCAAGGCCGCAAAAACCCCCACCCCATCTTGCACTGCGCAATGACACCGGTGGTCAACCCCGCTAGAATCCCGCCACGCACCCCATTCGGGCGAAGCCATGACGCTTCGCCGCCACCGGAGACGCCATGTACGCCAAGACCGTTTATGCCACCCACCCGCAGGCCATCCAGGGCGTCAGCAATGACGAGCTGCGTGATCTTTATCTGCTCGATGGTCTGTTCGCCGACGAGGCGGTCACCCTGAAGTACACCCACTACGAGCGCTTCGTCATTGGTGGCGCGGCGCCGGTGAAGCAGGCGGTGTCGCTGCCCAAGCAGACCGAGCCGGCTTCGGCGGCGGGTCATCCGTTCCTGGAGCGGCGCGAACTCGGCGTCATCAATGTCGGTGCTGGTACCGGTACGGTCACGGTCGATGGCACGGTCTATACGCTGGCGCCGAAGGATGGCCTGTATGTGGCCATGGGCAGCGCCGAGGTCACCTTCGCCTCCAACGATGCCGCCAATCCGGCCAAGTTCTACCTGGCTTCGACCCCGGCGCATGCGCGCTTCGAAACCAAGCAGATCGCGATCACCGATGCGGTATCGCTGGAACGCGGTGCGCTGGAAACCAGCAATGAGCGCACGATCTACCAGTACATCGTGCCGGCGACCTGCCCGTCTTCGCAGCTGTTGCTCGGTTTGACCGTGCTCAAGCCCGGCAGTGTCTGGAACACCATGCCGCCGCACCTGCACGATCGTCGCAGCGAGGTCTACTTCTACTTCGACCTGGGCGAGAAGGACCGCGTGTACCACTTCATGGGCGAGCCGGAAGCGCAGCGCCATATCGTCATCCAGAACAACGAGGCGGTGGTTTCGCCGCCGTGGTCGATCCACATGGGTGCCGGTACGTCGAACTATGCCTTTATCTGGGCAATGGGCGGCGAGAACCTGGACTACACCGACATGCACGTGCTGGATATCTGCCAGCTCAAGTAACCGCACACGTTTACGAGGGGAGCATGCAATGAGCCACAACCCGTTCAGTCTGGAAGGCAAGGTCGCGCTGGTCACTGGCGCCAATACCGGTCTCGGCCAGGGCATCGCCCTGGCGCTGGCCGCGGCCGGTGCGGACATCGCCGGCGCCGGCATCGTCCATGCCAGCGAAACCGAAGAGAAGGTCAAGGCGCTGGGGCGCCGCTTCGTCAATATCGAAGCCAACCTGATCACCCTGGAGCCGGTGCAGCGCGTGCTTGACGAGGCGCTCGCCGGGTTCGGCCGCCTCGATATCCTGGTCAACAATGCCGGCCTGATCCGTCGCGCCGATGCGGTGGATTTCAGCGAGAAGGACTGGGATGACGTGATGAACGTCAACATCAAGGCCGCCTTCTTCATGAGCCAGGCGGTGGGCCGCCACTTCATCGCCAATGGTGGCGGCAAGATCATCAACATCGCTTCGATGTTGTCGTTCCAGGGCGGCATCCGAGTGCCGTCGTATACCGCGAGCAAGAGCGGTATCGCCGGCATCACCCGCTTGCTCGCCAACGAGTGGGCCAACCACAACATCAACGTCAACGCGATCGCGCCGGGCTACATGGCGACCGACAACACCGCCCAGCTGCGCGCTGACGAAGATCGCAGCAAGGCGATCCTGGACCGCATCCCGGCCGCGCGCTGGGGCACACCGGCCGATCTCGGCGGCGCGGCGGTGTTCCTGGCTTCGAGCGCGGCCGATTACGTCAACGGCGCGATCCTGCCCGTGGACGGTGGCTGGCTCGCCCGTTGACCTGCCCGCGCGCGCCGGTCCGCCGGCGCGCGCACTTACCGGAAGCACCGGCCCGATGCCTACTCCGAAGACTGTAGGAGGGGCTTCAGCCCCGACAGCCGCCCGCGTTCTGCTGGGCTTGTTATGGCTCTGCGCCTTGCCGGCGCTGGCCAAGGACGCGCCCCGGCGCATCCTGATTGCCGGGGATTCCACCGCGGCCGAATACGGGCCCGAGCGTGCGCCGCAGACTGGTTGGGGCCAGGCCTTGCAGAGCTGGTTCGACCCGGCGCACTGGGAAGTGCGCAACCACGCCAAGGGCGGGCGCAGTGCACGTAGCTTCATCGAAGAAGGCCGGCTCGACGCGATCGACAAGGACCTGCGGCGCGGCGATGTGTTGCTGATCCAGTTCGGCCACAACGATGCCAAGTTCGAAGACCCGAGCCGCTACGACGACCCGCAGCAGGCCTATCCGCAATATCTCTCGCGCTATGTCGCGCTCGCGCGCCAGCGCGGTGCCACGCCGATCCTGGTGACGCCGGTATCGCGGTTGATCTACGACTTCGGTTCGCTGCTGGATACCCATGGGGTGTACACCACGGCGATGAAGCAACTGGCCGCGGAACAGAAGGTCGCGCTGATCGACCTCAACGCCAGCAGCACCGACTGGGTTCGAGCGCTTGGCGAGCAGGCCGCAAAGCCCTACTTCCTGTTTGTGCCCGAGCAGAACAAGGCCGATGGCACTCACTTCAGCCGCGCCGGCGCCACCGCGGTGGCCTGCCTGCTGGTGCGTGACTGGGTCGTCCTGGAGCCGGCCCTGAAGCCGCAGCTCAAGCGCGACATCGATTGTGGTGCGCCAGCCAGCGCCGCGGCCGATCGCGCCGGCCAGGCCAATCCTTCCTTGGTCGTGCACGAGCGCGACATCGGCAAGGTGCAGCCGGGCCCGCACGGCGGGGCCGGTCCAACCACCGCTTACTCCTTCTTCGCCGACCAGCCGGGCCTGAGTTTCGTGCTGCGCAAGCGCGTGCTTGCCGATGGCGCCGGCATCGGGCTGCACCAGCACCACAAGGACGAGATCTACTACGTGGTCAGTGGTCGCGGCCTGTATGCGCTGGATGGCAAGCAATACGAGGTGGGGCCCGGCGATGCGCTGTTGACGCGGGCCGGCAGCACGCATGCGCTGCAGCAGACGGGGACCGAGCCCTTGGTCATCCTGCTTTCGTATCCCACCGGCCAATAACCCGGCGCGATCTCAGCGCCCGGCCAGGCAGCGCTGCAGATAGGGGGCGGTGCGGCTGCCCCGGGCTCGGGCCACCGTTTCCGGCGTCCCTTCGACCAGGACACGACCGCCGGCTTCGCCAGCGCCCGGGCCGATATCGATCACCCAGTCGCTATCGGCGACCACGCGCATCTCGTGTTCGACCACGATGACGGTGTTGCCGGCATCGACCAGGCCATGCAATTGCGCCATCAGCCGGTCGGCATCCAGTGGGTGCAGGCCGGTAGTGGGCTCGTCCAGCACATAGAGCGTGTCGCCACGCTGGCTGCGCTGCAGTTCGGTGGCGAGCTTGATTCGCTGTGCCTCGCCGCCAGACAACTCGGTGGCTGGCTGGCCGAGACGCAAATAGCCGAGGCCGATATCCCGCAGCAAGGTCAGTGGACGGGTAATGCTGGGCTGTTGGTCGAAGAAGGCCAGTGCTTCTTCGACGGTCATCTCCAGTACCTGGGCAATATTGCGACCGTTCCAGCTGACCTCCAGGGTCTTGGCGTTGTAGCGGCTGCCGTGGCAGGTAGGGCAGGGCGCATAGACGCTGGGCATGAACAACAGTTCCACCTGCACGAAGCCCTCGCCCTCGCAGGTTTCGCAGCGGCCTTGCGCGACGTTGAAAGAAAAGCGGCTGGCCCCGTAGCGGCGCGAACGCGCGAGCGCTGTCGCGGCGAACAGCTTGCGCACCGGGTCGAACAGGCCGGTATAGGTGGCCAGGTTCGAGCGCGGCGTACGCCCGATGGGCTTCTGGTCCACGGTGACCAGCCGGCCGATCGCGGTCACGTCGCCGCCCAGCTTGCCGCGCACACGCGCCAGCGGCGCCGAGGGCAGTAGCTCGGTTTCCTGCGCCTCGGCAGGTTCTTCATGACCGAGGTATCCGCCCACCAATTCGACCAGCGCCTGGCTCACCAGGCTCGACTTGCCCGAGCCGGAGACGCCGGTCACCGAGGTAAAGGTACCCAGCGGGAAACGTGCATCCAGGCCGTGCAGGTTGTTGCGCTGTACGCCGCTGAGCGTCAGCCAACCCTTGGGCGTGCGCCGCGCTCGGTGCACCGGCGCGGTTGGGGCGAACAGGTAGCGCGCGGTGTGCGAGGTGGCGACTTCGCGCAGCCCTGGCGGTGGGCCGCTGTAGAGCACGTGGCCGCCATGTTGTCCGGCATCGGGGCCGACATCCACCAGCCAGTCGGCGCGCCGCAGCATCTCCAGGTCGTGCTCGACTACGAACAGCGTGTTACCGGCCGCCTTCAGTTGCGCCAGGGTGTCGTGCAGGGCTTCGGCGTCTGCCGGGTGCAAGCCGGCGGAAGGCTCATCGAGCACGTAGACCACGCCGAACAAGTTGGAACGCACCTGCGTGGCCAGCCGCAGGCGCTGCAATTCGCCGGGCGACAGCGTGGGGGTGGTTCGGTCCAGCGTGAGATAGCCCAGCCCGAGCGCCTGCAGTGCGGCGATCCGTTGCCCCACGTCCTGGGCAATGCGCTGGGCGGCGATGCGTTTTTCCTCGGAGAGGTCCGGGGTGCGCCGGATATCCGACCCCCCGGCATGCGCCGCACCGCCAGCTGCTACCCGCCGCGCGATGTCCTGGCGACCGGCCGCCTTGCTGCGGGCGTGTGCGCGCGTGGGCGCCGCGAAGTGGCCGTCGGCGGCAGGCGCCAGCACTTGCGCCACACGATCCAGCGGCAAGTGGGACAGTTCGCCGATATCCAGGCCGGCAAACTTCACCGACAACGCCTCGCGCTTGAGTCGCCGGCCCTTGCAAACCGGGCACAGTGCACCGGTCATGAAACGCGCGACGCGCTTTTTCATCAGCGCGCTTTGGGTAGTGGCGAAGGTATGCAGGACGTACCGGCGCGCGCCGGTGTAGGTGCCCATGTAGCTGGGCTCGGTCTTGCGGCGTAGCGCTGCGCGCGTTTCGGCCGGGGTGAAGCCGGCGTACACCGGAACAGTGGGCTGCTCTTCGGTATAGAGGATCCAGTCGCGGTCCTTCTTCGGCAGCTCGCGCCAGGGGCGGTCTACGTCATAGCCGAGCGTGACCAGGATGTCGCGCAGGTTCTGGCCATGCCAGGCCGGCGGCCAGGAGGCAATGGCACGCTCGCGGATGCTCAGCGAGGGGTCCGGCACCATCGAGCGTTCGGTGACTTCATAGACATGGCCCAGCCCATGGCAGTTCGGACACGCGCCCTGCGGGGTATTGGGCGAGAAGTCCTCGGCGAACAACATCGGTTGCTTCGCTGGGTAGGTGCCGGCGCGCGAATAGAGCATGCGCAGCAGGCTGGACAGGGTCGTGAGGCTGCCGACCGAGGAACGCACGCTGGGCGTGCCGCGTTGCTGTTGCAGGGCGACGGCCGGCGGCAAGCCGTCGATGCTGTCCACCTCGGGCACGCCGACCTGGTCGATCAGCCGACGTGCGTACGGCGACAGCGACTCCAGGTAGCGGCGCTGCGCTTCTGCGAACAAGGTACCGAAAGCGAGCGAGGACTTGCCCGAGCCGGAGATGCCGGAGAACACCACGAGTGCGTCGCGCGGCAGGTCGACATCGACATCCTTCAAGTTGTGCTCGCGCGCGCCGCGCACGCGGATGCACGCATCGGGATCGGGCCGGATCGTCTTCTTGCGGGTAGCCATAAGCGCAGGGAAAGCGATGGACGCTGCGATGAAACGCCAGTCCGCGTGCACGATCGGTGACCACGGCGGCCGGGGTTCTTCGCCCCCCTCTAACGCAGGCGACGCAGAATCGAGCTTCCACCACACAAGTGATCGCATGCCGGAAGGTCCCTCCATCGTCATCCTGCGCGAAGCGGCGGCCAAGTTTCGCGGCAAGACCGTGCGTAGCGTCGGTGGCAACAGCAGCCTGGACCTGCAGCGCATGCAAGGGCGGCGGGTGCGCGCGCTGCGGAGCTGGGGCAAGCATTTCCTGATCGAGTTCGCCGGCTTCAGCCTGCGCGTGCACATGCTGATGTTCGGCAGCTACACCATCGACACACGCAAGGACCGGCCCGAGCGGCTATCGCTGCGCTTCGACAACGGCGAGCTGAATTTCTACAGTTCCTCCCTGCGCTATATCGAAGGCGACCTGGACGATACCTACGACTGGCGCGGCGATGTCCTCGACGATGCCTGGGACCCGAAGCTGGCCCGGCGCAAGCTCAAGCGCCTGCCGGACACGCTGGTCACCGACGCCTTGCTGGACCAGGAGATCTTTGCTGGGGTTGGCAACATCATCAAGAACGAGGTGCTGTTCCGCATTGGCGTACATCCTTCGAGCAAGGTCGGTGCCGTGCCGCCGCGAAAACTGGGCGAGTTGATCAAGCAAGCGCGCCAGTACAGCTTCGATTTCCTGGAGTGGAAGAAGGCGTTCGTGCTGCGCAAGCACTGGCTCATCCACACCAAGCGGCAATGCCCGCAGTGCGGCGGGCCGGTCACCAAGGCCTACCTGGGCAAGACCAACCGGCGGACCTTCTTCTGTCCCAATTGCCAAGTGTTGTACGACTAAGCGATGGCGGCGGCGAAACCACGCATCCGCATCGGCACTGCGGGCTGGTCCATCCCCCGGCAGCACGCCGATGCGTTCGCCAGCGGCGACAGCGTATTGGCACGTTATGCGACCGCCCTGGACACAGCGGAGATCAATTCCTCGTTCTATCGGCCGCATCAGGCCAGCACCTATGCGCGCTGGGCGGCAACGGTGCCGGCCGGCTTCCGCTTTTCCGCCAAGCTGCCCAAGACCATCTCGCACGAACTGGCATTGCGCGGTACCGGGCCGGCGCTGGACCGGTTCCTGGACGAGGTGGCAGGGCTCGGCCGCAAGCTAGGTGGCCTGTTGTTGCAGCTGCCGCCCAGCCTGGCCTTCGACGCGCGCACCGCCGCCAGCTTCTTCGCGATGCTGCGCCGGCGAACCGAACTGCCGGTTACCTGCGAGCCGCGGCATGCCAGCTGGTTCGCCGCCCCCGCCGATGCCTTGCTGCTGCGCTACCGGGTAGGGCGGGCCGCGGCGGACCCCGCGCGAGTACCGGCGGCGTCAGTTCCCGGCGCCGACCCCTCCTGGCCTTATTTCCGCTGGCACGGCTCGCCGCGGATCTATTACAGCGCCTATGAAGAGCCGGCCCTGCAAGCGCTTGCGGCCCAGGTCCGGACCTGGGCCAAGGGCCGGCAGCAGCCCTGGGTGATCTTCGACAACACCGCCCACGGGTTCGCGGTTGCCAACGCACTGCGGCTCAAAACCTTGCTCGCCCGGCGCGCCTGACAGGCCCCAGCTACGCCGCCGCCGTCCCGCGCCAGGGAGTTTGCGCAATCTGGCGTCAACGGCCATGCCGGATCGCTTCGTATCCGAAGTAACCAAAGGGCGTTGGTAACGCTTACATCTTTGTGTCCAAAAGCGCCCGCCGGCAAACATAAAAATTTTGTTGCAGCGCACGGTGACAAGCGCTGTCATGCATGGTTTCTTAACGTCCGTTCAGTGATAGCGCTACCACGGAACCGCCCCAACACCGGCGGTCCCATTGCTCGATCGACGCTGTAGGCATCACCGCTTGACCGGTATCGAAGGGCCGGGAATCACCACGTCACCGGCACTGCAGTAGCGGGCGTCTCGACCGTCGCCCGGATCCAACGCCCGTGGGCCGTTTGGCCTGCGAATGCCCTGGGGGGGGCGAACACAAAATGCTCGTAGGGGGCTACATGAGAGGGTGCAGTTTCGATTTCAACGCACAACAGACGGTCGCGGTGACAGGCACGTTGCCCGCCGTGGTCGCAGGCCGTTTGATTACTGACTTGAGGGCACACTGATGAGTCGCAAGCTGAAGAGTTTGAAGTCGCGTGCAATGTTCACCTTCGTCGGTGGCGTGCTGGTGATCAACCCGGCGTTCGCGCAGGACGCCCCCACTGCCCCGCAGGCGCAACAAGCCACGCAGAGCGGCAGCGATGAGGCCAAGACGCTTGATACGGTGACCGTCACCGGTATCCGCAACAGCCTCAACCAGTCGATGAACATCAGGCGCGATTCGGCCGGCGTGGTCGACGCGATCAGCGCCGAAGACATCGGCAAGTTCCCGGACACCAACCTCGCCGAGTCGCTGCAGCGCATTACCGGTATCTCGATCGAGCGCCGTGACGGTGAAGGCGCGCAGGTCACCGCGCGCGGCTTTGGTCCGCAGTTCAACACCGTGACCCTCAACGGTCGCCAGATCCCCGGTGCCGACGCCTTTGGTGCGCCCGGCCAGGTGCCGATCGGCGGCGTCGACGTCGGCACGCGCGCGTTCAACTTTGCCCAGCTCGCCTCCGAGGCGATCACCGGCATCCAGGTCTTCAAGACCAGCCGTGCCACCTCGCCCAGCGGCGGCATCGGCGCGACCATCGACATCCTGACCGACAAGCCGTTCAACCACGAAGGCATCGTGGCCAGCGCCGGCGCCAAGGCGATGTCCGACGATTCGCAGCCGTTCGGCAACAGCATCACCCCGGAAGTCTCCGGCATCTTCAGCTACACCAGCAAGGACAAGGTCTGGGGCATCGGCCTGAGCGCCAGCTACCAGAAGCGCCACGGCGGTTCGGTGCAGGCCACCGAAAACACCTGGAACATCCAGCGCTGGACTGGCAGCGACCCGGGCCTGCGTTCGGACGCGGTGGTGACCAACGCACCTGAGATCGGCCAGCTGTACGGCATCCCGAACGATCTGCGCTATGCGTTCGCCGATTTCCAGCGCGAGCGCACCAATGGCCAGGCGGTGCTGCAGTTCGCCCCGACCGACACCCTGACCCTGAGCCTGGATTACACCTACTCGCTCAACGAGATCGAGGAGAACCGCGGCGAACAGGGCATCTGGCTGCAGCGCGCCAACAGCATCACCGACATCACCTTCGACACCGGCCAGACGGTGGCGACGCCGATCTACCTGCGTGACGTGCCGACCGGTTCCAAGGACTTCGGCATGGAACAGCAGCGCAACATGCAGAAGTACAAGCTCGGTTCGATCGGCTTCAACGCCGATTGGCAGGCTTCGGACAACTTCCGCCTGACCTTCGACGGCCACGACTCGAAGACCCAGTCGCTGCCGAACGATCCGCTTACCGGTGGCAGCGCCACCTACTTCAGCCTGGCTGGCACCAACAACTGCGCCGCTGGCCCGAGCTGTGGTGGCCAGTGGGGCCAGGAATTGTCCTTCAACACCGGCTTGCCGATCGGCGCGCGTACCTGGTACCCGACCGCGGCTGACTCCTACGCCGGCACCAATGGCGTGTTGAACCCGGACTTCCAGGCCAACAACATCGGCACCCAGGTGCTGCGCATCTACTACCAGAAGCAGGTCACCGAAATTAAGGAAGGCCGTGTCGACGGCACCTGGGATTTCGACAACGGCCGCTTCCAGTTCGGTGTTGATTCGTCCAAGACCACCATGCAGCGCCAGATCAGCGATACCTACGCTGCGCTGGGCGACTGGGGCGTGACCGATGCCGGCACCGCACCGGGCCTGATGGACCTGATCCGTCCGGTCAGCATCACCGGCATGTTCGACGACTTCAGCGCCAACGGTGCTGCACCCGGTGCCTGGCGCGGCAATGCCGACCAGCTGGCGCAGTGGGCCGCGGGCGTCTATGGCGTCGGTACCGACCGCAACCAGAACCTGAGCTCGGACAACACGATCGAGGAGAAGACCAACTCGGCGTACATGCAGCTGGAGTTGCAGGGCGAGCTCGGCGGCATGCCGACCAACACCCGCATCGGCGTGCGCTACGAGAAGACCGACCTGACTTCGGTCTCGCAGGTCGCCACCCCGACCGCGCTGTTGTGGCAGTCCAACAACGACTTCCAGCTGCAGCGTTCCACCGACATGCAGCCGTTCGCGCAGGAGCACAGCTACAGCTACGTGCTGCCGAACCTGGACTTCGACATCGGCTTCACCGAACAGTTGAAGGGTCGTGCGTCGTTCGGCCAGACCATTGCGCGCGCACCGTACAACAACCTGATCGCCGGCCCGACCCCGGGTACGCCGACCGGTTCGATCATGATCAACCCGTCCACCCGTGCGGCCGGCAACGCGCAAAACCCCGAGCTTGACCCTCTGGAATCGGACAACCTCGACCTGGCGCTGGAGTGGTACTTCGCCGATGCCAGCTACGTCTCGGTGACGTTCTGG